>JBGCFA010000235.1:0-6760 GCA_045106675.1 Bacteroidia bacterium
GGTAGCGTTCGGCTACGCCATTCCCTACTATCGTCGTCGCATCGATAGGGACTAGTAGAGAGTAGAGAGAAATTCTGGGAAGTTGATCTCCCGAACTACTTACTACCAACTCTCGCGTTCCGCGAAGCGAGGAGCATAAAAAAAGCGCTGACCATAGGGCCAACGCTTATATACTTTGTAAGCAAATGACTAGCCCATATTAGGGATCGTCAACTCTTGGTCAGGATGGATCACATTAGGATCTTTCAAGACGTCACGATTCGCCTCAAAAATCGCCTTATATTTCATAGGATCTTTGAAGTAGCGCTTAGCGATCAATGACAAAGACTCGCCTTTTTGAACAGTATGCTTAGTGTAGTAAGACGTTTCTTCTACTTGGATATTTGCTTCGATATCTAAAGGCGCTTCTCCGCCGATTTCTTTGATTTTGTCCCACATTTGGTCTTTGTCATACTGGGTATGAGCTGTTCCACCAATGCGAAGTTTGCCTTCCGCTTCCTCTACAAATCCGTCTTTCACAGATAGCTCTTCGCCTAATTTCAAGACGGCTTCATATTTCGCTCTAACACTCATGCTTATAGTATTTTAGTGTGATTAATTAAGTATAGTTTGTGTCTCTGATTCTTGCTCATAAGTCTGAGCAGAAACCAAGACAATCGTTTCATTTTCGGGGATGACCTTTAACATCTGCATAAACTGCTTCATCACTTCCTGATATTCAGGCGAGCAGGCTACGTCAATCGGATTTGAAGACGGAGGGTCAATTTTTAAAGGATCAACAGCTTTGCCGTTTTTGTAAAAGCGGAAATCCAAATGCGGCCCAGTAGAGAGTCCCGTACTACCGACATAGCCGATAAGCTGGCCTTGCCGAACGCTTTTGCCTTTACTCAAGCCCTTTGCATATCCATTGAGGTGCAGATAAGCGGTCATGAAATTACCGTTATGCTTGATCTTGATCATGTTACCAGCGCCACCACTGTAACCCATAGAGATTACGGTGCCATCGCCAACCGAATATACCGGCGTTCCGCGAGGAGCGGCATAGTCAACACCCAAATGAGGTCTGCGAATCTTCAAAATCGGATGCAATCTGCTATAAGAGAAGTGAGAGCTAATGCGGCTAAACTGCAAAGGAGCCTTCAAAAAGGTCTTGCGTAAGCTATTGCCAGCTTCATCAAAATATTCACTGCCTTCGCCTTGATCAAAAGAAAAAGCAAAGAGGTCTTTGTTATTGTGCGTAAAGACTGCGGTTTGAATATCACCCAAGCCGGCCGCTTCGCCCTCTACGGCATAAGATTCATATACCAGTTTGTAGGAGTCTCCCACTTGAAGGCCAAAAAAGTCTATCGCCCACGCATATACATCTGCGAGTTTATTGACAAGGAGTGGCGAACCACCCGCTTCAATAATCGACTCATAGAGAGAGCTGTTGATCGAGCCAGAGAGACTATGTTGTAGCGTGTCCACTGCGTTTTGCCCTCTAAATACGGATACACTATCTTCCAATCGAAGCGCGACATAGTCAATCGCATTGGGATGATAGATAAAAGTACAATCGGTAGCATTGCTATCGAGTGGATGAATAACCGTATAAGATTTGTTCGCTTGTAAATGTCTGACATTGAAATCTTCTCGCGAGAGCGAACCGATTTTTGCGATGGTTCCGGCGGTAACCCCATAGCGCATCAAAACTTCAGAAAGATTCTCATTTGCCACAAAAGTAGCCTTCGAAACCTGCATCCCATCTAAAGGGATACCGTACAAAGTCATTGGTGATTGCGCGACAGACTCCGTATCTTTGTCGGCGCTAGACAGTTCAGGATCGCCCTCGAATTGCCTACAGGCAGGAAAAATAGTAAAGAACAACAGAGTAAACAGACAGGAATACAGGAGCTTTGTTTTCATTTTGCGTAATTATAACGCGCTTAATCGCTGCCAAATATTTACAATTTCAACGGAAATTCACAATAAAACTTACATTTCCCATGGCACTGTTCAATAAGATCAACCGAGAAGAGCTCAAAGCAGCGATGGCTGAGAGCACTGAAGAACGGCTAACGGTCTCATTTTATCGATATGCCCAAATAGCAGATCCGCAACAATTTCGCGACGAATTATTCAGAAATTGGGATGCCATAGGCGTCTTGGGTCGCATCTATGTAGCCGCCGAAGGTATCAATGCCCAAATATCCGTTCCCCAAGCCAATTGGAGTGAATTTGAGACCCATTTAGATAGTATTCCCTTTTTAGATAATCTGCGATTGAACATTGCCTTTGATGATGATGGCAAATCATTTTTCAAGCTTAAAATCAAAGTTCGACCGAAGATAGTTGCAGATGGTTTGAATGACGAGAGTTTCGATTCCAGTGCTGCCGGTATTCACTTAAAAGCTTCTGAATTCAATGAGTTGATCAGTCGAGAGGACAGTATATTGATTGATATGCGCAATCATTATGAATCTGAAGTGGGACATTTCCAAGGTGCAGTAACACCAGATGTCGATACCTTTAGGGAGTCGCTCCCCATTATCGAAGATATGCTCGAAGAGCATCGCGACAAGCATATCGTGATGTATTGCACAGGCGGCATCAGATGCGAGAAAGCAAGCGCTTGGTTCAAGCACAAAGGCTTTGACAAGGTTTACCAACTAGAAGGTGGCATCATCAAGTATGCCCACGATGTAGAGTTAGAAGAGCTAGAGAACAAGTTTATCGGCAAAAATTTTGTTTTTGATGAGCGCCTAGGCGAACGTATTACTGAAGACGTCATCGCTCACTGTCACCAATGTGGCAAGTCCTGCGACACCCATACCAACTGCAAAAGCGTTAGTTGCAACCTCCTCTTTATCCAATGTGAAGAATGCGCGACTAAATATGAAGGCACCTGCTCTGAAGATTGTCATGAGTTTATCCACTTGTCCGAAGAAGAGCAATTGGAGAAGCGCAAAGGGCTGGACAGCGGCATTCGTATCTTTAGCAAAGGCAGGTTTAAATCTCAAACTCACGAAAAGCAGTCTTAATGCTCTTACAAATTCCTTTTAGTCTTCCTCCAGAGATCTTTACGATTGGACCATTGAGTGTCCGTTGGTACGGCCTATGTTGGGCGAGTGGTTTTGCGATCGGTTATTTCGTCATGCAAAAGATTTTCCGTCGTGAGGGAGAAGATGAAGCTTGGCTAGATTGGCTGTTGTTGATATTGGTGCTTTGTTCTGTATTGGGTGCCAGATTGGGCCACGTCTTTTTTTATGATCTCCCGGCTGAGCCGGAACGCTATCTTTCACGGCCTTGGGAGGCGCTGATGTTTTGGAAAGGTGGTATGGCCAGTCATGGTGGATTTATTGGGATGATTCTCGCCTTCTTTATCTTTTCAAAATGGGTGAGCAAAAAGCCTGTATTGTGGGGAAGCGATCGAGTGGTATTGCCCACAGCCATCACGGCGGGTTTGATCCGAGTAGGTAATTTTTTCAATCAAGAGATCGTAGGCAATTTTACAGATGTCCCTTGGGCGGTACAATTTGTCTTGCGAGGCGAAACGATGGGCCGACATCCCGCTCAGTTATATGAAGCGATCTGTTATTTTGCCATTGCTGCTTTTTTGTTCTATCTCTACTTTCGTCAAGACGGGGGCAAAAAGCTCGGTTTCCTGACGGGAGTATTTCTGTCGTTGACTTTTACTGCTCGTTTTTTGATCGAGTTTTTAAAGCCTGGGCAAGAAGCCTTTGAAGCTTCTATTCTGCTCAATATGGGCCAGTGGTTGAGTATCCCTATCGTACTCTTTGGATTATGGCTGATATGGCGCTCAAGAAAGGTCGCCGACGGGAATGTAGTGGGGTCTTGATTTTAAGCGTTCGGCAAGGCCGCGATCTAAAACAGCCTCATCACTACGAGCCAAAAAATGTGCGGCTCCTGCTCCTTGCACAATCTGACTAAGCAAACCCTTTTGCTTGGCGGGAAGAGTTACAAAATCATCGTACAAATGCGTTTGGTCATCAAACCATATCATCGAGATGTGCAGGCCTAAGTCAGCTAATATATGCTCATAAAGCAAGGGTAATAAGCTTGCTGCGCCCGGCTGATAAAACAAAGCATCCAAACCCGCAAAGCGAAAATCCTCTGGATTGAGAATCCGTCTTAAAAAACCAACTTTTGGCAGGACATTCATCGCTATTTTACCCGCAAGACCCGGTATTTCTTCGATGGTCCATTTGATGGTTTGGGCTTGCACTCCTGCGATAATCTCTCCTTCTTCTTCCCATACATAATAATCATGCTGGATCCTCAAGTCGGCAGCGCTATAAGAGTATTCTTGATAGAAGGATTTGAGTTTGGCTTCGATTTCCGGTATTTCGTGGCTTTTTATTTTGCGCACCTTCGGTGAACGCTTGGGTCTAAAACGACTAAAAACCATCGTACGAAAGGAGCGCAAGACCTCAAATCCATTGCTGAGGACCAGATTGGCCGAGCGATCATTGTCCATCACCACATAGGCATAGAAGCAAACAGGCTGAGCCAAGTTCACTTGATCACGCCAATAATCGGCATCCTCATATAGTTCTGCGAACTTCTTGCGAAAGAGTCGATTGCCGCCTTGCCGAGCTTTGTTTTTGCCTTGCTGGCTTCCACTAGTGGTTTGGGCTTGCCATTGAGCGGCAACCGCTAAATATCTGATATAATAAGCTGGGAGTATCTCTAGCTCTGAGGATTGCAGCTCCTTTCGCACAAAACCGACACAGGCCCGAATCTCCGATTCTCGCCATAGAGTGAGATAAGTAGTATCGGCGAGCTTATTGACTTTGTCTAAGCCATCGGTATGACTATACCGAATACCGCCTTTGGTGCCCCAAATTGTATTGCCGAGTAATTCCGCGACTGCTGGAGCGGCAAAAGGATCGATTTGCAGCTTCCAACCACGGCCAGAAAATAATATTTTAGACAAAAGAGACATGATCCATCAGGACTCAGGAGAAATCACTTGGACATCATAACCGATAAACAAGCCCGACTCTACCACACCAATGATAGACTTGATCGCGCCTTCCATCTCATCACCGACATGATCAAAGCGTACTTCAAGGATGATATTACCGTTTTCAGTGATGACAGGACCATCTTTTTGGGCCGCCATGCGCAACTTAATGTCGTTGGCTCCTAGCTGAGTGAGGCCGCGTTCCACAAGGTGGATCGCCTCAGGAACAATCTCCACCGGAACGGCAAACTTCTCGCCAAGCTGGGTGACAAATTTAGAAGGGTCCACCAAAATGAAAGCCTCTTCGCTCGCACTGAGCACAAGTTTCTCCCGCAACATTGCTCCTCCCCTGCCCTTGATCAGATTGCCATGCGGATCGACTTCGTCAGCACCGTCATAATACCAATCGGGTTTGGCTTCTAATAAAGTCGCCGTAGGAACACCTAATTGCGCGCAAATCACTTCTATCTCGTAGGAGGTTGGCACCATTTTGATGCGTAAGCCTTCCTCTTTCATGCGCTTACTGATGGCTTGCAGCGCTAAAAAGGAGGTTGAGCCAGAGCCAGCACCAATCACTTGCCCATCTTGGGCTTTGGCTGCAATTTGGTCGGCGACCTTTTGCTTTTCAGCTTGATTTGAGATGGCTTTGGTCCAGATTGACTGGCGAGAAAACTGCGTATTCCAATTCATAGCAATATGATTCGCGCGCAAATGTACGCATCAATCTTGGGCAGAAGAAGCAGCAGAAACAGATAAACCTAAAACTTCTTCCATAAAGGAAAAACTAGTCTTTCGTACGGAACTCAAATCATCATTTTTGATATCAGAAATAAACACATGATCTGAGACATCCGCGAACTCGACAAAACGCTTTTGATCAGTTGGAGTCTTCGTTAGCTGATCAAACTCACGCATGGCCGCCACTGAAACGACAGGATCTTGCTTTTCTTCGTCTTTATAATAGCAAGCGAGCAAATAAGGCTGCTTGATAGCAGTCCAAGTTTCTTCAGTCATACTCTGATCAAGCAAACTCTGTAGCGCGATCAAGGCATCAATAGAATAGCTTTTTGACCAATACTTTGCAGATGGATCGTCTTTCTCTTCGCTAGTGATTTCGCGTCTTTCTCCCACCATAGAAGCGACGAGTTCTCTGCCCCAAGGTCCAGTTGCCAAAGGCGCAGTCGGCGCAGCGATCGCGATATTAGGACTAAATAATAGTTGAGCCTCCACCAATTCGGGATGTTGCGCACTGAGATAGATAGAAAGCGTACCTCCAGTCGAACAAGACATCAAAATCACCTTATCTCCTATCTCATGTCCAATGGCAAGTGCTTCTTCGGCGGATGTAATCAACTTTTGAGGCGTTAAGCCTTCCAGCGCTTCTGGCTCCGTCAGTCCATGACCAAATAAACGCGGTACATAAAGATTGCAAGCATAACGAGCCGCGATCTCACGGTGTATAGGGGCGCCTTCCATCGGACTGGCTGAGAAACCATGTAGATAGACGATGGCATAAGGCGTCTTGCGTACAGAATCCGCCCAATAGAAGCGTGCTTCATTATCGGGCTTGATATTTTCGACGCGAGATTCTCGCTGGGCGACAAAGCCTTCTAAATCAGCTAACGCTGTCGAAATAGTAGCTTTTTCGGCCTTGATAGCAGTATATTTGGGTCTGGGTCCAAAAGCGACCACAGCAATGATGAATGCGACTAATCCGAGTAGTATGTATTTTTTTTTCATGTGTGTAAAGCTATTAGACTTAAATTTAGCTAATCTCGAGTCGACATGAAAAAA
>JBGCFA010000236.1:0-42359 GCA_045106675.1 Bacteroidia bacterium
CGTAAGGATTTGGCCTTTGTGTTTAAGCGTTTGCAGGATGCTGAGTATCCTTTTACGGGCTTTGCCGATCATGGTGTTTCGGAAGCTTTATACCTAGATGATCCTGACGGTAATGGAGTAGAGTTGTATTGGGACAAACCACAGGATGTATGGCCGATGGATTCTGAGGGTAATCTGGATATGTATACCAAGCGTCTCAATTTGACTTCATTGCTTTCGGAGCTAGGCTAGAAAATCAATCGTTCCGCGAAGCGGTGTTTGGCAAAACTGTGAAAAATCATAAGCTTAGTGAGACCTAGATCACAGAATGAAAGTTTGGTTTTCGTTTAATTGTAGGCTGATTTTAATCCATCTCAATTTTTTCGAAGCCAGTTTTTCAATCTCATTCCTATGTCCAAAGTACTCAGTCAACTCTTTCTAATAGCGAGTTTAATACTTGCACCGAATCTCTACTCACAAAGCCCCAACTTTGAAATCATCCTTGAGCCAATCAGCATCAATGGACTGGGTGGGATACAATCCTATGCTTTTGGACAAGCCGAGGGCAAATGGCTGATCATAGGAGGCCGACTTGATGGATTACATCAAAGACAACCCTTTGCTGCGTTTGATATAGCAGGACATAATAATCAGTTATTGGTCGTAGATCCTTTGACGCAACAAAAATGGTCTGCTCCTCTTAGTTCATTGCCGGTAGCGATTCAAGAACAATTAAGTGCTACCAATATGGAGTTCTATCAATCGGGTGATTATTTGTATTGTATCGGTGGTTACGGTTATAACGCAACTTTGGGTGATCATACTACTTTCGATAAACTCAGCGCGATCAAAGTGCCTGATGTCATCAATGCCGTCATCAATAATACTGACTTTGTGAGTTACTTCAGGCAGATTACAGATCCGAACTTTCAAGTGACAGGAGGACAACTGAAAAAAATAGATGACGACTATTATCTATTAGGGGGACAAAAATTTATCGGCAGGTACAATCCGATGGGTCCGAGTCATGGTCCCGGTTTTGTGCAGGAATACACTAATGCGATTCGGATTTTTAGAATCATAGATGATGGCAAGACCATTAGTATCACCCATCAGCCTTCTCATATAGATAGCGTCAATTTGCACCGTAGAGATTATAATGCTGAGCCTCAAATCCTACCCGATGGCAGTGAGGGGATTACGATGTTTTCGGGAGTGTTTCAACCATCAGTCAATTTGCCGTTTTTAAACTCCGTTACGGTTGACTCAAACGGATATGCGGTGAATGATAGTTTTCAACAATACTACAATCATTACCATTGCCCAACTTTACCCTTTTACGATGCCTCAAACAACGAAATGCATACAGTATTTTTTGGTGGTATAGCACAGTTTTATGATGATAATGGCACTTTAATGCAAGATGACAACGTACCCTTTGTCAATACGATTGCCTGCGTGACAAGAGACGGCACTGGCAAAATGACAGAATCTAAATTAGCGATAGTAATGCCGACTTTATTGGGAGCAGGGGCTGAGTTTATTCCCAATCGTGATTTTCCGCATTTTGACAATGAGGTTTTCAAATTAGATATGCTGACAACTGATACAACTTTAATAGGTTATATCTATGGCGGGATCAGTAGTACGGAGGCCAATATATTCTTTACCAATAATGGGTCTCAAAGTGATGCCAGTGAGCAAATATTCAAGGTATTTATCAAACAGCTTAGCACTTCGTCTGCGGAGGATTGGTTGGATGAAGTAAAAAGCCTATCGAACTTCAAAATATTTCCTAACCCTAATCAAGGATTACTGAATGTCGAGTTTTATCTCACAAAAAAGGAGGATATAAGCCTTGTCATTTTCAATGAACAGGGAGCCTTAGTTGAAGAGATCAAGCTTGAGAAGCTACTGATTGGCAAAAATACCTTTAGCACATCAATCGATCACTTGGCCAAGGGGGGAATATATTTTATCTCGCTAGAAACTGAGGAGGGTGAAATCACTCGCAAGCTCATTGTGAGGGAATAATGATTGAGACTAAGTTGGCCAAATCGCTGACCGATTTGAAAATCTCTAGCGTTCTCCGCAGGAAAACGATAATTTGATATTGAATCTCTCAGCACAAATCCCTGTAACAAACCCAAGAGTATGGAAGAATACAAAATCCCTGCCAATACCAGAATCGGTCATGTGCACCTCAAGGTCGCAGATTTGCAAAAGTCCTTAGACTTTTACCACGGATTGTTGGGTTTTGAAATAATCAGCCCTTTTGGTGATCAGGCGGCCTTTGTATCGGCGGGTGGCTATCATCATCACATTGGTCTCAATACTTGGCAAAGTAAAAATGGTCCCGCTCCTGCGCCCAATGCTACTGGACTTTTCATACTGCCATCCTCTACCCTAGTCGCAAGGATTTAGCGCAGGTATATAAGCGTTTGCAGGATGCTGGCTATCCATTTACGGGCTTTGCCAACCATGGCGTTTCGGAGGCCTTATACTTAGATGATCCTGATGGGAATGGCGTAGAATTGTGTTGGGACAAACCGCAGGATGTGTGGCCGGTAGATGTTGATGGCAATTTAGATATCTATACTCGACGTCTGGATTTACGATCCGTGCTTGCTGAGCTCGCTTAGAAAAGGCGAGCAATAAGTTTCCCAAGATCTTGTACTCACGATGCTTAGTCTCTTTTATGAGGCTGCTTCGCAGAACGCCTTTCCTGTGAGTGCATATCGGATATGCTGTTCCAGATGGATAGAATCGTTCTGCGAAGCAGGAAAAAAAGAATATCTTAACAAGTCTAACTAAGATTGGCGAATTATCGTTTCTAACAAAAAAATATGCTTACCAACATCAATCCCAAATTGCCCATGCGCGATAAGGCCATCACGAGGGACTACTATCTAAATAAGCTAGGTTTCCTGCCGTTTGGTGGGGCTGATTATGAAGGTTATTTGATGGTGCAAAAGGATGATATTCAAATTCATTTTTTCACCTTCACAGAGCTTGAACCCAAAGAAAATTACGGCCAAGTTTATATTCGAACCAATGATATCGAAGGGCTGTACCAACGGCTTTTGGACAATCAGGTGGCCATTCACCCCAATGCGCCTTTAGAAACCAAGCCTTGGGGGCAAAAAGAATTTTCCCTCCTTGACCCTGACAGTAATTTGTTGACCTTCGGCCAAGAACTGTGATCGCTAGTGGTTCGATATGAGCGTTCTGCGAAGCGGAAGAAAACAAACTCCATCATGCTAAATAAAGTCCACCATATTGCCATCATTTGCTCAGACTACGCTCAGTCCAAACACTTTTATACGGAAATCCTCGGCTTGAAAATCATCAGAGAAGTCTATCGCGAAAAAAGGCAATCCTATAAACTAGACTTGGCCCTCAATGGACAATATATCATCGAGCTGTTTTCTTTTCCCGATCCACCTTCAAGAACCTCAAGGCCAGAAGCACGCGGATTGCGGCATCTGGCCTTTGAAGTAGATCATATCGAAGAGAAAATCAAAATCCTCAATGATGCTGGAGTGCCTACCGAACCGATCAGGATCGATGAAAACACCCACAAGAAATTCACCTTCTTTGCTGATCCAGATGACTTGCCGATAGAGTTGTATGAGGCATGAAAAGGAAAAGAGTGCTGCGATTATTGCAGTATGAGCTTATGGCTAGTGATGCTCACTTCGGTCTTGATGACTACGAAATACAATCCGCTCATTTGTGTACTGAGGTCAATGATAAATTCAGGACGATTTTCGACACCATTTATCAACGTACGACCTTGTATATCAACTAGTTTCCATTCGTATTGCTTCGCAGAACGCTCAGTTAATTTGATTTGTAGCTGATCATGAGCCGGATTGGGGTAGATCAGCGAATTTGGGACCGCTACGCTAGCTTCGATGCTGACATTGTTGGGAGTTATATTGGTGTATAATCTGGCAGCACGAACCGGACTTCCGGTTGAGGTACCAGCGATCACAAGATCGAGATCATTATCTCCGTCGATATCAGCAAAGGCGTTGCTTGAAAAGTAAGCTCCGAATAGAGAGTCGGCTAAGATGTAAGTATTAGCGCCTTGATTTTCGTAGATATTGGCGATAATGCTATTGTCTGCCAAACCACCTGGGCCTGTGCCGAGGATCAAAACATCTTGATCTCCATCATTGTCAAAGTCTGCGAGTGCGCTTTCTCCTAAGTTTACACCGGGAAAAGGCGTACCAGATAATAAGCTGAATGCGCCTGTACCGTCATTGAGGTAGAGCTTGGAGATGATAGTCCCATTATCGTTTTGCCCACAAATCAGGATATCTTGATCTCCATCATTGTCTGTGTCGGCATAGGCGATGTTCCCACCAGCACAATTGTCAAATGGCGTATTTGCTACCAAGCTAAATATGCCGGAGCCATCATTGGTGTATAAAGTAGTGGATGGGTTGTCATTTGGATTAGTGCCAGCCATGATTACGTCTAGGTCATCATCATTGTCGATATCAATCAATTCGACGCCTCCGTTCCAAAGCGCTTCAAAGGGAGTGTTCATGGCCTCCGTAAATACACCTGAACCATTATTTAGGTATAGTGCTGCAAAGCCCATATCTGACACATTGTAGCCGATCATGATGACATCTTGATCGCCGTCATTATCTACGTCTCCAAAGGCTATGTCTCCTTCTTGAGAAGGAGTAAAAGGCGTATTGGCAGCGATGCTAAAATTGCCTGCGCCATCATTGATATAAAGATTAGCTGTTCGTACTGGGGAAGAAGTAGCTCCAGTAATCAAAATATCAGGAAAACTATCATTGTTGACATCTATAAAATCAACTGATCCTCCATATACATTGATGAGTGGTGTACCCATGATCTCTGTAAAGTTGCCACTACCATCATTGCGATATAAAGCCGCTTTGACCGGACCACCCTTGCCCGAAATGAGTAAATCCTGGTCTCCATCTTGGTCGATATCTCCAAATGCTAGCGCTCCGAGATCAGCGTCTTGAAAGGTAATGGTTTCTTCAAAGTCGATCGTCTGAGCCGAGCAGATAGCGAAGCAAGCTAATGAGAAGATTAAGGTGAGAAGCTTTTTCATAGAGGTGTTTTGGGTTTGATTGAAGTCTTGTTGTGAAAATTTATCCTTTTTGCATTGCCCCAAAAGGCTAAGCATCAAACGGTAAATTTTCTGGTAAAATGATTTGAGAATAGCTTCAAACCATTTCCTCAAATATGACTAAACCCACCCAATAAGACTTCACGCCTAAGGGTGAAAATCATCATTTTCCGGCTATAAATCGAGAAAAAGGGGGCGAACGCCTAGCTATAAGAAATTTTGATCGTTTCAATCGGAAAGGAGATCTCTTGTGGGTGATTCCTTGATTTTGTACACACCTACCAAAGAGTCAAGCGTTCTGCGCAGCAGTAAGCCTAAACTCCATGCGCTAAATTATAATTGATAATCCCCTTAAAGTCCGCAAATCTTTTTCCTAAGAATAGCTTATAATGCATCCATCAAAAAGATCGCTAATCAATTGACTCATGAAACAAGTCCTACTACTTACCGCAATGGTGCTATTAACAGCTTTTGAAACGATAACGGAAGACAATACGATCAAGCAAGAAGAACCGATCCGCATAGTTGAACTTGATCAATATTGGACCGAGCTATCTCGCACCGTAAAAGAAGGCGACTTTGAAGGATATAGTGCTGGATATCATGAGGATGCTGTCATCATCTTTGCTTCTGGAAAAAATAAAAGCTCTGTACCGATATCCAAAGCCCTAGCAGGCTGGAAGCAAGGATTTGAGGACACCAAGGCAGGAAAAACCAATGCTTCGGTAGCGTTTCGCTTCTCCCAAAGAATCGGAGATGAAACCACCGCTCATGAAACGGGGATTTTCAACTATACCACTTATGATAAGTCAGGAAAAGTTACAGGCGCTTATCCGACACATTTTGAAATGTTGCTCGTCAAGCGCGATGGCAAATGGCTTGGATTGATGGAATATCAAAAATCCACTGCAACGCAAGCAGAGTGGGAAGCATTGCAATAATATAGTGGAGGAGTAAGCGACTGGATTCTTTTTAGGAAAGCTTTGGTGAAAGCAAGATCGAATGATAAATTACTCTTATCACTAAACTTGCTCTATTATGTCTTATTTTTCCTTTCTGCCTGCGGAGAACGCGGTGCTACCGGATTTGGCTTTTCGCTGGCCGGGTCGTTATGCCAATTTGTTGAGATATACACATAAGTTGTTACGCGGTAAATCGGAGCTTTCGATTGCCGAACGAGAATTGATCGGTGGCTATGTTTCAGGACTCAATTCCTGTAACTTTTGTTACAGCATTCATTCCACTTTGGCGGACCATTATGGTGCGTCGGAAACTTTGTTGGAGTTGATGCTAGTGGATCTTGAGCGATCACCATTGGACCCTAAGCTCAAACCGATCTTTCGCTACGTCAAGAAGCTTACTGAAAACCCCTCGCGTATCACTTCTGAGGATGTGGACGCTATTACCGCTGAAGGTTGGCGAGAAAAAACGGTGGTTGATGCGATGTCAATCGCGGCTGGTTTTGCCGCTTGGAATCGTCTGATGGATGGTTCTGGGATTCCGATCGTTCCGCGAAGCGGTCGCCCTAAAGCAATCACCTTTATGCGTACCCAAGGATATATGCCTTGGTATATGGCGCCCTTTTTTAGGCTTTGGGGCTGGGTGCGAAATCCGAATTAGGGTCTCTTTTGGAACTTTGATGAATGTCTTCTAAAGCGTCTTGACATACTCCGCTGCAGATTCCGCAAACTTTGCCCATTGATCTTGATAGTCATAAGCCACTTGTACCCATTGTTTCATGCCTCGGCCTTTGCCTGAGGGATCAAATAAGTGCGAACCATCTAGACTGAATGCTTCTTTATGGGCCTCCCCATCTAGTTTGAAAACCATTTCGTCCTTAAAAAAACAGACAAAGGCCTTCTTGCCTAATTTGAAACAAGGCTTGCCAAACATCTGACTGCTAACGGCATCTGGAATGCTACTGCCGATGGAGTGGTATAATGATTCTGCTTCAGTCATGATGATAAATATTATTACTAGGATTCATCAGCCAAAGCTAAGACTTGTTGATAAAGCTTAGCAACGTGAACTCAATAAATGTCCAGCGAGGGCGCAGCAGTTTTGAGTTGAGTCAAGGCGAAAAGATTGAGTTTAGCGAGCTAAAAGACAGATTTTTCAACGAAGGCTCAGCCCAAAAATGCAAGCCAAATCGGACAGTTATTTAGCGAACGTTGTTTAGCTCCAATATAAAATCTCGCCTCATTGATTAAACGATCCAATAATGGCTTGACTTGAGAAATAAGCCCTAATGTTTTGGCCTGTAAAAGAATACCGAGAATTCCCAAATGATCAAGCTTATAACGTCTCGCGACACTTCTGCCTCTGCGTTCGTCGATCAGCAAAAAATCAGCTTTCCGTTCTATTGCCAAAACGATAGCTTCAGCCTCTCCTAAGTCTATTTCGTCAAGTAAGCTTAGAATGAGGTTGTCATCTATGGGCGAAGCAACACTTAACCAATCTGCCTCGACAATTTCAGTGGCGCCAGGAAGAGGTTTGTCTCCATGAGTGATCTCCTTGAAAACGGCCTCTGGAATGATGATCTCTGGAAAAATTTGAGGGAGCAAAGACAAATGCCCAATCTGAGCTAGATTGATCATCACAGATGTATCACTGATGATGATCATCTAAAGCCCTTTATTCAGTTTTTTGAGACTTTCAATATCTGCGCCAAGGTCATAAAGGATGGAGATTTGGCGATCGGCTAGAATTGATTGAAATTCTAATCTATTATGCCCAGAGATATGTGCTGCTTTAGCAAGCGAAATTCGTTCTTGCTGATAAAGCATCACTGCGATATCAGTCAAAAAATGCTGCTTTCCATACTCAGGACCAGCTAAAATTTCGTCTGGGATTTCTATTAACATGTTTTAGCTTTTCTATAAAATACGAATAATTCATTTAGAAGTTAATCCCTTCCTTACTCAAAAAACACACTAATATCCTCTATCCCTTTACGCTCCAAAACAGGAACTTGAGCGTTCTCCGCAGGATAGCCCACAGGAATCAACAAAAAGCTACGCTCATTTTTTGGGCGATCGAGTAATTTTGTGAGGAAATTCATGGGGCTAGGCGTATGCGTGAGCGCGACTAAACCTGCTTGGTGGATAGCCGAAAGCAAAAAACCGGTGGCGAGTCCTACTGATTCGTTGACGTAGTAGTTGTTGAGTTTTTCGCCGTCTTCGCCGAACTCGTAGGCACGTTTAAATACGATGATCAACCAAGGCGCGATTTCCAAAAAGGGCTTATGCCAATCCGTACCAAAAGCCTGCAAATCCTCTAACCAACTATCGGACATCCGGCCATTGTAGTTGGTGTATTCTTCTTTTTCGGCAGCATCGCGAATTTGCTTTTTAATATCAGGATTGCCAACTGCACAAAATGTCCAAGGTTGCTTATGCGCACCAGAAGGAGCAGTAGAGGCAGTTTTGATGATATTTTCGATCACTTCACGCGGTACCGGCTGATCCGAAAATTCGCGTAAAGTGCGCCTTTGATCCATCCAAGCAAAATGCTCGGCCGTTTGTTGGATCATCTCTTCGGGTTTGAGGTAGGGGCGTGAGTATGGAATAAAGTCAGACATAGATTTTTTATCTAAACCGTAAGTTACAAAACACTCCTAAAAAGGTCGCTTTTTTCTATCTTTGTGCCCAAATCAGTGTGTATGCGTCCGATTCTTAAAGTCAGCAATCTCATCAGTCTCCAAGACGCCCGTTCTAGCGCGGCGGTAGGCTTTGATCTCGTCAGTTTTAGCCTTGAACGTGGCAGTAGCAAAAAACTCTCTTCTTCCCTCATCTGGAATATGGTCCAGTGGCTTAGCGGTCCAGAAGTAGTGTTGGAACTCAATCTGATCAGTCTCGAAGAACTCGAAGAGGTCAAACAACTCTTTCAATGGAGCTATATCACCCTGCCTTTTGAGGATTGGAATGAGCGCCTCTTAGCCGATCACCCCAAAATTATCCTCAGAGCAGATCAATTTATCGATCCAGCCAAAATTACTGATGCAGTCAATCAGGCCGAAGACGCGGGCGTGGAACTCAAATTTCAGATCAGTTTGCCGGATGCCGATAGCGCCACTGCTTATCAAACAGTCGCCGATCATGTTTTCTTGCATTTCGTGAGTTTGGATGCGCTTTTGAGTTTTGTCGATGCCGCACCCTTTGCTCCTTATGGCCTCAATTTAGGAGAAGAAGCGGAAGAAGAGCCGGGCTTTTTGCATTATGAACGCATTGATGATTTGATGGATTTATTGGATGAATCATGAAATGGAACTCACAATTATACGATGGTTCACATAGCTTCGTCTCCAAATTTGGCGAGGGCATTTTTTCGTATTTACAAGCCCGTTCGGGCGAACGCATCCTCGATCTGGGCTGCGGCACAGGAGATTTGACGCTGAAAATTCAAGAGGCTGGCGCGGATGTTTTGGGCGTAGATGACTCAGCAGAGATGATCGTTCAAGCCAAAGCTAAGTATCCGACAGTGGATTTTGCGGTGGCCGATGGCCGAACGCTTGGGTTCGTATCTGAGTTTGATGCAATTTTTTCCAATGCTGTTTTGCACTGGATACCCGAATTTGAGACTGTCATCGAGCAAATGCACTTAGCTCTCAAGCCGGGTGGTCGTATCGTATTGGAGTTTGGTGGCAAAGCCAATGTCGGCCAAATGGTCGCGGCATTGCAAAGACAACTCGCTGAGCACGGTTACAAAGAAAACGGCAAGATCGATTTTTGGTTTTTTCCCTCTATCGGGGAATACGCAACTGCCCTCGAACAAGGCGGCTTTAGAGTCGTGCACGCCGAACATTTTGACCGCCCTACCCCACTCGTCGGCCCAGACGGGATGAAAGATTGGTTTAGGATGTTTGCCGATAAGTTTTTCTCTGGCGTTCCCCAAGGGGAACGAGAAAAAATCCTCAACGCCACTCAAGAAAGCCTAAAAGCGACTCATTTGACTGAGACAGGCTGGCAAGCTGATTATAAACGAATCCGTATTATCGCTACCAAATGAAATACTTAGTCGTCTGTGGCTTAATAAGTATTTTGGCCTTTACCAATAGGCTTGAGATTGATCCTTCAAAGCAGTTTGAAGATCCCCGAGACGGCAATACCTATGAGTATATAGAGTTGGGTAGATTATATTGGCTCACCGAAAACCTGAGATTTGAAACAGAACATTCTTTTTGTATCTCAGATAGCAATGAGGTAGACTGTCGCCAATGTGGACAGTTTTATCCAGTGAAAGAAGCATTGCAAGTTTGTCCTGATGGCTGGCGCTTACCCAATGAAGCCGAGATTAAAGCCTTGCTGAAAGCGCAGCGCAAACAAAAAATCAACTTGATGGATACCCTGAATATCTGGCTCTGTGGTCGAGTGGATTATGGTAAACTGGCTAAGATCGGTGAGCAAAATACTTTTTGGCTAGATGCCAAGTTTCAGGAAGGCAGTATTATGCATTGGCATAGCTTCGGTCAGGAGCAAGAACTTCACGATCACAATGTCGTTCAAGCCAAGCGACAGTTTCCGGTACGCTGTGTCTGTGAGATAAATAACACCAATGAGTAGAACCGCATTTGTTACTGGAGGCACAGGCTTCCTCGGCATTAATCTCCTCCATAAGCTTTGTGAGCAAGGATGGAAAGTAAGCGCTTTGCATCGGCCTAGCTCCGAATTGAAATATATCCAACACCTACCGATACAGTTAGTTGAAGGATCGATTACAGATAAAGCTTCATTAATAGCGGGCATACCTATGGGTACGGAAGTGGTATTTCATCTTGCCGGAGATACCAATATGTGGCGCCCTAACAACAAGCGCCAAACCCTAATCAATGTTGAAGGCACTCGCAATATGATTGAGGCAGCTGCTGCGCAGAACGTCAAAACCTTTATCCATACTTCGAGCATTAGTGCTTGGGGCGATGTCAAAGGTATGATTGATGAAAGCGTTCCTCAAAGAGGTGAACAAGCATGGATCAACTATGAAAAGACCAAATGGCAAGCTGAGCAAATCGCCTTCCAAGGCAGATCACTAGGACTCAAAGTAGTCTCTATCAATCCCGCTGCCATTGTTGGCCCTTTTGATCTCAATACTTGGGGACAAATGTTTTTTGCTATCCAAGCAAACAAAGTCCCCGGTATCCCTGCTGGCAGCAACTCTTATGTGCATGTCGATGATGTAGTCGAGGCCCATATTGCGGCGGTGGACAAAGGCCAAGACGGTCATAATTATATTGTCTCTGGCGAGAACGCTCCTATCCAAACCCTTGTTGCAGAGATTGCTCAAAGCATGGGAATCACAAAGATCCCCAAACAGATCCCAGGCCCGATACTGAAGTTTATCGCGCGCCTATCTTCTCTCGGAGGCCGTATCATTGGTAAAGAACCAACGATCACCCCAGAGATCGCCAACTTTATGTCCCGCCAAGACTATGCTTTTGACAATAGCAAAGCCCTTCGCGAACTTGGCTACCAGATGCGGCCTTGGCGAGAAGGAGTCCAAGCCAATTATGAATGGTTAAAAAAGGAGCAATTGCTCTAGTCCACGACTAAATGGTCAGGATAAAAAGCTCCCATCGAAAACCAATAAGCCATCAAAGAAGGATAAACCGGTAGCTGTTCGCCTTCTCTGGGACCCGAAACAGCCACACCAAATACGTCCCATTCGTTCCCTTCTTGATCTTTCATGATCACAGGCAGCGTATTTTGGACAGCATTCATTTCTAGTATAGTGCCATCAGCGAGCTTACGTCCAAATGAGACAAACAGATTATCCTTTTCATTGCCAGCGACAACAATCTCTTCTTCATTAAAGAGGTCGTTGATGACGGTGGTATTATCGGTAAATAGGCTTTGTCGGAAGCTTTTGAGCTCAGTACCAATCTTGATGGAGTGGACTCTTTCCTTAGCGGGAACGCGTTCGTCGAGCGGTTCTACCGGAAACAATAGAGAATTATTGTCAGTCCGATAGTTGCCATAAGGATAAACCCCATAAGAACGATTGAATCCTGTCTCGGCGGTCATGACTTGGGTATTGGGGTACATCGTACGCCAAGTTTTCCAATCAGTTTCTACTACGGCAAAGACATTCGCTTCTTGGCCTGACAAAGCACCTTGTACCGCTCGCATCTCTAATTGTGACCAATTGCTATTGGACTGCCGATCGTAGGGGATAATATTGGTTTGGTACAACAGTCCCGAAACCCCAAAAGTAGTTTCAAAACCATTGATTCTACGGCTCCAAGCCATGGCAGTACCCGTCAGTGGGCAATAGTTTAGCGCATATTTGGCAGTGTCGATCCCATCGTTGACGATCTCATGCCAATCGAGGATAAAATGTGGATAAGCCTTAGTCTCCTCTCCGATTTTAATACCGACTACAAGGCTATTGTCTAGCAATTCAATCGGAGCATTGGTTACGTCTGTAAAAGCAGGATTGTCAACCGAAGGTATTCCATCTTTGCCGGGCCCGCCATCAAAGACATTCGCTTCAGGGATTAGCCACGCATCATTATTGCTCTTACCGCCTCTGCCGGGGATAGGTTGCTGGGTGTCATCACAGGCAAGGAGTGCCAAGCTTGTCCAAGCAAGAACGACTATAAATGGATTTCTTTTCATAATAAACAGCAGCTTTGAGTTTTGGAGGCTATAAACTATCTATATATCCCCGCTTTGCCTGTCTGACAGCTGACAGATAGGACGGTTTTCTCCGCTTCGTGGAACGCTTAGTTATGATCTGCGATTGATACAATCATTGGAGGCGCAAGATTTTGCTCCTTTACATTCAAGATGATTTTTATTTTGGGTCCCAAACATAGCTTCCTCGACAAACGTTTAGTTTTCATCCGATTGACTCTAATAGCTCCTACGCCATGCGCAAATTTTTCCGTTCGGCTAAGCCGGATCCCCAAACAGCTCTCAAAGAACTCATGACTGCCATCGAGCAAGAGGACTCTGAGCAAGTGGAAAAACTGTTAAAGGCGCAAGCCGAACTCCTCGATCTCCGCAATGAATTTGGCGTTTTTCCTTTGTTGTATGCGACGAGTCGTCAATCAATCAAGATGGTGGAGATACTTTTGGCGGCGGGAGCAGCAGTCAATCAATCCAATCGAGACGATAGCCATCCCTTGGCGATTGCCGTTTTGGAGGGGAATGTCGGCCTTGCCGAACGCTTGCTTGAGGCAGGCGCTCATCCAGACCGACCAGATCGCTATCAAGCGACGCTACTTTTTTATTGTGCCCAACATGATCAGGCCAAAATGGCAACACTCCTTCTACGATATGGAGCCAATCCCTCCCAAAGAGAAAGCGAAGGTGATACTCCGCTCATCTATGCTGCAATGGTAAATGCTTTGCAAACGGCTGAGGTTTTACTCAAAAATGGTGCAGACAAACACGCCAAAAATTTCGACGGATTGAGTGCTTTGGACAAAGCGCATCATCCTGCCATGCAACAGCTATTGACCCAAAGCTGATATAATCAACCAATCTTGCATGCAATGTTGTTTGCGTTCTTGTGAATAAAACCGAAGAAATAGTGCGTTTAAATGACCTTGGAGACGGTTTGGATGTTTTCGACTTACGTAATAAATACCACATAGTACGTAAAATCGGTTTTGTCATATTGTCGTAATAATTGCTCGGCAATTGTGTCTGATCTTCTCCTTATTGCAGTCGTTCATTCAACCTGCAACAGATGGTATCTTCATACTTTTTAGAACTTTGGATTTCTCCTGCTTCTTCTGCTAGTGTCAAAAAGTTATTACAAATCCCGATTGGGAAAGAGCGTTCGCTATTGCGACTCTTTGAAACTCATGAGGCAGATGAACCCAGCGTTTTTGCGGTCAATGCTGTGATGGATCAGTGGGAAGAACTGCTGCCGCAGCTATTGGATGCGGGACTGGAAGACTATCATGCGTCTATCTGGTTAGATGGGAAATATGACCTTAGTTTTGGCTTAGGACTTGATCCGATGAGTTTGATGCGCTTGGGCCAAGAACGTTTGCGCCTATGTCTCAATGGTGAGCGCCAAACAGCAGCAGCATGGGAAGTGCTCGATCCTTCGCTATCCTCTCTTGCGGTGGCTATCCAATATATCTTTGTTGATAAAGCAGGGGACGATGATCTGCCTTATGTAGCTGGCCCCGTGCCGGTAACGGTAGGTTTTGATGATGGGACTATCTGGCAAGCTCGCTTCGTGCCGATGCCTTACCTCAATCGAGTGCAAAAGGAACAAAGAGGTTTCTTTTGGGAGCCAGACATGATTTTGGTACCATTTGTCAATCAAAAAGAGGTCGAAAAGTCCATCTTGACGCTGATGCGTCAGCAAAAGTTTGAACAAGCTTTTACCAATATTGAGGAAGATTTTGCCCGCGAAATCGAAGTCGGCCAAAGCATTTTTGAACTACAGATCATTCGAGAAGGCATACAGGATATTCCTTTGGCAGAGATATTCAATATCTCGCGAACCAATATAAGTGTCGATCAACAGTTTTGGCGCTGGCGCAACGTACAGTATCACCAGCAAAACTGCTTTGACTATTTGCATCACTATCAAGAATTGATTCAGCAACATTATCCCAGCCTCAAAAAGCTAGGAATTCAGCGCCAAGATATTTCGATCAACTTACAATATCGTTATCAAGGGAGTTGCAATCTGGAGCTTCATCCTGAGACTCTCTTGAACCTCGGTCGCCATGGTATCTCTTTGCAACTCAATTGTAAACAGGCGGCTCGTGCTGTGGCTCGCAGTTTGGAATAGGTCCATTGGCAATGTCATGGCTTGGGCCTAACTTCACGCCATGCGAACGCTCACCCCATTGAATAAGGCCTACATCATGATGCATATTGCCATCGTTTTGTATGGTTTTACGGCTATCCTCGGCAAGTTGATTGATTTGCCAGGCATCACGATAGTGGTCTATCGGATGGGGATTACGATGTTGAGCTTGCTATTGATTCCAGGAGCGGTCAAAGTGGCTTTATCGCTTCCCCGCAAGTTACAACTCAAGATTGCCTTGATTGGAGTTTTGATGGCGATCCATTGGGTGACCTTTTTTCAGGCGATCAAACTCTCTAATGTAAGTATCACTTTGAGTTGTTTGGCTTCTACGGCCTTATTTACCTCTCTTTTTGAACCTTTATTTTTTAGGCGTCGCATCCAATGGTATGAGATGATATTGGCGGCGCTAGTCATCGTAGGCTTTCTCTTTATCTTTGATGTGGCAGGCGAGCGTTATTGGCTCGGGATGCTGGTATCGGTGATTTCGGCGATGGTGATTGCTTTGGCGAGTGTGATCAATAAGGACGTCGTAGACGAAGTCGAAAATGTATTTGCGATCACTTTGATAGAGTTTGTCGCAGGAGTAGCGGTTTTGTTATTGGTGTTTCCTGTCTATTTGCAGTTTTGGCCAGAGACTCCAGTCGTTCCGCAAAGCGGTATAGATTGGATATACCTTGTCGTACTGGCGCTACTTTGTACCACTCTGGCTTACTCCCTGACGATGCTTGCTCTGAAGCATGTAAGCGCCTATACCACTACCCTTTCGATCAATCTTGAACCCATATATGGTATGCTAATGGCTGCTATTATCTTTCAGGAGAACGAGGACTTGGGTTGGGGGTTTTATATCGGTGCGGCGATTATTTTGGCTTCGGTGGTGGTGCATCCTTTGTTGAAAAAATCAGCTTGATTGATACTAATTGAAAGGGACCATCCCGCATAGTTATCGGGAGCGTCGCTACAATCTTCCAATAAAAAAAGCGGCCCGTAGTCAGCGGGCCGCGTATCAATTGAAAAAATACATCCTATACTTTAGAAGTTGATGACGTTGATACCAAACATTACCGTTTGAGTATCTTCTACACCACTGCCTGACTCGAATAGCGGTACCATATTGTACATGCCATAGATGTCAAACCATTTGAAGTCAACGCGAGCCATCAATCCGTAACGGATAGGACTGAGGTGATAACTACCGTCAACTTTGTCCACTACTTTTTGGCCGTTGCTAGCATATTCCTGCTTGGTCCAAGCTTTCCAGAGTAAGCCACCATAGACACCGAAGGAAACGCTGACACCGTCTTTGCCACCTGGATCAGTATTGAGATTGAGGAGTAAAGGCATCTGTATGTAGCGAGCGCTGAGTTTATTTTTGATCAGATCGTTTGGACTGTCAGTAAAGCTTAAAGTTTCACCATTGTCTTGGAGCATAACGTTACTTGAAAAGTACATCTGAGTCCAGTCGATGGTAATGGCAGTCTTGAGGTTGATAGCACCGCGGCCCATAAGGCTTGCAGTGGTCGGGAATAAGTGCAGAGCCACGTGAGAACCAGGGCGAAACTCGTGAATCGCTAAGGCTTGAGGCGCAGCACTAAGACCATATTGCTTAGTCGCTGAGTTATAATAATTGGTAAGACCGAGGTCAAGGCCAATAAAGTCTACATCAGTGCGTTTGCCGCTTTTTTTCTTTTTGGCTTGATGATCGTAATCATCTTCATCCCAATCTCCATCTTCATGATCCTCGTCATAATCTTCATCATGATCCTCGTCTTCGTCCTCATCTTCCTCTCCTTCAACTCGATAATCATATTCTCCATCATCTTCATCTTCGATGACGATGATTTCGGATTCTTCACCTTCTTTGGTGATTTCTTTTATTTCAACGCGCTTGCCTTCTTCATCAGCGATGATGATGATGCGACGGTTTTTGAAAATGATTTCGGTGCTATCGCTTTCAGACTCTTTTTCTTTTTCGTCTTGAGCAAAGCCCATTAGGCTAATCATCATTAGCGCGGCAAATAGTCCTACAAATTTGTAGATAGATAATTGCTTGTTCATGACCTTGATGGTTTACTGTTTGGTGGTTTTTCTAAAACTAGTGCGAGTAAATTTGAAATCGCCTAACTCAATTTCGTAACGCTTGCGTTCCGTATTTTCTCCTTCTTGACGCTCATATTCGAGGGGTGAACCTGCGATTTTACTGAGTTCGTTGGAGGCAAATGCGACGACATTTTCCAGTGAAAATTCGTTGAGATCAAGTTTGTTATCCTTGACTGGTTTCAACTTAGAACTGTTGTCGGCAATGCTTTCTGTCAGTTTAGTGGGTTTGACCACTTCTGCCGTCCCTTGCTCTAGCTGATGTACGGGTGCATCCGGGTACAGCTGAGGGTTGATAGGGGAAATCGGGTTGAGTGCGATTGCATAACTCTTAATGGTTTCTTGTTGGACCTCTTCTTGAGGGGTTTCTGGCTCAGGCACTACTTCTTCTTGGGCGAAGTTTTTACTACTTGTCTGTTGGTAAAGCGGTTGGATTTTCGCTGGGCTATCGTCTTCTTCCACTACTACCTCATCTTGTGCGCTAAGGTTTTTGTTTTCGATCGCTGGGCGAACGCTTTCTTGCGTATTTGGCGCAGCGTTCTCCGTAGGAGTCGTCTCAGCCATACCATTGCCAGAAGGTAAGTTACTAGTATTGCCGCTTGGCAATAGTGCCCATAATCCAAAGAGGATCAAGGCGGAGGCTGCGACAGCCATATAAGGCCACCACACTACTTTCTTTTTTTGAGACGGATTAATATCCGCTTCGATTTGGGCCCAGATATCGCGAGACGGCGTTGCCTCATGATGCTGGAATTTTTCTTCCAAGAGCCCTCTTATGTCATTCTGGTTTTCCATTTCCGTGCAATCTTTTTAGTACTGAGTAGAGAGTATTTAGTATGGAGACATTTAGTTCTTAGTACTGATTACTTTCTACTGTTTACTTATTTTTTATCCCTGAATGGCTCTCCTATTCATATTATCGATCTTGTCTTGCAAGATTTTTTTGGCGCGTGATAGTTGCGACTTGGACGTCCCGACGGAGATATTGAGTGTTACACTGATCTCCTGATGCGAGTAGCCTTCGATCACATAAAGGTTGAAGACGGTCCGATAACCCACTGGCATTTGATTGATGAGGTTGATGATTTCATCTCTACTCATGCTGGTGAGTGCATCGGCATCTAGCTTTACATCACGTGCTTCTTCAACGTCGACCATCATAAATCTGGAGTTGCGGCGATAATGCTCGATGGCAGTATGCACCATGATTCTCCGTACCCATCCTTCAAAAGAGCCTTGCCCTCTAAAGGTGCCTACTTTGCGAAATACTCTGATAAAACCCTCCTGCATTATGTCTTGGGCATCATCTGAGCTATCTGCGTATCGTAGGCAAACAGCAAACATAAGTCTGTGGTACTGCTCGTAAAGAGCGCGTTGTAGTTTGGGGTTTTCATTCTTGCACCCTTCAACTAGTTCCGATTCTGCATAGCGTCCCACAATTCTCATTTGGTCGTTTACTGCCTTTTGGTCGTCGTTCATAAGCAAGAGGGCTTATAGGTGAAAATGGTTGCATTAGGGTATGATTTTTTTTTCTGGCAGAAAATAGCCATTTTTGCAGCGATTTTTGGCAAACCTGTCAGATAAAATTTATCATATATAATACTAAGCAAAGCGATGGCAATTAGTGCTAAACAAGTCAATGAATTGCGGAAAGCCACTGGCGCCGGGATGATGGATTGCAAAAAAGCCTTGGTTGAAGCCGACGGTGATTTTGAAAAAGCAGTAGAATTTCTCCGCAAAAAAGGTCAGAAAGTTTCTGCCAAACGTGCGGACCGTGAGGCCAATGAAGGTGCTGTATTCATTTCTGCAAATGCTGACAATACTCATGCAGTATTGATCGAGCTAAACTGCGAAACAGATTTCGTAGCTCGTAACGATGATTTTCAGGCATTAGGTCAGTCTATTGCTGACAAGGCCTTAGCTGAAAAACCTGCAGATCTAGACGCTCTCAAAGCACTTGATCTCGATGGTCGCTCTGTAGCTGATACCTTAGTAGATACTGTTGGTAAAATCGGTGAAAAATTAGACGTTAGTAAATATGCACCAATCATGGGAGACAATGTAGTTACTTACATTCACCCAGGTGCTCGTATCGGAGTAGCAGTTGCATTTACAAATGTTACCGAAGGTGATACTGCGGCAGTTGGCAAGGATATTGCAATGCAGATTGCAGCGATGAGCCCGGTTTCAGTTGACAAAGACGGCGTTCCTACGGATGTAGTCGAAAAAGAAATTGAGATCGGAAAAGAACAAGCTCGTCAACAAGGTAAGCCAGAAGCGATCCTCGAAAAGATTGCAATGGGTAAGCTTAACAAGTTTTACAAAGAAAATACGCTCCTAAACCAAGACTTCGTAAAGGATACTTCTCTCTCTGTGAGCAAGTATATCGCTCAGAGCCTTGGTAAAGACGCTACTGTCAGCGACTTCAAGCGAGTTCAGCTCGGCAGCTAGTGATATAATGAATTTCACAAAAGAGAGTTTTTCAAAACTCTCTTTTTTTATATCTAGCATTAATGAATCAAACTCCCTCTTACAAAAGAATCCTGCTCAAACTCAGTGGTGAAGCGCTCATCGGTAACCAAGATTACGGTATCGATAACGAAACCCTGATGCGCTATGCGCAACAAATTGTCGAACTCAATAAAATGGGAGTAGAAGTGGCAGTCGTAGTCGGCGGGGGCAATATCTTTAGAGGCTTAGAAGGAGCTAGCGAAGGTATGGGCCGTGCACATGGTGACTATATGGGTATGCTGGCCACGGTGATCAATGGTATGGCCTTACAGGACGCAATCGAGCGACTCGGCACCAAATGTCGCTTACAGTCCGCGATTGGTATGGACAAGATTTGTGAACCTTATATCCGCCGTCGCGCCATTCGCCACCTCGAAAAAGGTCGCGTCGTCATTTTTGGTGCGGGTACGGGTAATCCATTCTTTACTACTGATACTGCTGCTAGTTTGCGTGCGATCGAAATCGAAGCGGACGTAGTCCTCAAAGGTACACGCGTGGACGGAGTCTATACCGCTGACCCTGAAAAAGACAGTTCTGCAGTCAAGTTTGACGAAATTTCCTTTGCAGATGTATTGCGTGATCGTCTCAAAGTGATGGACATGACTGCCTTTACCCTCTGTCAAGAAAACAAACTGCCAATCATCATTTTCAATATCAATCAGCCCGAAAATCTCAAAAGGATCGTATCGGGCGAAGCTGTTGGAACCCTGGTGAGCTAAAGGAGTTTTTGACCAAAAAGATTATCAACGGCTTGCATTTATGCAGGCCGTTTTTTGTTTTGGAATTACTTCCGCGCAGTGGTGGTAGAAATCATTGGAGATGCTTCCTTTCCCAATGGATCAAGGCAAGTGCCCTATCTATGATATTCGGTTTGATTTGCCATCTCTCATGCATTTTTCTGCTTCGCAGAACGCCAGAACGCAGACTTCCATAGAACTAGCGGATCAGTTTGGCCTATTCGTGGACCGATCAATATGGGCAAATAGTCTGTAGGCTGAGTATTCTAGATCCGGCAAACTTGGAAACACAGAGGCAAAAACCATTTTGTATTTTTAACGCTAAACTCCTTCTAGCTGAAGCGAAAGTGCATTCTTGTTACCTATTTATTGAAACACACGATAGAATGCCTTCAGGGATTTAAAACAGATAAGATTTGTAAGCCAGCCTAAAAATTAGAATCTCTAATTCACTTTCTCAAAGTATATAGTTGTCTAATTCTAAATTCTGCCTATTTTGGAGTAGCACCCCATCGATTGACATAGAGTAAATCTTTACTCTCAGTATCAACCTATTTTCATTTCATAAACAAAACACAATTTATGCTTAGCAAATCTATGTCCATTGGCTTCGTATCATTTTGGCTATTGTGTACTACACTCTCAGCCCAGACACTCATCAATTCCTTCCCGATCCTCAAAGCCCCTTTTCAAGGAGGATATCATTTTCCCTATCAGGACGAAAATGGGAGTGCTCATATGTTATTGTATCAGACGCGTTATGATCTCCGAGTCTTATATCTAGATCAAGACCTTAAGCTCGTCAAGGATGCAAGAGTAGAGCAGGAAGCCGAATACAAGAGATTCTTTGAGATTGTGGGTTTCATTGACCAAGCGCAAAGCTTGATCATCATTGCCCAGTTCGAGAGAGAGAAACACTACGCTGCTTTGATTTACGATAAGCAGGAGCATACGCTGAAAAGGACGGGCCTTGAGATACCACTAAGAAACAATAGTTTACGCAGTCCGGGGCTTTACGTAGATGATGCCTTTGCCAGTGTCCAAATTCACCGCAAAAGGTCCGAATTAGTGGTCTATCGTACCAAAGATGGCTATGAGCTAGAAAGCGATACTTTTTTGATTGCGGTGGATAATTTGTACAACAAAATGGAGGTGCCCGAGACTAGGGATCTATTTGTGATCACCTCAGAATCCGGCAATAGTCTATTTAGCAATATCCCAGAAAATAAGATGTACCTCTACGGGGAAAAGCTACATCTTACCCTAGAAAACATTGATGAGGGTTTTGTTACCCATTTCTCAATTGATCTTAATACTAAAGAGCAACGAATCACTAATTATGAGTTGCCTCGCTATACTAAGGCTGAAGCGATCCTTAAAACCAATTGTCTCGTATATGAGGACTTGATTTTGCTCGCTGCTTATCAAAAAGAAGGCCTCAAACTAGAGATCCATGAGTTCGGCGAAGCCGGTCTCACTCAAGCCTATGAGTTTCCAACTGATGCTGAGATGGACGATTATTTTTTGATGACCAATGCCGAGCGCAAGAATGGGGAAAAAGTGGCAGACAAAGAACTCCTTCATCCCTATCTCTCAAAGTCTTTGCTCATCTCTGTCGAGCCTACTGCTGAAGGAGATTTATGGTTAGTCGTGGGTTCTATCCCTCAAATGTCTCAAGCGGCGCAGACGGCTTTATTTCTTAGTGTCACAGTTGCAGCGGCCTTTTTAGGGTCGGCGATTGATCCGAATCTAGGCAATTGGATAAGCTTCGATCCTGTGGGGGCGATTGAAAGTGGTGGCTATATGCTGATAAACCTGGCCGATCGCTACGGCAAGTTTGTCTATCGCGTGGGGGGCATCAATGCCGGGGATTTGAGCCTAAAATACAAAGCTGATTTGGGGATCGACGAATCCGAAGCAAGCGCCAATGAATTAGAACTGCCACCCACTCCTTATGACAAAATGCTCGTTTTTCTCAAGGAGAACAAGGAGTATCGTGAGAATGCAGCGTCCCAGATCATATTCCCGTATCGAGACGGTATCGTCAAAGGCTTTACCACTCCCAAAAAGGAGTTCAAGCTTTATTATTTTGAGTAGTTGAGTTTGTTTTGCCGCTGCGCGGAACGCTCATTTCGAACAAGCGTAGCGAGGAGAAATCTCCAATCTCAGCAAATCGAAATCTCCCATTCTAGCGAGGAGAAATCTAAAAACTCTCCCGTTCTGCATAGCAAAAAACAAATAGGGCGCATGATTTTTCATGCGCCCTATTTATTACAATGTCGTTTTATACGCCTTAGCGAACGATAAACTTCCAGACCTCGCTTCCTTGGTCATGAGTCAATTCGAGATAGTAAAAGCCTTCGGCCCATTGGCTCGTATTGACTTGGATGTTGCCTTTACTAGGCGCACCCACTTCAAAGTTTCGTTGCCATATCTCTTGTCCCAAGCTATTGACGATTCGCAGCTTATCGCCTTGGAGTTTCATCATGGTATACTCAATATTCATCATGTCCTTGACTGGATTTGGATAAATATTGAGGGCCAAGTATGGTATATCAGTCGCGCTAAGTTCTACGATTTGACTGTATTGCGCAGTACCACCATCGTCGATTTGCTTGATACGATAGTAATATTGCGGCTGACCCAAATCCATCACCGATAGATCGAGATGTTCGTAGGTTTGGATTTCATCGCCTGCAGTAGCTGCGACAGAGTGAATGCGTTTGAAATCCTGCTGGTTCAAAGAGCGCTCAAGCTGGTATTCAATGGCCGCCTCGTTCGGCGCAGCCGTCCAGTATAATCGAGCGTTTTTGTCTTGCCACTCTCCTTTAAACTCTAATACTTCTACTGGCAGTGGTTGTAGGGAGATCACATAATCCTCTACCTCACCATTGTTGGCGTAGCCTGCCGAAGATGCAAGTGGCACAATCGGCTCACTTTCAAAGAGACGAAAACGACTGAAATACTCTCCTGTAAGCGTGGTACCATTAGGAATATCAAAATTGTAACGTACGGTACCTGTATTGACTGCTTGGCTGATCATCATCTCGCCTACATCGCCAAAGTCGCCATCTTGATTGAAGTCCATCCAAGCTGCGAGCCATCCGCTGCCCGTAACGATCACGTCTACAATACCGCCATTACCGATGTCGGTGCTACCTACACTCCAACCAAATTCATTGATAAAGGTAACGCCGTCTTCATCATCGCTACCAGCCGAATCATCCCCATAAGCATCTCCACTACGCTGACCATCTGTTTCACTATCAACGGTACTACCTAAGTAAAGGGTCGTAACCGAAGGAATCTGGTGATAAGCGGCCAAAGGATTGGCATCGTTAGTGGTGCGATAAGGATCTGGCAAGTCGCCAAAATCAAAATCTACATTGACCACAAAGGCGAAGTCTGCATCCGAGATATTGTTCGTCAAAGGAATACTTTGATATACATTGGGACCACTGAGAGCAATGGTTCCTCCTGAAGGAACGTCTGCATTAGTCGTCGTCAGGTCTGCGATATCCAGCGGCGCTAAAGTACGATTGAGAACTACTTGATAGTCATCTGCAATCAAATTGCCAAAGGAGTAATCTCCATTTGCATCTGTGGTAGTATTGGCGATCAAAAGTCCCTCATCATTGTAGAGATAGATGATAACATCGTCCTGAGCGAGTTCTCCCGAAAGCCCAGTACAGACACCATCTTCGCTACCATCGTCAAGACAGACCGTACCGCTCAAGCTAAAGCTACCGACGATCTCATAACCAAAGTCCACATCCAGATCACAGCTAGCACAGGCAGTACCGCCGATACTGGTGATCGAACCGCCACTGATGACAATATCAATATTTGAACTACCGACACTTTCGGCACCTGTAGTTGGGGTATATCCAGCCGGCGGGATAACCGTCAGAGAATAGGCTCCATCTACTACTTCGTAGAACGAGTAAAGTCCGTCATAATCTGTGGTAACGGTGTCGGTCGCACTAGCAGCCGTACACGGACCAGTACCAGGACATAGATATACGGTCAAACCCGCGATGCCTTGTTCATCATTGTCTTGATTACCATCACCGTTTTGGTCAAACCAAACCTTGTCTCCGACTACGCCACTTGGCTGATAGCCAAAGTCTGCACCAGTATAGAAGGTGCCCGGTATCAAGATACGTGAGTATTTATTATCACAATTTGGATATCCTAAAGCTACACGATCAGGATCATCACATGCGAGTCCATCTGAGTTAGGGTCAGCTGTTTGTACAGAAGAGGATAATGGCCCACTCGCTGTCTCAACACTTACAGTATAGTCTCCTTCAGGTAGACCCGCAAACTGATAATATCCTACTGCTTTGCCGTCAGTACCATCACTGGTAGTGGTAGTTCTGATCGCATTACTGGAGTTACAATTGACGTTGCCATTGCAGAGATATACCGTTACGTCGCCTACTCCAAACTCATTGAGGTCTTGGGTACCGTTGGCGTTAGCATCCCAAAAGACGCGATCACCAATAAGACTAAGACTCGTAAATCCAAAGTCGAGATCAAGATTACAGACTGTACAGCTAGTGCCGTTGATCTCTGTGATGACACCGCCATCTATTGAGAATAAATAACGAGAGGCAGTAGTCAAAGAATATGGATTGCCTACTGGATCAGTCGGCAAGGCATTGTCGAGACTATCGACTACGATTTCAAAATCACCGTCAGGCAGATCATCAAAGCTATAAGCACCGATGAAGTCAGTCTGTGAAGTTCTCACTGTATCGTAAATGCCATCACGATTCAAGTCTACATAGAGCGTTACACCAACGTAAGAGAGCCCTGTTTCGATGAGACCATCTTGTTGTCCGTCGCCATTTTTGTCAAACCAGACGAAGTCGCCGATACTGGCACTACCCAATGGACGGTAACCAAAATCAACATCTTCGTTCGGGAAAAAACCGTCAATCCAAGCAGCACCCCAGCTATCACAAGTAGTACATGCACCGTCTTCGTCAGGATCACCTGTCTGCATACTTTGGGGGAAATTTGGGTCAGACTCGTCTATACCAACCATATAATTGCCTTCTGGCAAGAAATCGAAGATATAGATTCCATCTTGGTCAGTTACCGCAGTAGACAAGTAGATATCAAAAATGTCTTTTATGCCGTTTTCGTTTGCATCACGATAAAGATTCACGTTTACACCACTAATGCCTTCCTCATTGAGGTCGCGGATACCGTCTGCATCCCAGTCATAGTAAACCTCATCACCGATATAGGCAAAACCTTGGGCGAGGAAACCAAATTCATGAGAACCAGCTACTTGTCCAGTGGTGAGCGTTACGCTGATAGCGTTATCTACGGTATTATCGCTTTCACCTGTTGCAGTCCAAGGTCCGCCGGCGAGAGAGGCTAAATCTACACTGACAGTATAAGTACCCGGAGTCACATCTGAAAAGGTGTAGATACCATTATCATCCGTAATAGCAGTAGCTCCGCCAGTAAGATTGACGGTTACGCCACTAATAAAGGGTTCGTTGCTTGCGCGAAGGCCATCACCATCGACATCATCCCAAACTACTCCAAAGATGCTACCTGCTATCTGGTAGCCAAAGTTGATGTCTGTGATGACTTCATTTTCAGTACCCCAAGTATCGATCAGCATTTCAAACCATGCACCTCCATTATCCCATAGGTCATCACAAGTACCACAAAGATTGCCATCTCCAGAACCTCGGTTTGGATCATCATCAGGATCACCTGTCTGAGAAGGAGTGCTATCAGGAATATCAGTTGTGATAATATAGTTGCGGTAGAAGGTGTTCTGGTACAGACCCTCAAACTCATAATAACCGTTGATATCTGTAGAGATTGTATCTCTAGTAATCGTTCCAGAACAAACGCCGCCCGAAACGCTAGGGCAAGACTCAAGCACTACCCTAACACCAGGTATGCCCGCTTCCCCATTTTCGTAACCGACAGTACCCTGCCATCCATCACCATCTATATCACTCCAGACAGTACCGGATATTTCGCCCGTATTGAGGATTACCACATTGGCAAGGTCAACATCACAGCCCTGATTGGCAGCGCGGCCATCAGTAAACATCGCACCTGATACACAGACCGAATTGGTCGTGCCAACTGAGACACCCGCAGGATCTTTGGCTTTGAAAAATACGTTGATCTCCTGGCGAAGTAACTCTTCGATTGTACCTAGAGACAACAATCTCGCGATCTGCTCTTGGCTCAATGCACAGTTGTAAATCAAGAGTTGATCCAACTGACTATTGAACTCATTGGCGGTAACATCCGTCCGGCGTCCAACCATAAACTGAGCGTCCAAAGCAGGGATCGTAAAGGTCTGAGAGGCACTGGATACGGATTGCCCATCTACATAAAAGATGAAAGCACCTCCATTATAATTGATCACTGCATGATGCCAAATATCGTCGTCAAACACATATCCACTTGATTGATCGATAGAAACAGGTACATCAGTCCTAAAATAGAGCTCTCCATTGTTGAGATAAGCTTGGAAGTGGCCTGCTGTGCCAGGAGTGCCCTTGGCGAACACTGTCTCTATATTGTCCGATCCGTCTGATTTGAGCCAGAAGGCTATCGAAAAACTACTACCGAGATTGAGGTCCGAAATACCATAGTCTACATGCTCTAGCGAATTACCGCTAAAGTCCAAAGCATAGCGACCTGATTGTCCTAAGATCCAATCGGGACTATTTTTTAGCGTTCCGGTGTAACCGAACCCACTCTCATCTCGGGTACTGGTACCAAAGCCTTCTTCAAAATCCCAATTGCCGATCAACTGTGGGCAATCTCCCCCAAATGGTGCAAAGGAAGGATAAAAGGCATTGTATAGCTCTGAAATTTTGGCTGTGGACATTGAATCATCAAAAATGTAGATGTGATCCATCAGACCATCATAGTAATCGGTATCAGCTCTGGTGTCTTTGGCGAGCCAAACGGGAGCCGTGATTACGGGTAGATTTATGCTAGTTGTGAAATTGCTGATTTGAGTGCCATCACGATAAAGGCGAAGATCACTACCAGTATAATTGACAAAGATATGGTGCCAATTTCCATCGTTCAGGGCACCTGAAGTAGCAGCAAAGTTATTGATACTACCACCATCTCGCCAAGCAAAATCGATATACCCACTGGCATTCGTCGTAATCCACCATTCACCCGTGGTATCGGATGCAGCTCGATCCTGACTGATAAGATATTGCGTACCGGGATTGCTTGTATTGACCCAAAAGCTCATGGAAAAGCTATTGTCTAAGCCTTGGGTAACATTGTTGGAGATCACATAATCGTCAGTGCCATCAAAGTCTAGGGCATAAGTGCCTACTTGACCCAAAGCCCAGCTTGGATTGTTGATGGCAGAACCCGTAATGCCTTTGCCACTCTGGTCAATAATGGTAGTACTGGTACCTTCTTCGAGATCGTAGTGGAGGACGATATTGTTGAGGTCGAGTTGTAATGAATTAAACAACATCAATTGCTTGATGTCCTCTTGGGTGAGGGCGTCATCGTAGACGGCGACCTCATCTATTTTGCCATCGAAGTATGCTGCTGAAGGCAGATTGGCTCCAATGATAAGGGCTTGTAAGTTTTGGCGAATACGTTTGAGGCGCGCGCCACCATCTATTTCGCCATCGAGATACATGATAGCGTCTCGGCCACTGGTCGTAAAGGCAACATGATGCCACTCACCAGGGAAGACTTCTGTATTCGATTCTGTATATGAGTAATTACCGAGTCCTAAGTTGTTGGCAAAACGGAAATTATCATCATTGACATTTCCGTTGACTACCGGCCAGGCCATTTCGAGTGAGAAGGCTGAGGTGGTCGTACCCTTGGTAACGATACCGTTATAATCTCCGGCGACATCAAAATTGACCCATGCGGCTACGGTTACTTTGCGAGAGTCAAAATCTGCATGATATGGTACTTCGACATATGAATTGTCAAAATCTAGCGCATTGCCATATTTACCTGTAACCCAAGTTGGACTGCTTTGTAATGTACCATGATTGCCTTTGCCTGAATAATCGGAAGCGATGCTACCAGTTCCTTCATTAAAGGTCCAATAACCGATTAGATTATCTGGTCGTGGAAGCGAAGAACTATAAAGGATGGGTTCGGTACCACCGATACCACCTGTATTGTCCCACTCTAATAAACCAGTATTGGCAAAGGTTCCACTTAAACCAGTAGTCACAGTTGTGGGTTCCGGCACGGCATATAAAAACTCTAGTCGATCTGCATTGAAGGTGTCAGCTAGTGGTACTAAGGCCAAAGACAACTCACTACGATTTGAGATATTGATAGAGAAACTGAGTGTATCTCCTTCGTAAGCGGGATTGTCAGAGGTAAGGGTTTTGTTGACCAGAAGTGGAGGTCCGAAACCAAAATTATTTTCTAACAAAGTCAAACCAGAGCTCTGTTGACCAGAAGCATCTAGATCAATTGGGAAATAAGTATCGTTGGTTTCGATATATCCTGCCTGTAGATCGGGATCATAATTGTCTACAGCGACTACATAATTACCATCGGGTAAGTTGGTAAAGCAATAGTTGCCATTTGCATCAGTTTCTACAGTAGCCCAAAGGTAATCGGCATCAAAACCGGAAGAACCGATCGCATCATCAGCAGCTATATTGGGGACATAATCTGGATTGAGGTGGTAAGCTCTACCATCCCAGTGCCAATAGATCATGACTTCCCATAATAGCCCAGAAGTTGCGACTCCATGACGCCCACCCGCACTGTAAGATTCTTCAGTGGTAAAGGCATCTGTACCATCAGAGTTTACAGCTACTGCTTGGACCAGTAGGGCTCCATTACGCCACTCACCATGAAGTCCTGGAGTATTGGTTACTACATCATAATAGTTGGTAGGCAGGAGATTATTGTCTCCGATTGCATCTGGCTTCAGATAGATACCAAGATCCGTTAACTGCGTTGTACCGCTAGTTCCGCTGAGACTGTAAATCGGTAGATTTTCGATTGGGATATTGTCGTATTCACGAACGCGAGTATAAGTATTGGGATCCCACTCAAAGTAGCTATCGTTGATAACGAGTCGTCCACCGGGAGAGAGATCGGCATTTGAAACGAGGAGTTTGAACTTCTGATTGACATCAGAGATGTCTCTATCAATCTCATGGAGTTGATACGTCCATACCGGATCCAAGAAGTTGAAACAATCTATGCCTACTACATTAAAGTTGTCATCATACTTGTGCGCATGACCATCAACCCAGCTATTGTTGAATGCACCAATTTGTGTATAAGTATCGACGTCAAAGTGGCCTCCTGTGATCCCACCTTCATCGTCATCATCGCCATTGATATTGACATCTTTGTATAGATAGACAGTTATATTGGCAAGATCGGACTCGTCGCCATCTTGGCGTTCATTCCACGAAGCACCAGTCGAACCACCATTATCGGCCCAAACATTGCCACAAATGGCATTGAGACCGATGATCTGGACCATTGCAGTATCTTCGGCCAAGGAAGGAGCAAAACCTACGCTCAAATAGCCACTGTTAGGCACCAACTCAGCAGTATAGCTAACGGGTACCGTTACTTGAAAAGTAACCGCAGCAGTAGCTAAGGCAGGAAGTTGATCATCGAACCACCATTGAATATCTGTTATTTCATTCAGAGGAGTTGGTTCAGTCTCGCTCCAAGTTTTTCCATCGTCCTTTGAGTATCGTATAGTATATCCTGATAAACCAGCTGGTAAGGTATTCCCAACATTAGCACTTCCTGAAACATATTCAGTTGAAGAAGGAATAGATTCCCGAATCACTAAGCCGTGATGATATTCATTTTGACCAATGGGATCATTGGATAAGTTTTCGGCTGTGAGGGTATAGGTCAACGCTGCAGGTAGGCTATTGATTTTGCTTACGTCAGCGTTGTTGGTAAAATTGATACAATCTTCTAGACTTTCGCTGCTGATCATCGCAGTACCTACCCCAAAGTCAGTATTGAAGGTTTCGTTGTCAGAACCGGAGGCAACTTCCTGATAAGGAGTCATCACCGCACTACAAGGTCCATTTAAGATGACAAACTCATAGACTACAAAACCTAAAACGCCATTGTTGGCGGGGATATCGGTAAAGTATAGCTGATCCGAAAATTGGACCACATGAGTTCCGCCTGCTTTCAAATCAACAAACAGCATCCCGTAGCTTTTCACTAATCGATAGCAATTGGGATCAAATTGGTCGGGATCACCAATCGGTTGGAGCCAAGCATTGAAATCTGGGATGAGGTCACCATCATTGTCATAGCCTTGGTCGACTTCGCCGAGATCATACCAAATACCTTTGAGGAGAAGGTTGTCAACGGCTGGACAGACAGTGGAGTCTCCTGCTGAATAATCAGTCGTCCAACCAAGACTATCTTCTACGATGTTGATGTACTCAGTCGGTACCTTATTGGTATTCTCTGGCCAGACTTTATTAGATGCGTTAGTCAACTCATTGCGGCAGCTGACATAGTTGTAAGTTTCAGCTGCGAGTTTGGCAGCGCCGTCAGTGGCTTTGGCCCATACGTCATATTGCATCCGTAAGTCATCGCTAAGATCTAGGTTGTTGCCTGTTACTTTGCTACGGTCCTCGTCAAAGCGTGGGTAGTTCACTAGCCAATAGAGCGTCACACAAGTATTGGCCGGAATGGCGTCGATAAAGCGAACGGCATCTTTCAGGCTCCCCTCATGGATAAGACTAAACTCTCCATAGTAGGGATATCCTAAAGCGAGTTCGTCAACGCTTTCGATAGGATATATGCCTACAATTCCGTTGGAAAAATCGCCAATACTTACCTCGACATTGGTAAGTGGATTACTGCCATCATTACATACTTGGGCAGATATGTAAAATGAACTGGGGCTATAGTCTCCCGAATTCTCGATGTTTTGGTGGACGACAAGATTGGGTCCAGTGAGGATTTCGATACGCAGGTCTCCATCCGTATTAGCAGCCTGTAAAACACTAGGTAAGCTCGAAAGGAGCGTTAAAATGATGATTAAGTAGCACTTCCGATGCCAGAAATGATGGCCCGCAAGTGTGTAGGTAGAATTCTTCTCCATGAATATAGTCTGGCTTAAAATATTGGTATCATGAAATAACCAAGTCTTGTGTTTTTTTTAAAACGATATTGATACTGCTTCTTTCCTCCTTCTTGAATTTTATGGAACTGCCATAGTGTGTGTGCCGATATTTCAGATTAGAGTATTTTATCTAAATTCGAGCAGCACTTAATCATGAAAAAATGTTAAAGAGACTACCTTTATTAGGACTGATTTTACTATTGAGTCTGCCGAAATTTATGCTTGGGCAAGTCTCCTTTACCGATGTCCCTTTCAAAAAGCCTCCGTCTAAGCAAGGCTATATGTTTCCCCATGAGGATGAACGTGGCTGTAAATTCATGCTGCTTTACCCCACTCGATTTGATTTTAGGTTGCTTTATCTAGATCAAGATTTACAGTTGCTCGAAGAGAAGAGGGCCAGCCTGAGCAGTTCCCTCTATGAGGTTGATTTACTACATTTTATCAATCGCCCCCGTACTTTGTTGATCTATGTGGATTATCCTTTTGACGGTGGTTATACCACCTTGGCGCTAGATAAGCGAACGGGCCAACTCACTAATACTGGGCTCAACATACCTGAGGGAGACGATGTGATAGGATTGCAGCATATAATCCAGGAGGATGTCCTAACGGTCTTTCAACTAGAAGCCAATAGCTCCAATATCAGAGTGTACCAATCCTTAGACGGCTACAGCTATCAAGCAGATACGATGCAACTTCCCGTCGACAATCTACACAAGCGTATGCGCAAGGGAGAGCGTTATGAGATTCCGATCATTACTAGAGAAGGAGGCAATAGCCTTTTGACCAACTACCTCCCAGAGCGATTCTATAAATACGGTTCTGCACTTTCATTAGTAGTCGATGATCCGGATCTGGGCTTCGCCCAACGCTTCGACTTTGATCTCGAAAATGATCGCTTGGAGACTGATACCATCTACTATCCTCGTTTCTCTGAGGAGACACCTTTAGAACAAGCAAATAGCTTATTGTTTGAAGATTTATTTGTGGTGAGTTCGATCCAAGAAGAAGGTTTGAAACTAGCCATTTATGAGTTCGGCCAGGCCGAACCCATCCAAGAATACGCCTATGCAGCCGCAGATGAACTGGCCCCGCACTTTTTTGAGATTGAAGCGGAACGTACAGATGGAAGAGAAGCAACCCCCAATAAAGACCTCTTTAAGTATCTCAATAAATCGCTCATTGTATCCCTTGAACCTAATGGGCAAGGAGACCTCTGGCTGATGGTGGGGGCCTATCCTCATGTATCACAAGGGACACAAGACCTTTTGATGTTTGGGATTATGATGTCTTCAATGATGATGGGAGTAGGAGTTGGGCTACAACCTACGGGTATCAATGGTCTGTCTTTTGATCCAGCAGCAGCACTTGGCAGCACGGGGGACATCATCAGTTATTCGATCTCGCGTTACAATAAATTTGTCTATCGAGTGGGGTTGTTACAAGCAAAGGATTTGCAATTGGCGGAGATTGAAAAAATTGTCATCCCTGAAGCGACCGTTGAGGAAACGTCTAGCGCAAAGGCTGAAGAAGATGCATATCAACAGATACTAAGCTATATGAAAAACAATAGTGAGTACAAATCTGATCTGCGGGCGCAAATTATTTTCCCCTATAAAGATGGCTTAGTATTGGGCTATGCGTTTAAGAGACAGTTGAAACTCATATATTTTGAAAACCGCTAAAGGTGTGACTCTATTACTCTCTTTTCATCCAAAAATAGAACGGCTCTCGTATAAAGCTTGAGAAGCCTAAAGTTTAGGGCTTTATTGATTAATTTTGTCCTCGCTTTTGGCGAACGTTCGATTATAAAGGAGAAAAGAATGCTATTAACCATATTTAAATCCAAAATTCATCGTATCAAAGTTACCCAAGCAGAACTCAACTATGTGGGGAGTATCACTGTGGACGAGGACATCTTAGATGCGGCCAATATCATGGTTGGCGAAAAAGTTCAGATTGTCAATGTCAATAATGGCGAACGAATAGAAACCTATACCATCGCTGGTGAGCGTGGGGCTGGTACCTGTTGCCTCAATGGTCCTGCTGCTCGCCGTGTTCAAGTTGGAGACGTGGTGATATTGATTGCCTATGGTCAAATGAGCCCTGAAGAGGCTAAAAATTTTGAACCTACCGTTGTATTTCCCGACGAGAAAAACCGTCTCGTGATGAACTAGGCACTAGAGTCAAACTAATTTTTTGAGATACTAAGAACCGCTGATAAACACATCAGCGGTTCTTTTTTGTATTACTTGACTAAAAATATTAGATTTATTAATTGCATTAACTAAAAATATTAGTATGTTTGTCATAGGCAACGTATTTATTAACGACCATAAGACCTGACAGAGATGACAAGAAAGATGAGAGAGCCTAAAGACAGGCGGTATGTGGTGTTGTCCTTACCAAAGGTGCCCCGTGCCGTACGTAATGTGAGCTTGATGGCAGTTTTGGTAGTAGGAAGCAATTTGCTGACCCACCGATTTTTTGACCCTGATCCGACTCCTAATCCGATGGAGTATGTGACGATGCGTTCTCCGGAGGAGCGCCCCCAACAGCTATATCTGCTCGAAAAAGCAGCAGAGCATATTACAAACTTAGATGCTTTTGAAGCAAAAGTGCGAGATGTAAGCCAGATGTTAGACGTACCGCCAGAATGGCTGATGGCAGTGATGTACGCAGAATCTGCCTTTGATCCGGGCGTGGCCAATCACCAAGGAAGTGGTGCCATCGGCTTGATCCAGTTTATGCCGGCTACTGCGGAGTCTTTGCACGTCTCCGCCGAACGCTTGAAACGTATGGACGCGGTCCAACAATTGGAGTATGTATATCTGTACCTACAACAGATTAGAGAGCGTAATGGAGACTTCGATAGTTTGACTGATTTATATCTCAGTATCCTCTATCCTAAGGCTCGTAAGCAAGATTATTGCTATACACTCTACGCTAAACCAACGATAGCTTATCGCCAAAACTCAGTCTTGGATGAAGACAAAGATGGCCGTGTGACGATCACTGATATCGACCGCAGAATGAAAAGATTGTTTCCTTCTGCCTATCGTGCAGAGAAGCTTCAAGGCTGAAAGATGTTGCCCGAAGCCGCTAAGTTTTGACAGCTTGCATCAATGATTGGGAATTAGGGGAAAACTTTGTATTTTACAGAGAGGCATATCTTGCACGATTTTTGCTCGAGAATGCTAAATAATCTACCCTAGTTAATGATGAAAAGCGAGATGCGCAACGTATTGGTGTGGTGTCTGTTGGGACTGGCGGCTTCAACTGGTTTATACGGCCAGACGGGTAGCTATGAAATTAGCAATTTGAATGACTTCCCCAAAGTCATCATCGATACCAATGACTACTCTTTTGATCTACAATTGGTCAATAGAGATCCCTTTACACCATTGGATGGTGTATTCAGTATTTATATGTCAATCAACGGTGATCAAGGAACCAGATTGGTGACTGACATCGATGTGACGAGCCCGATTGCACCCGGCGATAGTCTCGAAATTAGCGTGAGCAATCATACGTTTGACTACGCTCGATTTGTGGGCGGCGGTGGCGTAACCCATGATATCATCGTATGGCCAATGCGACTGGGATCTTTACCACCAGCTGATTCTACTAAAAAAAGCGTCTTTTACATCGACTCAGAAGACGATGGGGCCGAAGACCTACGGATAGAAGTAGGAGATTTCCCTTCAAGGATTCGTGAAGGCGCGGATTATGATATCGCTTTTGAAGTTGTCAACAATGATTTAGAAAATATATTGTATCAACCCGTTGCCATCTATATGCAGGTCGATGGCGGCACTCCTCGTCTGATTGCGGATAACCAATTGCCAGAGCTTCCACTCCTAATAGGACAAAGTTTTACGGTTAGTCTTCCCGGCCACATTTTTGATCCCGTTGACTTTGCTAGCGTAGCTGGCGGCGGCGGTATTACCCATGATATTATCGTATGGCCAATGAAGGTTGGCTTGCTACAGGGCGATTCGGCACATTTACAAGCTGAATACTTCAGGACTGCGGCAATGTCGCTCGAAGAAGGGGTTGCTGGTCTACCACCTGTGATTCAGCCATTTGATACTTACAACATCTTTGTCGCAGCCAAAAATATTGGTGCCACGAATAATACCTCGCCCATTGATTTTTATGTACAATTAGATGATGGGCAGCCACAGCTATATTATCAGTCTTCGCTCTTTGTCGCTCCTGACCATTATGTCAGTACTACTTCTGCCAATTTTGAACTAGCCAGCTACTTTGGCTATGGTTCTGGTGATTCTGCTTATTTCGATCAGTCTCATGAATTGATCGTTTGGGCTGTTGAGCGTAATGCTTTGGATTGGCATATTCCAGCAGTCTATTCGGTTGCGTCCTTGACGAACGCCAACACTGAAATGCTCGCAATGGATACCAATAATGGGGCTAGTACTAGTGGAGGAGGTGGCACCAGCTCTCAGATGACAACTTTCAATTTGGCTGATGCAACTTTCGAAGAGTACCAAGGCTATCAGATTGATTTTGTGCAAGCCAGTGTGCAGCCCAATCCATTTCAGGATGAGCTAGAAGTTCAATATACTGATCCGATTGTTGGTCCAGTAAGTCTAGAGCTTTATACGATTCAAAACGTACTTGTCCTTGACAAACGCTGGACTCTCGCGAGTGTTTCTCATCGCCTGAGTTTAGATACTTCTAGTTTGCGTGAGGGCTTATATATGTATCGCCTCGAAGTAAACGGAACCGTTTATACTGGTAAGGTGCTAAAGGAATAGCGTTAGCGCGCCTTTTTTCGAATCCAATCCTTATGCAAAGAATAATAGTCTTGCTGATCAGTCATTTTGGCTTGTAGGTAGACTTCGTAAGGAATAATCTGATTGCCTCCAATCTCAGAAGCTGGGTAGGCGTCCACAAAGTGGCGATAAGCAGATTTTAAAAATACCTTTTTACCTTCTAATTCTGCTTTTGACATCCGTAGAAGGATATCAATAAAGCGTTCGGCTTTGTCGTAAAACTCATCTTTGAGCAAAGTGCGATACTTTTTGCGTAATGCTTTGAAGCTAGTCGCAAACTGCTTATGCATTCCTGCTTCAAAAAGATTGACCAACTCAAAGACTCTGATATAAAAGCGTAGCTCTATATCCATAGTCTGGAAAATCTTATGACTGCCGATCTCCTTGATTGTCTCTAGTGCCTTTTCAAATGAACCTTCGTTGAAGTATTGGTCTGACAAACTAATCAACAAATAGAGCTCCTGCGTTTCGACAGGCAACATTTCACGTTGCTTCAAAGCACTTTTAAGTACCTTGGCAGATTCGTCTAACTGACCAGTAAGTTTATAATTATTGACTTGAGTGAGGAAGTAGTGAAACGCAAACTCATTGTAGTTTTGGCGTTTATACATCTTGAGATCTTCAAGAAGATGATTGATCGTATCCTGTGCTTGATCGAGCTTGAGGAGTTTTTGGAGGGAGTTGATACGCCAGATCCGCATCTTGATGCGAAGGGGATGGTTTTCTTTGTTGAACCACTTATTTTCCTCAAACTCCTCAAAAGTAGTTCTCACATAATCCTCCAACTCGGCGTAGGCCGACTTTTGAATCAAAATCGAGACGACAGTCATAAGAATGATCACTCGATTGGCGGGACTATGAAAAATTTCTTTATGCTCTTCTAATTGATTTTTGATTTGTTCGAGCTGGTCGATCACACTCTGACTATTACGGTTGCGCGAAAAGTTGCGTCTCCGTAACTGAGAAGTGATCATACCTAATACTTCATTACTTGCTCGGAGGATTTCAATTTTCTCTTGATTCTCCCGCCGCTTTTTGATCACCTTCTCGATATCAACATCATGGTTGACTGCGAGTTTGACCATTTCATCGTAGATCACTTCGATCACATTGAATTGATCTTGATCGACGGCATTTTTTTCGGCTTTGCGTAGATGATAAAAGGCTTCTGGATAGAGACCGCGTTCTCGAAAGAGGATGGCCAACTGAATATAGGAATAGGCCTCTATCGAATTTTTGTAATTGAAATGATAGAACAATAAACTCTTCTCCAGATTGCTCAGGAGTTTATTGCGTAAACGATAATAACTATTGCGAGATTTTGCGCTAGTGTCGCCATAAAACTGCGTGATGACATCTGCTTCCGCAGCACGGTAATTTCCAGCTCGGATAGCATCAAATAGAATCAACAGTTTTTTTTCTTCGTCCGCCTTGAATCGATTGGAGAGAATTTTAAATCTTCTCACCTCATCGCTAGTCAGGTTTTCGATGATGCGTTCTAAGATGTCCACTATAAGGGTGTGTAGTAAAGTTTCGACTCCTAAATGGCCTACTTCCTAAGTTAATCAAAACCCTCAATAATTTGTTATGGAGGCAACAATTTGTTCATCAAATAATAATGTTCAGGCTCTAATATCGTTTTATCGCCAGAATTTCTGCTCAAATTCTAAAAGATACGTTTTGGCGCAAAAAATTACTTTCGTTTCATTATATCGTACTATTTAGTTCTAATAAGCTCATAATAAATGGATTCAGCGGTTGATCTCTACTTTGTTGACGGATGTGGGCGATGTCCACTGGGTGGAACGCCTTCTTGCAAAGTCCAAACTTGGACTGAGCCCATGAAGCAATTAAGGCTGATTCTACTAGATTGTGGACTGACTGAAACATTGAAGTGGGGTGTGCCTTGTTATATGTTTCAGGGACAAAACTTATTATTGTTGAGCGCATTTAACGCATACTGTTCTCTCAGTTTTTTCAAGGGATTATTATTACAGGATGCTAAAGGTTTATTAGCGAGTCCCGGTGAAAACTCGCAGGCGGTACGCTTGCTTAAATTTACTAGCTCTCAAGAGGTAATAGAGATGACTCCCCTCATCAAAGCCTATATCTTTGAGGCCATTGAAATCGAAAAAGCGGGTCTAAAAGTAGATTTCAAAGAAAAAGATGAACTCGTATTGCCCGAAGAACTACTGGCAAAAATGGACGAGCACCCCGAATTGAAAATTGCCTTTGAAGCATTAACCCCAGGCCGTCAAAGAGGCTATATTCTCAATTTTACTCAGCCCAAACAATCCAAAACGCGCATCGCAAGGATTGAAAAATGGATACCAAAAATCCTCGAAGGGAAAGGTATCCATGATGACTATCGAAAGAAGAAGTAACTCAAAGTCCTATGAGGATGAGTGTTTTATAGTAGGCCTTGCCGAACGCTTATCATGAGTCGTTTTGACTGTTTTTCCTTGCCATTATAGCGATAATGATTTCTACTTGCTTAGCATTATCTGTCCATAAGGACGAAAAAGGGACTTTTCCACAAACTAGCTTTTCCAATCAAAAGGGAAAAATGGTTGCTTGCTAAAAAAAATTGCATCTTATTACCTGTGCTGTTATTTTTAGTTAATTAGACAATATGCATTGATGAACTGGTAACCAGTGTACAAATGAAAGAGACCCTTTCCTTTGTCCTGCAGGAAGTTGCCTAATTGATTCTATCCTATGAACACAGACAAAATCCAACAGTATCGCACCGCCTTCGAAGCTGCCTCCCATGAAAAGGATGGTGTAGAGTTCTGGTTTGGCAGAGATCTGCAAAATTTGTTCGAGTACACCCAATGGCGCAACTTCCTAGCCGTCATTCAAAAGGCCATTGAAGCCTGTAAAAACAGCGAACAGGACCCGGAGGACCATTTTGCTGGCGTCAGCAAAATGGTCGAACTTGGCTCAGGAGCCGAACGTGAGGTGGAAGACGTAATGATGACCCGTTATGGCTGTTACCTGATAGCGCAGAACGGAGATCCTCGTAAAGAGGTAGTGGCATTTGCGCAGTCTTACTTTGCCCTGCAAACCCGCAAGCAGGAGTTGATCGAAGAGCGTATTGCGTTGGAAGAACGGATCAAAGCCCGCAAACGCCTGCGGGAAAGTGAGACCGAACTTTCCCAGGTTATCTATGAAAGAGGGGTCGATGATAGAGGCTTTGGACGGATTCGCTCCAAAGGCGATCAGGTTTTGTTCGGTGGCTACTCTACCCGTGAGATGAAGGCAAAATGGGGCAGTCCGCAAAACCGTCCTCTGGCTGATTTTGCTTCTCTGATTGTCATCAACGCCAAAGCCCTGGCCGCCACCCTGACCGCACACAATACCCAGGAAAAGGACTTAAAGGGTGAACCTGCCATCACCGATGAACATATCGAAAACAACCTCTCGGTCCGGCAAATGCTACTCCAAAGAGGCGTTAGACCCGAAGAACTACCGCCAGAAGAAGACATCAAAAAGCTAGAACGTAGGCTCAGCTCTCAGGAGAAAAAGTTGAGTAAAAACCTCAAAGGATTGAAGGGGCTGGAGGAGTGAGCTAATTTGAAAAAAATAGTATACCTACACACAGAAGGTAGTTTTGACATACACTTATCAGTCTAAAAGAGGCAATGAGGGGATTACTAGTAATCAATCTGCAAATGAATAGGAACAAAAAGGCGTGTTCTTACTTTCCGGTTTCCTATTCGTCCTGATTTCCATTTTCCAGAAGTACTTTGTATTATTTCTAGACACTGTTGGTCTAGAACTTCAATAAGGCTCCGTTCAATTCTCAAAGAAGAAACACATCCATTTGTTTCTACAATAAAGGATACTAAAACTGTTCCTTCACCACCGAAGAAATTGGGCCAATTTATCCTTGATCGGATAAATCTCAGAATATTCTTATTATCCTCCTGAAAATGAGGTAGCTCGTCTACCTCAAAATAGTTGTATACAGTACCCTTGACTATTTGACAATGAGCTATATTGGCAGGGCTGCTTTTTTCGAGAGGAAGGATTACGGATATTAATAAGGCGAGCAGATACTTTGTCATCTTTTTACTTTCGTTTTTTGAAATTTTTTGTAGTCTCTTTAATCCTAGCAACGATCTGCTCTGCAAGGCGGGTATTTTGTTCTCTAAAAACACCAGAATCGTCTTTTTGAACATCATGGCTATGTGGTTCTCCCTTAGAATATAGATAAGCATGTCCATAAGCTTCGTGAGCAGAAATTTCAGATCGACCTTGTTCGCTTAAACCTTTATTTATATTAATTTTCACATGGTCATCAGGCGATCTATATGCAGCACCTTCGTCGGGATATTGCGTCTGCCCTTGGAAACCTTCTTCACCAGTAGTAGGGCTGAATGAGCCTCTATCCTCAGGATCGCCTTGGGTTATCGGCCCAAATTCCTCTGTCTGAATTTCTCCGTTCTCATCTAAGTATTCAAATTTATCTGTAACAGCATATTCGAATACTGTTTCATCATTTGCAAGCTGTTTTAAAGCTTCTAAATTCCCTGATCTTCCTTTTGCTTGATTTAGAAGTTCGGTATTCAATTGACCATTTTTATCGAATTCAACAAATTTTCTATGTCTTTTTTTCAACGTGTTTAAAATAACAGTTTGCTCATCTTGTCCAGGAGCAACAACAGTTCTTCCGTCAGGATCAATAAATTTAATCGGATTATTAAGGGTATAATTATACGGACTCCAAGGTGCATACTTTTCCGCCAGTTGATCCACCCCATTCCACCTCCCCACATTGGAGTTATACATCCTCGCCCCATAGTCATACCAATTCAGCCCCAGTTCGTCCTGTTTTACTTTCCCGTTGTAGAGATACTAGTTCTCACTTACACCGTATTTTCAGCTCATAAAAGCTCCAGAGGCACTTTTCCAAAGAGCTACTTGTTGACTAATATTAGTGTTTTCCAGCTAAAAAGAAAAAGTGGCTCGACTTGCTAAAAATTGTTGCATTTGGCGCATTGTGCTGTTATTTTTAGTCAAGCAGGCAGCGTTAAAAAGATAAATACAAGAAAACATACCATGAACACAGACAAAATCCAACAGTACCGGACTGCCTTCGAAGCCGCTGTCCATGAAAAGGATGGTGTAGAGTTCTGGTTTGCCAGAGACCTGCAGAAGCTACTTGATTACACCGAATGGCGTAACTTTCTCAAGGTAGTCGAAAAAGCCATCGAAGCATGCAAAAATAGCGAACAGGACCCAGAGGATCATTTTGTTGGCGTCAACAAAATGGTTGAACCATAAATACATTGGTTTCCTTAGGAGCTCAGAACGATTTGATAAATCTGATTCTAATTACAGTCAAATGGCAGTAATTAAGATCTGCCTAGGTAATAAAGCTTATAGAATATGTTAACCCGCAAGCGGTTCAAAGACTTTTTTGAGGAACAATTAGCGACTTCTTAGGGGCTTACCCCTATCAATCCCCATACCTAATGAGTAAAAAAAAGCTGTCTGTCGAGGGTATCGAGATACGCTTACAGACTATCGACGAACGTGATTACTTTTCTCTTTCAGATATGGCCAAAGAAGAAGGCGGTATCGAACGTATCCGTAATTGGATGCGCAACCGAGATACCATCGAGTTTCTGGCTACCTGGGAGCAGATTCACAATCCAGATTTTAATCTGGTGCAAATGCACCAGATTACCGAAGAGATTGGACTGAACCGATTTTTGATGTCGCCCCAAAAATGGGCTGATGGAACCGGAGCCATCGGACTGGTCTCTAAGCGTGGACGTTATGGTGGCGTTTATGCCCATAAGGACATCGCTTATCACTTTGCGATGTGGCTCTCTCCTCGTTTTTCGCTATTGATGATTACGGAGTTTGATCGACTCAAGTCCGAAGAATCCGACCGCCAAAAACTAGAGTGGTCCTACCAAAGATTCCTCTCCAAAGTTAATTACCGCCTGCATACTGACTCGATCCGTGATCATCTCATACCCAAGCTACAAGCGGCAAAGCCTGGTCAGTGGCTCGTCTATGCCGACGAAGCAGATTTACTCAACAAGGCGGTTTTTGGACTTACCGCCAAAGAGTGGCGCGAGGCCAATCCAGATCTAGTAAGTCAAGGCAATATGCGCGATTTCGCTGATATCATCCAGTTGAACGTTCTTGCCAACCTCGAAAGTCTCAATGCCGTGATGATTGAGGCTGGGACG
>JBGCFA010000237.1:0-44218 GCA_045106675.1 Bacteroidia bacterium
TTGTGTTTCGCTAACTCTTGCTTCTCCTTCCCGCCCTCGCCAATCATCATTGCCGATATAGGTACTCCAATAGAGCTTACCTCCTTTGGCAAATTGGTGCTGAATTTTGGCATTGAGATCCAACAACCAATAATTGAGGTAGTAATCCGTCTGTCCCGCACGAAAGACGGCCCAAACGGGTAAACTGACGATGCCTGCGTAGGAAGCTCGAGCCGAGATCAGGTAACTGCTGCGATCTCCCAGCTTTTTGAGCGGGCCTTCTTGGTGATAATGCGAAGAGAGCAAGCCAATGCCAAAGGCAGTTTTACGTTTTTCGACATTGCCCTCTTTCATCTGTACATTAACCACCGATGACAAGCGTCCGCCATAACGAGCGGGAAAGCCTCCTTTGTAAAGATCGATGGATTTGATAGCATTGGCATTGAAAACCGAAATAAAGCCAAACAAATGTGAGACATTATAAACAGGGGTTTCGTCAAGGAGGATCAAATTTTGATCGGGTCCTCCCCCCCGGACCCGAAAACCCGTACTCGCTTCTGTCCCCTGACTGATCCCCGGTAGCAAGACAATGGCCTTGAGTGGATCTTTTTCGCCTCCAATCGTAGGGATCTCGGTAAGTTGTGCGATGGGCACATTGATGCGGCCGATGATTGGCCTCGCAGCACCTCTTTCCGCTTCGATCAACACCTCATCTACACTACCTGGCACTAGACCGATAGAAAGCAGCGTATCTGCCCTAAGTGTCAAGCTAAGACTAGCCGATTGATAACTCGCAAAAGAAGCCTTGAGCTTGACCGTTCCTTTGGGGATTTTCATGCTGAAAAATCCATAATCATTGCAGAGGGCCCGTTGCTCACTGATAGAATCATAGACAGAGGCATAAGGCAAATTGTCCCCAGACTCAGCATCAATCACGTAGCCATGGACGTTTACAGTTTGCCCGATCCCCAACAGGAAGATCAATTGAAAACACAAAAAGAGAAGATGCTTTTTCATAAGTCTATGGTATACCATTTCACATTGACGGCTCCCCATATGCCCCATCCTCCCTCGATATTGGTATAGGACGGCTGCGGGTTGGCAAAGGCAAAATCCATCCCACTAGGAGTATTGAATCGCGATAGGGCAAATGCGTGTAAACCCTCGGTCGCTCCCCCCAGACCTATATTGAATTGTTGGAGTCCCACTAAACTGCTTGAGGCTGTCGACCAACTCACCTGGATCGTATCAGACTCAAAGCATCGATTGGGCAATAAATAATCGATGTTAAGCAATTGGCTCAAACCACAGTCTGTATAAAGATATTTCCAATTTTCCTGTAGCCGAGCGCCAGCTACTATCTCTTGATCAGCACTTATACCTCGGACCTGAATCGTGTGCCAAGCGAGAGTATCCTGATTAGCCCATTCCAGCGTAATTTCTCCCACTGGAGTATTTGAGACAAAGCCCATCGAATCTCGGTACAGATAATCATAAAACTCAGGCGCAGTCGGTAACTCGATAATAGGGGTTTGAGCGGAGGGCATATTGGGATGGCTCACACGTAGCTGATAGCGATGAGCTTCCTCGGCTACTCTACCATTGGCAGATTGATAGACACCTTCGCTAGTATGGATCAGTAGCTCGGTAAAGGCATCATCCACCCATAGCTCGACCCGTGCATCTTCGAGTTGCAAACCACTATCTCTTTCTTCTTGCAAAGCAGCCGTGCGGTAGATCGAGGCAACAATGAGAGAATCATTGGTCAAGATTCCATTGATCACCAACTGATCTCCGGCATAGGGGACGACATAAGGCACTGTCTGCATACAGGAGAACTGGATGAGGCTCAGGAAGAGAAAAAAGATGAGGAGGATATGCTTCATGATAGAGAGTTTCCTATAATTTTCACGGTCTGTGCTTCGATGTATTTCTCCGAAAAAGCGCTGATTTACTAAGTTACATCCCAAATCTCAATTAACTGCGAGATTCGGGATGCTTAAGACTGCGGTGGTGTTTTAGTCCCAATCATTAGTACCACAATCTTGTGGCCAGCCTCTATTTACTCCTGAAACAGGGTCTGGATTTGTTCCCTCACCCACATTGAAATGCTCTCCTTCCAGATACCAGTCATCAAGGACACCGCAATATTGACCAGATGCTACGATATCTTCGAGTTCATTATCACCAAAAACAATTCCACTATCCTCATTGACAGTACTATTAACATTACAAAAGGTGGTATTTCCTGTTACTACTACTCTCATTTGAGGAGCATTTCTAGGCCACCAGATAAGAGCGCTTCTTCTCTGATGTTTAATTGATGCTGTAAATTCATAGAATTCTTGCACGACCTTAGTTCCATCAGGTAATTCTATGGTTACTCCTTTCTTATCATATTCTAGTCGACATCTAAATCTTTGGTCTCTATTTCCATTTTCATAATCATAAGTGCACAAATTGTTTCCCCCTCTGGTAGTAGTCTGATTGACAAGAACCCTTTGTTCTCGGTCTTCAAGTACGGCTCGAGTTGGTAGGTCGTTTACACCTGAAAATTGGATCTTTTCAACTTCACTCTCATCTTGGTATTTGAATTTGGCAACTTGAGAGGGATAATATTTATAGACAGAATCAGCGATTTGGATAATCCCAAATTGGTTAATCAAAGTTGACTCGTACAAACGATCCACTACTCTTTGTGCTACTTTTTCATCTAATTCATCTGTCACAATCTTCATAAATTGTGATTGATGTTGGTTTAGCCCTCTAGTCCCTATAATCTGTTTTTCTTCCTCACTCAAAGAAACGAGGGCCTTCCTCATGGACACATAAGAATCAAACTGATTTTCCCATTCTGTCAATCTAGGTTTGGTTTCCGCTAAATAATGATCTTTATCAGATTGATTTCTTATTCGGAATAAAACTAAGGTTATTTTAATCCACTGTGTCAGCAAACTAGCAGAAAGATCAGTGGTACATAGCCCATCCTTCATCTTCTTTACCGCTTCGCGGAACGCTTATCCTCCTGCCAATAAACACCCAAAGGCAATCGTTCTGCGAAGCAGTAAACCCCAACTCAAACAATACAGGAATCACAGACTGGTAAAACAATAACAATACCGCTACCAAATTGAGCAGAAAGCCCACTCAGACCTCCTGAGCTCTCGCTTTCAATTCTTCAATCGAACTGACTCCAAGTTGTACCATATTATTTCTCAGATCATCCTTCATGATCTCGGCCACGTGATCCCCTCCATACTGTCCAAGAGCAGCCACACCATATACAAAGCCACGACCCATCAGTACAAAATCAGCCCCCAAATACAAGGCTCTCATCATATTCAAACCCGTATAAACACCACTATCAAACAAGACAGGTACTCTGCCATCTACTGCTTTGACGATCGCGGGTAAGGCTTCTATCGCGGGCACTGCGCCATTGAATTGGCGGCCACCATGATTGGAGACCAGCACTGCGTCCATGCCTGCGTCTATCGCTTTTACTGCATCTTCAGGATGCAACACTCCTTTCAATACCACAGGACCATCCCAAGCTTCCTTGAGCTCTCGGCAATACTCCCATGAAAGCGTTCCGCCCATGCGGTTGCCCACAAAGCCACTGACAAATTTGAGATTATTGTTGCGGGTATAATGCTCTACCGTCCGTAAACGGGGTATTCCGTTGAGGAGTGTATGATAAGTCCAAGCAGGATGCGTGATCCCTTCCCAGATCATTTTGGGTGTGATGCTCGGAGGCATTTTTAGCCCCGCTCTTTTGGTACGTTCGCGGCGACTAGCCATCGGTACATCAGCCGTAACGAGTAGCGTATGGAAGCCCGCTGCTTTAGTGCGTTCGAGTAGTGAGTCTCTAATTTCACGGTCTTTGGGGGGATATAATTGAAACCAACCCATCTCTCCGATATGCTCCCCCACCGTCTCCGGCGTCTCCGTAGCTACGGTACTGAGGGTATAAGGGATATTATTGCGTTGGGCAGCAGCAGCTAGATAATGCTCCACTTTGGGCCACATCAAACCTGTCAAACCAACTGGGGCAATTCCAAAAGGTGCACTATACTTACGTCCAAAGAGGGTAGTTTCCAGATTGGCCTGTAACTCGCCTTTGCAAAACTGGGGTAGGAAAGTGATTTTTTGAAAGGCATCTTGATTTCTTTGCAGTAAATCTTCATCTCCAGTACCGGACTGCAAGTACTCCCAAGCCACTTTAGGGATGCGTTTTTTTGCTTTTTTGGCTAAATCCTGTATCGCAGGATAATCATTAAACCACTTTTCTCTTTTGTCTGAATATCCCATAATTGGCTAATTGTCGGCGCTGTTTGTATCACTTACCCTTTAAGAGTCCGCTAAAATGCTCGTTCCGGAAGAATCGATTTCCAGATCCCTACTCTATGAATTCGCTTTGGCTCATTCATTAGGCTGGGATGACGGAGAAATTTTTGCCCATCATTCCGGTATCCATCAACTCCTCAATGAAGAACCCATCCTTTCGTTAAGGGTTTTGCAATTTTTCTCAAAGATGAATAAAAACTGTAAGAAATTAAGGCAAAATGAGTCATTAAGCTGAGATGATGCGTCCCTCTTGTGCACTCCGCTCAGCCATATCGATTACTCTCATCACATCTCGGCCATCTTCAGGACTCACCGCTAGCGGAACGCCTTCTCTTATTGCTTCGTAGATATTTTGATAGTAGTCCATATAGTTGCCTGCAAGGCTTGGAATCCGTCCTTTGATGACGAGTCCATTTTGTTCCGTATGGATATGCCCATAGTTTGCCTCATCTTCTTCACCCCATTGGGGAACGCTTGGCCGGATGCCTTGCTTGAGGGCGTCTTCTTGCGGATCTAAGCCCCATTTGTAAAAACTCCCTTGCTCTCCTAAGACTTTGTAGCGAGGGCCAGCTTCGCGCACCAGATAAGAACTCTTGAGAATAGCTTTGAGTCCCGGATAATAAAGGTGTAACTGAAAAGCATCTTCGATTTTACCGCCAGCTCTTTCGATAGTCAGATCTGCAAAGACGCGTTCGGGGAAGCCGAAAAGCACCAAAGCCTGATCAATCAAATGTGATCCAAGATTATAAAGCAAGCCTTTGCCGGGGCCAGGTATCTCTTTCCAGTTGTCTTGGATATAAGTGCGATAGCGATCATAATGTGCCTCATACTCCACCAATCGACCCAAAATGCCTTCTTGTATGAGCTTTTGAACCGTCAGGAAATCACCATCCCAACGACGATTGTGATACACTGATAAGCATAGATTCAGGCGTTCCGCGAGGCGGACTAACTCATCTGCCTCCTCGACAGTAGTCGTAAATGCTTTCTCCACTACGACATGCTTGCCTGCTTCGAGGGCTGCTTTGCAGAACGGAAAATGGGTGGGCTCTGGCGTATTGACAACCACCAAATCTATCGACTCGTCAGCGAGAATCTCTTCTAACTGACGAGCGATCTTGATATCGGGATAATATTGCTTCGCATCGCTCTTAGTCCGTTGCCAGACGCTTGCTAACTCAAAGCCAGCATGAGTGTCGAGCAAAGGGGCATGAAAGACTTTACCTGACATACCAAAAGAGCAGAGTGCGGTTTTGATCGGTTTCATACGGAAATATAGCCTAAAACTCCGCAGTCTTAGGCGCACGTGGGAACGGTATCACGTCTCTGATGTTGCTCATGCCCGTAACAAAGAGCACCATACGCTCAAAGCCAAGGCCAAAGCCACTGTGCACACAGCTACCATATTTGCGCAATTCGAGATACCACCAAAGGTCCTCTTCTGGGATGCCTTGCTCTTTAACTTTTGCGAGGAGTACATCATAACGCTCTTCGCGCTGCGAGCCACCGACGACCTCACCAATCCCCGGAAAGAGAATATCCATTGCTGCCACGGTTTTACCATCATCGTTTTGACGCATATAAAAGGCTTTGATGTCCTTAGGATAATCCGTAACGATGACAGGCTTACTAAAGTGCTTCTCTACGAGATAACGCTCATGTTCAGACTGCAAATCCTTGCCCCACTCTACGAGATACTCAAAACGCTTCTTTTTGAATGGCTTAGAGTTACGCAAAATGTTGACGGCATCGGTATAAGTGATACGTTCAAAATCGTTTTCCACGACAGACTGGAGCGTATCCAGCAATGGTAATGGACGACGATCCTCTTTCTTCATGTTTTTCTCCTCTTGCTCGATACGGTCATGCAAGACTTGTAGGTCATCAGCATTGTGTTCCATGACATACTTGATGATGTAGCGGAGAAAGTCTTCGGCGAGGTTCATATCGTCCACTATATCGTGGAACGCCATCTCGGGTTCGATCATCCAAAACTCAGCCAAGTGGCGAGTAGTGTTGGAGTTTTCGGCACGGAAGGTCGGCCCGAAAGTATAAACCTTACCAAGTGCCAAAGCGCCAATTTCAGCTTCTAACTGTCCGGAAACAGTCAGATTGGTTTCTTTGCCAAAGAAGTCTTGGCTATAATCTACTTCCCCGTCCTCTGTCAGAGGAGGATTGGTCGGAGGGAGCGTAGTAACTCTAAACATCTCCCCTGCCCCTTCGGCATCACTGCCAGTAACGATGGGCGTATGTAGATAGAAGAATCCTTTGTCGTTAAAATATTTGTTGACAGCGAAAGCCAAGCTGTGGCGTATCCTAAATATCGAGCTAAAGGTTTTGGTACGCATCCGCAAGTGTGCCTTTTCACGCAAAAACTCTAGGCTATGCTTTTTAGGTTGGATCGGATAGCTCTCTGGATCTGATTCTCCAAGCACTTTGAGGCTTTCGGCGAGCAACTCCATCGTCTGGCCTCGTCCCTGTGAAGCAACGAGTGAACCAGTAGCGGAGATACAGGCGCCTGTATTGACTTTTTTGAGGAGTTCCTCGTCGAAATTCTCAAAATCCACTACTACTTGTAGTTCTCTGACAGTGGAGCCATCATTGAGGGCGATGAAACGACGAGAGCGAAAAGTACGCACCCAGCCTTGGACGGTGATAGTTTGTCCTTGAGGATCTGTCTTTAATAAAGTCGAAATGCTTGCCATAGTATGTAAACTAAAATAGGACGCAAAAATGCGTCCTAATCTCTATATTTTCAAGTCCGATTTTGCTTTACTCGCTTACGGAGAGGTAGATATCTTCGCCGGGCTTTTTCATCAAGTGTTTTTCGCGGGCGAAACGCTCCATCTCTTCGAGGTCGCTATAGATTAGATCGCGTTGGTAGTCGAGGGAATGAATCGCCGAATTATAGAAGTCGAAATTGGCTTCTAGTTCTGCAATTCGTTGGTCCATCTTTTGATGTGCCTGCCAATTATAACGGTCAAAAAAGAGCATCCATGCACCTGCCGCCAGCAATACAATAAGGTATTTGTTGGTTAACACTTTGAGAAAAGGAGCAAGTGCAGATCTTAATGTAGGATTTTTTTGAGCCATTAGTATGTCCTAAATTCGTTTTCAAATATAGATAGTTTCCGAGAAGAAGCAAAAATTTACTTCAAAAAGAAGGCTAGATGTATCTGTCACTCAGCAGATTACCCCAGTCACTTTTCAAAATCGGTGACTGGGGCATGTATAAGCCGATTGCTTATAGTAGCGGCTCAAATATTTTTTCTACTATTGGATGAGGAGTTTACGACTCGCATAGTATTTTCCTTCAATTTTTAGCCGAACGAGATAAACGCCGGGACTTAATGAAGGTAAATCCCACTCTCCAACAGTCTGTTGGGCTTCGATTTGTTGGCTTGCAAGTTGAGCACCTCGGATATCAAATAGCTCAAGCGTACCACTTTGCCAATCGGAAGGACCAAGAAGTTGATAATTAGCAACTGATTGGTTATTGGCTTGTACTTCGAAATCAATTTTAGGATTTCCGTTGACGGCATTATCAGGCTTAGGTGAAAGCGAATAACTACAATAACGTAGCTCCCATTCCAGTTCACGCTCGGCAAAATTGAGGCTGCTATTGCTAGCATTTTGATAAAGCGTTCCCACAGGGAAGGCTTGAAAAGAATGACTATTGGTATAAAAAGATAGCTCACTCGCACAATCTCCAACCTGCACATCGATTTGACCGTTGACCACATTGCTTTTTACAGCCAAGGCAGCTCTAAAATCTATCGTTCCGCTGACAGAGCGGGCAAAAGAACCCACTGCCACAAATTGCTGAGAAGCTGGTAAATAAAGAATGTCAGATAGTTCTTCATCGAAATCAAAGTCTGTCAATCGCGGAAACACACTATAGGTTTTGCCCCAGATGACCGAGCCGTCTCCTCTTAAATTGAGGACAAAAGAGCGGCGTTCTGCTGGCAGGAGAGGATCATGATAAGAGCCCGATAGCAAAAATCCGTTTGCGCGACCATCAATATTGGTCGTATAGTGAGTCAGTCCACTAAAGCTTAGCTGCTCACCTCCATCAAGGAAATAGGTATAGTAAAACTGCTCGCTACCATTGTCTTCTATGCCCATCAAAAAGGCCGTTTCAGTGCCATCTACTACGCTAGTAGCGCTCCCGGCGATCATTAAACTACCATTGCCATCATGCACAACATCTTCAACGCGATGACTAAAATCAGTATTCGAATATTGATTGGCCCAAAGTAGATTGAGATCAGAGTCAAAGTAAGCGACTAATACTTGAGGGACGTTATTGAGATCAGAGGTAGCGGCTAGCACATAGCCAGTTGGCATAGCAATTAGCTTAGCAGCATTGTCTTTGGTCGGAGTGGATAGAGTGGCATGGTTGATCAAGTTGCCGTTGAGATCATACTGGCTGAGCATGATATCAGTATTAGGGTTGGTGTTGCCTTCATTATTAGATAGCGCAACCAAATAATTTTGGCTTTCATCCCAAATAACTGATTCAAAGCTATGCTCTGATTGGGCTTGAGTTCTGAGCAACTTGCCTTTGTCCGTTACATAGCTGAGAATACGTTCCCCACCAGCAGAGCCTGGATTTTGGTTGCTACTCCCCCCTAAGACAAAGTTACCTTGCCCGTCTTGACATATAGTTTGGCTACTAATTTCGTGCTGAGTACTGAGTTGAGTAGTGAAAAATGCACTATTGATGGTTTGATAGCCATCTGCATTGATCCGCATAATATAAGCCATGGCCGTAGCGTTGGGACCACTTTCTTTAATCGCCCCAGTAATGACCAGATCATCATCATCTGTGATCGGTATGATCTCGTTTGCCGTCAATTTTAAGGGTTCACGGTCTCCTTCGTATACAAGATAAGATTTGTAACCTTGGCCTTTTAGTTGCAAGAGGCTCAAGAGGAAAAGCCCGAGCAGAAGGGCTAAATGAGTAAAGAATCGCATACTGGTATAATGGTTCAGTTCAGGTATAAATTGTATAACTGTAAGTTGAACACAAGACCGATATTTGAAAAATCGATTTACCAGAAAGTATAACAGGAATATTTTCCTTACTATCGAAATTTACTCTTTTTTCACATACATCAAACTGAGGTAATTCATGGGGTTGCTCCCCAATCCGCTCACATTGAGCTGCAGCATCCTGAAACTACGGTCATAATAAAGCGGGATAATCGGCGCTTCAGCTAACATCAAGCGTTCCATCTGATGGTAAAGCAGATAACGTAAACTATCATTGGTTTCCTTGAGACTGGCCTCATACAAGGCATCATATTGAGGAGAGGAAAAGTGTGAAGTATTGGGGCCATCGGGAGAAAAATTGCCGGACCAGTAGAGAGAAAGGTAATTTTCACCGTCAGGATAATCAGCCATCCAGCTCGCTCGCCAAAAATTGATTCTCAATCCATCGCGATCACTGCGCAACGTACCTCCGTCTAGGTTTTGAATTTCAGTCCTAAGACCAATCTGCTCAAAGGATTTTTGAATAAACTCCGAGATCGCCGCATACTTTTGGGTGGAGTAGAGTACGATCTGCTCCAAGCCTTGTCCGTTAGGATAGCCAGCTTCACTGAGGAGTTCGCGTGCGCGAACGGGATCATATGTATAGCCTCGTACCGCTTCTGGATCAAAGGCAGGCAATCCTTTGGGCATAAAACCGGATTCAGCAGGATAGCCCATACCGTTGAGGAGGAAGCGTACTAATTTAGGCCGATCGATGGCATAGTTAAGGGCCATTCGGATCTTTTTATTCATCAGAGGATGATCCTTGGTGATATCAAGATTGGGGTCAATTTGGATACCCAGATACTCGGTATTGAGTTGAGGTGAGAAGATAAATTGGTATTTATCAGCATAAGCCGCCTTAATGGCGCCGTCTCTTTCGAGCACTTCATCGCGATAAGAATCATCCAAATCGCCGATAAAATCGAGTTTCCCATGCACAAACTCTATAAAAGCAGATAATCGACTAGGGATAAAACGCACTTTAATCGCGTCTAGGTAAGGTAGTTGTTGCCCCATCTCATCCTGCTCCCAATAATGAGGATTGCGATGTAGGATTAGACTTTGGCCTTCGGTCCAACGATAAAACTGAAAGGGCCCAGTGCCGATAGGATTGCGTTGAAAATCACGTCCATAATGCGTGGCGATTTCTCGAGGCACTACATAGCAATAAGGCATACTGAGCAAACCGAGAAAGGGCGGGAAGGGCTTGAGCAACTGAATCACAAAAGTGCTATCGTTCGGCGCAGCGAATCCCTTAATATCTAATGTAGGGTCCTCCTTATGCGCCTCTAAACCTTCGATCTTGCCAGTAAAAACCCACTTACCTGTAGAAGCTACTTCTGGGTTCAAAATACGGCTGAGACTATATCTAAAATCCTCAGCTACGACAGAACGAGTACTATCAGGGTATTGATGTTGGTCATAAAAAAGAGGATGCTTATGAAATTGGACTCCCTTCCTTAAGTGAAAAGTGTAAGTCTTCCCATCTTCCGAAATATCCCAGCTATGTGCAATAACGGGGCGAACAATAAGATTGCTATCCAGTCGCACTAAGCCATTGAAAATTTGGGCGGTCATCCAGATTGGAGAGCGAGAACGGGCATAGGCAGGGTCTAGAGTGGTAAGTCCAGCATCGAGATTCATGTGGAAAACCTTATAGTTATCCACATTTTCTCCCCCAGTTTCTCCACAACCAGCCCATATCATGCAGCAAAAAAGCGCACTTATACACAATTTGTTAGGCAATAGATTGATTTTTATCGTTGTCAATTTTGTATATTTGCAAAGTCAAACTTACAAATCATTATGGGAAAAGTCATTTCGCTCGCCAATCAGAAAGGCGGGGTTGGAAAAACCACTACTGCAATCAACCTTGCGGCGAGTTTAGCCGCACTTGAATATAAGGTTTTGCTAGTTGACGCGGACCCCCAGGCCAACGCCACTATGGGCGTAGGAATCGATAAAGAGGACATTCAATACTCTCTTTATGAAGTTATGGCCGAACTAGTCAACCCAGAACCGCTGCCAGAGGGAGAAGAAGCTTTTACGCTCAAAGATGTGATCCTTGAGACTGAATTTCCCAATCTATACATCGTCCCTGCAGATGATGGTCTAATCAATGCTGAGGTAGAGTTCGTCAAAGCCGAAAACCGCTATTTTTTAGTGAGAGAAGCGCTAGAACAGGTTAAAGATGATTACGATTTTATCATTTTAGATTGTTCTCCTTCTTTGGGTCTTATCACGCTAAACGCTTTGAGTGCATCTAATTCCGTCATTGTACCTGTACAATGTGAGTATTTTGCACTGGAAGGTTTGGGTAAACTCCTCAACACCATTCGTCATATTCAAAAGACTTCCAATCCACAGATTGAATACGAAGGATTTTTGCTAACGATGTACGATGCTCGTTTGAATCTTTCTCGTCAGGTTGCAGAGGACGTTAGGACTCAGTTACAGCATCTCGTTTTTGAGACGATTATTCATCGAAACACCCGTATTAGCGAGGCGCCGAGTTTTGGTTTACCTGTTCTAGCTTTTGATGCTCGCTCCAAAGGAGCGATTAATTATATCAATTTGGCCAAAGAAATCCTCAAGAAGAATGACATGCCGCTTACGAGAGAAAGCGTGATGGCTCAATAAGATATCAAATTGTATATCAGTGCCTTAATGCACAAATAGAATACTTCAAAGGCCCCTAGATGATGGATCATCTAGGGGCCTTTTCGAACATATAGTAAATAATTAATTACCTTTGGGGGGTATTGGAATCTAAAAAAAGAGAGTTAAATTAATATTCCGATAAAGGAACTATCAAACTACTACTCACAAAAACAATAATTGGACTCGCCTTTTATTGTGTTGGTTTTAAACCACTTTATGGAATTTATTCGCATATTTTTATGTACGCTCGGTGCCTATCTTATAGGTGCTATTCCTAGCAGTATATTAATTGGCAAGATGTTTTTTGGTATTGATATTCGCGAACATGGAAGCGGCAGTGCTTCCCATCGCAATGTCAGTCGTATCATGGGATCGAATATCAGTTTGGTGGTTCGAGTGATTGATATTTGCAAAGGATTTATTGCCGCCAACTTGGCCTTTTTTGTTCATAATCAATACGGTATCTTCTCTGATATCGAGCTACCCATTATCATGATGAGTTTGGGCCTAGCGGCTGTATTAGGACATATATTCCCAGTTTTCGCTCACTTCCGAGGTGGCAAAGGGATACACGTTAGCTTAGGCATATTGATCGCGACTCAGCCACTAGTGGGTACCCTTTTTATCATTATCACTCTTTGTGCTTATCTGATATCGCGCTATCCCAATCTTGCTTACATGATTGGAGCATTAGCGATTCCGGTGTATTATCTGATTACGCGCCAACACCATGCAGAGATGTTTGTTCCTCTACTAGTGTTTAGTGCGATCCTGTTTGGTCTATTATTCATGACCCACCGTAACAACTTGCTAGCCATTGTCCAAGGCGATGCCGAACGCGTAGATCTGCAGTTCAGGTTTTAATTCAACTTGATACCGAGAGAAAGACTCACTTCTTCGATACTCGACTCCAAAGTAGTACGGCGGGAGGTGAAGCTTCTATTTTTAGCGACGCGAATCATCGTATAAAACCGACCTACATTGACCCCTAAAGCTGCATGTGCGCCAATATTGCTCATGCGAGTAAGGGTCGGAGATATTGCAAATATGCTTTCATCTTTTTGCAGTTCGAAACTGAGATAGGATTGACTTTGTAGCTGGTTCTCAACGTTGAAAAATCCGATCAAATCCAATCCTGCTTGAACAAAAATTCGGGCCTTGGCAGCATCGTTAATATAGTATCGTAATGCCACCGGAATCCGTAAATCTACTGAGGAGTAGTTGAAGCTTAAGTCAGAATAATTCCCCTGGGAGATAGCCTCCTCAGTACCTTGCTTATAAGTGCCTCCAATTTGATAAACTCCAATATTTATCCCAGTATAAAAGTTCATTTTTGATCGAAATGGCAGTAAACTTCTCTCCACGAAATAACCAAATGTAGGACGCAGATAAGGGGTGAATTCAGTCTTGTCCAAAAACTCATAATCTCGAAATCCAATCTGGTTTGGACTGACAAAATCAGTAAACACCATGTTTCCACTTAAATTGATCCCCTGATTGGTCTGAAAAGTTTGAGTCCGTGTTGTCAAATATTCAGGTGAGCTTTGAGCATTGCATTCATGGTAAGCGTTGAGAAACTTCAATAAAGATTTCCTTTCGAGCTTCACCTTTTTGAGTTCGCTTAAAGTACTTTGGCAATCCTTAATTTCTGCCCCTAGCTGTAGAAGGAAAAAATTCTCTTTTTGCTCTACTTGACTTAATTCCCAAATCCCTGTGGTACTGACATCATTACTAATATCACGATTATTTACCAAGCCTTTTTCAGAGCGTATTACCCATAAAGCAGTAATGCCTTTCCCTTCCCTTTCGATGAAAAAGTGTTCAATAATGTTTTCATCAAAGTAAGAGTACAAACTAAGATCTGATTGGAGTAATACTTCTAAGAATACTTCCTTCTGTAAAATTTTAGGTTTTAGATTGGGGTTGGCTTGCGTCTTTATTGCTTCAAATTCTTTATCTAAAAGATCAACTATCGCAGATCGATAAATAAATCTCCCCATGGAGAATCCTTTCAAATCATTCGGATAATAAAATTGGCCGCTATCACCTTGGGATTTTTTAAAGAATACTTCTTGACCTAAATGCCTTGGATCAGAGGTTCGCACGAGACCTTCTAGGATTTGACCATCTACAAGAGTAATGCTTCCCTGTTCAAAATTGTCTTTGCCCATTAAGCTCATAGGGATAGTGAGCAAAACGATTAAGAGATGCACAAAAATGTGATTTTTCATTGTGTTACGGTTGGATTATTGTGTGAATGGCTAAAATGCTAGGATGCAGTTTAATAAGCTATCCCGAATGTATGAATGACAGCTTTAAATATGTGAACGTTGGAAAAACCAAGGTGAGCCACATATTCTCAATTGCCGAAATAATCATCCAACGAAACCAATCTCACATTAAGCCAACTCAATGCACATAGCTTCCAGCATTGATATCAATACTACAACCAGTCGCATGATCCATATGTCCACTAGCCAAAAAAAGCACCGTAGGAGCAATATCTTCAGGTTCAGTCAAGCTATTTAAGGCAAGATCAGAGACGGCATACTCTTCGCCATATTCATCAATAAACTGTTGTGCCATATCTGTCCGAGTAAATCCAGGAGCAATTACAAAGGATTTGACCCCTTGCTTACCATATCCCCTCGCAATAGAACGGCTAAGTGCTACCATACCGCCCTTTGAAGCTGCATAGGCCATAAACTCAGGCGTATCTCCTCGAAAGGCAGCACGCGAAGCAATATGGATGATTCGTCCCTCTCCCCTCTGACTCATTTGAGGGATTAATGCATGACAAAGGATCGCCGTAGAAACCAGATTGACCTGCAAGGTAGTTTGCCAAGCAGATAGCCATTCGGTTTGTGAGAGATTTGCTTCTTCTGCGATGGCGATTCCTGCGTTATTGATTAGTACATCTACCCTACCGTATTGAGTCAATACATCTGTAGCTAGTTGCGAAACGGCAGACGTTTGTTGAAAGTCTGCTTGAAAAGCTCGTGTCTCCCCTCCTATTTGGGCGGCGAGCTTTTCTGTTTCCCTCTGGGAACGCCCATAATGTAAAGCGAGAGTAGCACCAGCATCTCCTAATTGCTGAGCGATAGCAGCCCCTATCCCTCTACTGGCACCTGTGAGGAGTACAATTTTGTCTTTGAGTGAAATTTCCATAATCTTGCGGCACGAAAAACTAAACTACAAGATATGAAAGCATTAGTATTCCCCGGTCAAGGTGCCCAGTTTGTCGGCATGGGACAAGCACTTTATGACAACTTTGCTGAAGCGAAAGCCCTTTTTGAACAAGCAAATGAGATACTAGGCTTTGATATTAAAGAGCTGATGTTTGCGGGTACTGACGAGGACCTCAAAAGAACTTCTGTAACTCAGCCAGCAATTTTCATCCATTCCGTAGTCGCCGCCAAAGTCAATCAACTTATGGATGGGGCCGCTATGGTAGCGGGACATTCATTAGGAGAGTTTTCGGCTCTGACAGCAGCTGGAGCTTTGAGTTTTGAAGATGGGCTTCGTCTCGTTTCGATTCGTGCCAACGCCATGCAAAAGGCTTGCGACTTAGCCGAAAGCACTATGGCTGCTATTTTAGGGCTGGAAGATGCCGTAGTCGAAGAAATCTGCGCCTCTATCGACGGCGAAATCGTAGTACCAGCCAATTATAATACAGTTGGACAATTAGTAATCTCAGGAAGTAAAGCAGGAATCGCTAAGGCAATTGAAATCGCTCAAGAAAAAGGTGCGCGTCGTGCTTTAGAGCTTCCCGTCAATGGCGCCTTTCATTCTCCTTTTATGGAACCTGCTAGACTAGAACTAGCGGAAGGCATCGAAAAAGCAGCGTTCGCCAAGGCGCAAATACCTGTCTACCAAAATGTAGATGCCGCTCCTCATACAGAAGCAACAGAGATTAAAGCCAATCTTCTCGCCCAACTTACCGCTTCGGTACGCTGGACCCAGACGGTACAAAATATGGTCGCTGCTGGTGCTAGTGAATTTGTAGAAGTCGGCCCAGGAAAGGCACTCAGCGGAATGATCAAGAAAGTGGATCGCAAATTACCCGTGAGCCAAGTCAGCTAGTTAGAAAACTCATCGTCTGTAACCCGCGTATCCTGATGATGACATTGGGAGGGATCGCCGCGATTCATGTCGAAGTAAAATGTAATCTCCGTCTTAAAGGGTACTGGATTGCCATGAAGCAAAACGGGCAAATACTCGACGTCCGGCAATAAATATTCGCAAAGTCGAGTGAGGTAAGGCAAACTTTCCATTACTTCATGCTTGAGATAATGTCCCTCCTCATCGAGCCATATTCTAAAACGAACCTCACCTTCTAGCTCAAGTTTACGAGCCGTTTCGGGATAAGGAATCAGGTCTAATATCTCTTGCATATTCTCCGGAAATATCGCGATCTCCGGCATACAAGGAATTGAAATCGCTCGTTCTAAATCAAACTGAGAAACAGGCATTCTAGGTCGCCAATCTAGATTTTGGACTAATTCAGAACTTAATAAGCCACTTGAGGGAGGATTCAAATTGATTGGCGAAAGTTCTTCCGTATCTAGGTAAGTTCGAAAACGAAATTCGGGGAGCTCAACCCTAAAAGTTAGTGCATGAATACGAGGAGCGCTCAATCCAAAATACCTTTCGATTAAGGGATTTAATCCTTTGGTATCAATAGGGTCAAAAATTTCATTTATGACAAAATCAGGTGCTCGCCAATCTGGTATATCATTTCGTACAGATTCAGCAATACTTGTTTCGCTTGTGATCAGCTTCGCTACAAAATCTAGTTCATCACTATCTAAGGCTATATAAGGGAGACTCCATCCGGGAACGCTTATCCTCAAGTTTTCGACTTCCAATATGGCTGGAAGAGAGGCAAGTCGTGAGCTTTGAGTTAAGACTCGGCTAATAGGAGATAGTTCTGAACAGTCTAATCCAATGTACTCCAATTGGTAAGGAGTTCTCTCCAATAAGGCAACTGAAGGTATGTCAAGACTTAAGCGCAAATTGACTGATGGAAACTTGACGTCTCTGAGCGAGGTCAAATCATCTGTCTCCAACCCAATGTATGAAGCTTGATATGGTTTAGTTTCGAACAGGATGGTTGCCGGCAGGACTGGATATGCACTGAGTCTGGATTGCTGACTATATCTCCGTATAATGGGAGCTAGTTCTGAACAATCTAGCGCAATGTACTTCAGCTGGTAAGCTTTTCTTTCTAAAGGGACAGCTGACGGTAAATCGGGGCTTGCGAGTAAAGTACTTGATGGTCGTATAATGCCTTTGATATAGTTCAAACCATAGGTTTCCAACTCAATGTATGCGGGTTGATATGGCTCGATTTCAATCGAAAACGTTGCCGGAAGGATCGGATCTGAACTCAGATTAGAAAGCTTATTGTACCCTCTTGGTTTCATTAAGACAATATCCTCTGTTTCGAGTGGGATATATCGCAAGGCATATTGGGAGATCCTGAAAGTAGGTATTTCGGGAGTTTGGAGACTAGCAATACTCATTTGAGTAAAGGTCAATGCTTCCTTTATTGCAGACAATTCCTCACAATCCAATGGCATATAAGCCAATTGAATCGGTTCAATATCCATCAAGACCAAAGAAGGACCTAGGATATCTACATTAAGTAGAGTATCATCAAAAGGGAAGGCCTCGAGGAATGTCAAATCCTCCGTTTCTAATGAAAGATATGGGTAAATGCGTTCCGGCACGGGAAGCAAAGGAAGTGTCAAATAATCGGGACTATCGACAAGCAAACTAGGCCCCTCGATCTGTAGCCTAAGCTGTCTTAACTCACTATCATCGATACTGATATAACTAGGCTGATAAAGCGAATGTGCAATTTGAGAGGCTTCTAGCGCAGGGATTACTGGCATCCATGAATCAAAATACTTTGGACTCAATCCCTCGACCATTGGCAGACTAGTATCTGGAATAGGCTGAAACTCAAGCCGAAGGTCATACCAACTATCGATAGCAATAACAGCTGTCCAAGTGATCAATGGTACATACTGTCTCACCCAAGTCGCGAGTTCGGTATTGGTACTAGCCAATACTTCTGATCTTTCAAAATTTTGTAATTCATCCACCCAAACCCTAACAAAGACCAAGCCCTCAGATTTCGGAGCCCGAACTGAATCAATCTTTGCAAGGATGATATCTAAATTATTGGGGTATAGACTTTGTGCTTCCTCACTCATTGACTGAGCGGGTAGTAAAGAAGGGCTTAAAGCAAGCATTAGAAGAATACAGAGCAAATGGGCAAAAAAGTTCCCCTTATTCAAATTGGCAGGTTTAGAACGGTAATATTACCTATTTCAATAGTTCGTAAAAATACGATTTAGGCCTATTTCCAAGGTATAAAACAGACTAGCCAGCCGATTTCGTACCCTAATAGGTGAATTTCGGACGCTGAATGTATGCATCAAGTAACCCCTGCAAGGAAAAAAAACTTCCTGACCAGCCCATTAAGTCAGCACAAGCTTGATAAACAGTAGCCGGAGAGGCTCCTTGGCCACGCATCGATTGGATAGAAAGACTCCCCTTAGACTTAGATAATTTCAGGCCCTTTGTATCCTGTAAAAGAGGATGATGTACCCAACGAATCGCAGTTAAATCAGCATTGGGTAGATATTGACTCAACCATATTTGCGCAGCTGTAGAGTGCAATAAGTCGTCTCCTCTGACCACTGCATTGACTCCAAATATAGTATCATCCACAACCGAAGCGAGCTGATAGGCAGGGAGTTGATCCTTTCGCCTGATGACAAAATCGCACATCTTTTGGGAGACATTTAGACTTTGCTTGCCTAGCCAAACATCCTGCCAATGAGCCTCGGACTCAAGCCCTGTCTTGATACGCCATGCAACAATGCCTTCCTCAAAGGCTAACTCACGTTTACGACAGCGCCCAGCATATTGCCCGTTCTCAGCATGAGTCAATATTTGAGAACGCGTACAATCACAGGCAAATAATAAACGTTGCTCTTTGAGCACATCCAGCGCTTCTGCATAAGCCTCTAAGCGCAAATGCTGCGACCAATTATTTTCGAAATCTGATGGTCCTGTTGGTCCCTCATCATAATCAATCCCAAGCCACTCCAAGGTTTCAAATACGTCTTCTACATATTCAGGCCGCTTACGCGAACGATCTAAATCATCTATTCGGAGGAGTAATTGACCGTTCTCGGCACGAGTCCAAAGCCAAGTCAGCAAAAAATTGCAGGCATTACCGATATGGAGGTAGCCACTAGGAGTTGGTGCGATGCGCGACTTGAACATAGCGCTAATTTACACTACTCCATCGACTTTCATCTTTGCAACGGCAATAATCCCACTCAGGCATGCACCGGGAATACCCTGTCCAGGATAAGTACTATCCCCACAGATATAAGCTTTTTTGCCATCCAGACGAGCATCAAGCATTTGCCAAGGCTTGATATCCATATACTGCGGATAACCGCCGACGAAACCCCATTCTCTAGCGGTCCATTTGTGCCAAGAACCAGGAGTAGAGGCATGTTCAAAGATCAATTTATCTCGATCAAGCAGCCCTTCTTTCTCTAGGGCCAGATATATCGCCTCAATAACGGCTGCCTTATCGGTGATCGGATGATTGGCCGGATCATGCACATGCGTTGAGACAGAGCCCACAAATTCATCTGGCCCGCAACGCAAAGTATCATCAGGATGCGAAACACTCAGAAAAATGCTATCGGAACCCGTTTGCGGCAAAGGAGTATCTAGATGTACTTGATGGTGCAAGCAATCAAATTCACGATGACGTTTGGCGACAAAGCCAAGTGAAAAGGCACTATTCAACTCTTTTGATTGCATCACCTTTTTACTCAGCCCGCTTTTCACATCACCCTCTTTAAACAAAGGCAAAGTATTATTAATCGGGATCGAAGAGACAACGGCCTTTGCTTCATGCGTGCCTTTGTCCGTGATGATTTGATATTGCCCGCCTTGCGGAACGATTTTCTCCACCGTTTCACGCAACAACACACTTCCACCTAGGCGTTCGATATACATGACCAGCGGATCTACCAATTGGAGCAGTCCGCCCGGCATATAGTAGTTGGTATAATTGGTATAACAAAGAGCCGTCGCCCCAAATAGCACATTAACTTCTTCGAGACGATTTTGGGCGGTGATTAATAATTGCTCATTGACGAAGTCTACAAAAAGTTGGTTGTCTCTAAGACCGTATTTTCGCAATAGACTATCCATAGACTGATAGGCCAGCGTTGCAAAACTCAACTGCTTGGGACGAAAATTGATGGCGGCATGCCATAGATCAATCATCTTAGAAGGGGGGAAAACTCTTTGCTTTAGAGAGGTTTCCCAAACAAAGTGGCTAATCTTAAAACAGTATTCCCAAAATTCCCGCTGTCCTTTTTGTCCAAACACCCGCTCCGCTTCTGCAATCCAAAGATCAAGGTCTTGGTATCGAGTGAGCATGCTACCATCTTTGAGATAAACACGCATGGGCACCTCTAAAACTGTAGGATGCAGCTGAATGCCCGTAGTATCAAGTAAATATTTGAGCGGCATATGCTCATCTAAGCCTACTAAAGTAGTGGCACCACTTTCGAAAATGTATTGTTTACGAGGGTAAGAGCTAGAGCAGCCTCCAGGTAACCAATTTTGTTCAATGAGCTTTACCTTATGGCCTTCCTTCGCGAGTAGGCAGCCTGCGGTTAGCCCTGCCATACCACTCCCAATCACTACAATATCTTCACTCATTTGTTTCGCTGTATTCCTCGTCTATTTTTTGTATTCTACAGCTGATAACCAATGACTTTGCTAAAAGTTTTTTGTCCTAATACTGAACAAATCAAATTATGAGCTTGTTTGGAGCATTGTCGAATACAGGGAGGGACCTGATAAACCCTAAGAAAATGATTCAAAGCCTCTAAAATTGAGTAAAAAGGTTGCTGTATTTCGTAAAGCCCACTTCAATGCCGCGCATCGGCTACACAATCCGGACTGGGATGATGCCACCAATCAAAAAGTGTTTGGAAAGTGCAATAATCCCAATTTCCATGGCCATAATTATGATTTAACCGTAAAAGTAATAGGGGAAGTTGATCCTCGTACTGGTTATGTCGTAGACATGAAAGTGTTGAAAGACATAATGCAGGAACAGATACTAGATCGCTTTGATCATCAAAACTTAAATCTCGACACTGAAGAGTTTAAAAATCTAAATCCCACCGCAGAAAACATCGCCATTGTCATCTGGGAGATATTACGTGAGCATTTAGATGCTAAATTAGAATTAACTGTAAGATTATATGAAACCGAACGAAACTTCGTGGAGTTCCCTGCCACTTAATGGGGAAAATGGCCATGCTAACGGCAATGGCCACCACCAAGGGAAACACGGTCATGATGAGGAATTAGGAGAGTCGCACATCGCAACTTCAACCGATACTCCTTTGCGACCCGACGCCTTTGAATTGGATGATGAGACGAAGATTGATTTGATTCAAGGTCATTTTCGCCACATTATGGAGATACTGGGGCTGGATCTAAGCGACGATAGTCTCAAAGGCACCCCCGGACGTGTAGCTAAGATGTATGTCAAGGAGATTTTTAGTGGCTTAGACCCTAAAAACAAACCCGATGTACGCATGTTTGATAATAAGTATCAGTATAAAGAAATGCTGGTAGAGAAGAATATCATTTTCTTTTCTAACTGCGAGCACCATTTCGTACCGATCTACGGCAAAGCCCATATCGCTTATATCTCAACCGGTAAAGTAGTAGGCCTGTCTAAGTTAAACCGCATTGTTCAGTATTATGCTCGCCGCCCACAAGTGCAAGAGCGTATGACTCGCCAGATAGCGGAAGAACTCAAGCGTGCCCTCGACACCGATGATATCGCAATCGTCATGGACGCCAATCATATGTGTGTGAGTTCACGCGGTGTGCAAGACGTTAGCAGTTCCACTATCACAGCTGAGTACCTCGGCAAGTTCAAAGACAAAGACGTAAGAGCTGAGTTTTTGAAGTATATCGAGATGAAGCCCTAGGGGATAATCATGGTCGATTGCCAATATTGAATGTAGAAGTAGAAATTACTTGGATGTTCAATATTGGCATTTTTTATTCGACATTCTTGAATTTTTCCCGGCTTCGCCGAACAACTCCTCCCCTATTTTGGTTGATAAGGAAAGTTGTTTACATGCAAAGCATTCAGAATAAAAAAGTCCTCATCGTCGGTGCTACAGGCGATATCGGTAGCGAAACCGCCCGCCTCATCAAGCAGTCCGGTGGACATATTTATCTCAGCGGTCGGGACGAAAGCAAACTCCAAGCCTTAGCTTCAGAACTCAATCTCTCCGCTGACAAAATCTTCCCCTTAGACATCACTGATGAAGCCGCCATCATTGCTATGGCTGACAATATCCAAAGCCAAGTCGGCCAGCTCGACATCCTCATCAATGCCTCTGGCATAGGTGTCATCAAAAATGTAGAGCAACTAAGCCTTGAGGAATTTCAGAGTACCCTCAATACCAATTTGGTCGGTCCGTTTCTCCTCCTAAAGTATTTTCTCCCCGCAATGAAAGCCGTTAAGCAAGGCTTGATCATCAATATCCCAGGCGTACTAGGAAAGACTCCCATGGCAGGCGCAGCAGCTTATGCGGCCTCCAAATACGGCCTCAACGGTATGCTCAAATCTGTCCGTGAAGAACTCAAACGTACGCAAATTCGCATCACCAATATCTATCTAGGCGGCGTTAACAGTGCTTTTTGGGACGATATTGACCTTCGTGTACCACATGACAAAATGATCACTCCTAAAGAAGCAGCACGCTCGATTTGGTTTTTGTGTCAGCAGCCTAGCTCTAGTGTCGTTTCTGAAATGGTCTTGCAGCCTTTTTATCATCAGGCAATTTGAGTATCATTCGGGATGCAATCTCGACGCCATTTTCTCAAATCTAGTGCCTTAGCGGGTAGTATCAGTCTGATCCAACCACAACTTTGGGCGCAAAACAAGCCCAAAGTCAAGTTCAAAATCAGCCTGCAAACTGGTAATATCGGCGTACAGGCCAGCCAAACAGATTTGCTTACAATGGCGACTGAGTTTGGCTATGATGCCATTGCCCCTTATCCAGATTCGATCATCGCCTGGTCGGCACAGGAAAAAGCCAGCTACCTGAGTAAAATGGCAGATTCCGCCCTGAGTTGGGGATCAGCAGGCTTGCCTTTGGAATTTCGTAAGGGCGAAAAACGCTTTCGCGAAGACATGGCTCTCTTGCCCAAACGGGCAAGAGCACTCCAGTCCGTAGGCGCAACGCGCATGCATACTTGGGTCTTGTGCACCCACGCAGATCGTACTTATCGCCAAAATTTCAAACTGCATCAAGATTATCTTGGAGAAGTAGCGGCAGTTTTGGAACATTATGAGATACAGCTTGGCTTAGAGTATGTTGGTCCCAAAACCACCATGGCACGCGAAAAATATTCCTTTATTCGTACGATGACCGAGCTGCGAGAACTCATCTTTGCCATTGACGCTTCTAATGTGGGTTTTGTTTTAGATAGTTTTCATTGGTACTGTGCAGGCGAAAACCAAGCCGACTTACTCAGTCTCAGCGCTGAGGAAATCGTCGCCGTGGACATCAATGATGCACGATTGGAACTAGGCCCAGATGAGCAGATTGACAATAAGCGTGAATTACCCGGCGCGACCGGAGTGATTGATATCAAGTCATTTTTGGAAGCACTGGTGATATTAGGCTATGACGGCCCCGTTCGGGCGGAGCCCTTCAACCAAAAACTCAATGAGATGGAGGATGCAGATGCCTTAACCGCCACAAAGCAAGCAATCCAAAAATGCATCGATATGCTATAATCGCCCAATCGTCATTCCACCATCGACCATCACCACTTGTCCCGTAGAATAAGGAAAATCCCCACTGGCTAAGGCAGCTACGGTTTTACCGACGTCCTCTGTCGTTCCCCAACGGGCTTGCAGACTCAATCCTTCGGCAAATAGCTTGTCATACTTCTCCTTGACGCCACTAGTCATATCAGTTTCGATGATGCCCGGACGCACTTCAAATACAGAGATACCGTACTCCGCCAAACGCGTCGCCCAAAGCTGGGTAGCCATGCCAATTCCTGCTTTACTGAGGCAATATTCGCCCCGATTGACGGAAGCCAGCGTAGCCGACACCGAAGACATATTGACAATCGTGCCGCTATAACCCTCCTCTGCCCTACTCTGCTCTATCATCCACTTGGCAATCGCTTGGGTCAAAAAATAAGGGCCTTTGAGATTGATATTCATCACCCAATCATAGCTTTCTTCGCTCGCATCGAGTATGTCATTGCGTTCGCGAGGAGCGACCCCAGCATTGTTGACCAATAAATCGAGACGTCCCAATTTGGACTTAAGCTCCGTGACCATGCGTTCGCGATCAGCGCTACTGCCGATGTCGCCTTGGACGTAAATTGCTTTGGTGCCTTGCTTCGCAAAACGCTCTAACAAAGCTTCGACCTGCTCCGCAGAACGCACCCCATTAAGCGCTAGCTGGTAGCCTCGACTCGCCAATATCTCAGCGATCCCTAAGCCTATGCCTCGCGTTCCTCCAGTAATGAAAGCTGTTTTCACACTCATGCTTTTGGCTCAATTGAAGGCACGTCTAACCAGCGTCTTTCTTTCCAACTTTGAAGGCCTAACTCAGCTAGTTGTACGCCTTTAGCTCCTTCGAGCAAATCATAAATAAAGGGTTCATCCTTGACTACATAGCGCAAAAACTGCTCCCATTGTACTTTAAAGGCATTCTCGTATGACTCCTGATCCGGAACGGGCAACCAGCCTTCCATGAAGTTGATATCTTGAGGCATATCGGGATTCCAAACTGGTTTGGGCGTATTGCCATAGGCTTGGGTGACACATTCTCGGAGGCCCGCCACGGCTGAACCCTTCGTCCCATCTACTTGTAGCGTCAGCAAATCATCACGACGTACACGTACCGTCCATGAAGAATTGAAGTGAGCGATAATGCCTCCTTCTAATTCAAAAGTAGCGTAAGCTGCATCATCCGCATCAGCGACATACTCCTTACCATTTTCATCGACTCGTAAAGGGATATGCGTTGCGCCAAGGCAAGAAACAGACTTCACAGGTGCAAATGTCCGATCCAGTACATAGCGCCAATGACAAAGCATATCAGAGATAATACCACCATCATCTGCAGCGCGATAGTTCCAACTTGGGCGTTGGGCAGGGACCGTAGTACCTTCAAACACCCAATAGCCAAACTCGCCTCTGATCGATAGGATGCGACCAAAGAAACCTGACTCTATCAATCGTCTCAACTTCACTAATCCCGGCAAGAAGAGTTTGTCTTGCACCACACCATGCTTGATGCCTTTGGCTTCACAAAATTCATAAAGCGACATTGCATCCGCTAGGCTAACCGCAGTAGGCTTTTCGCAATAAACGTGCTTACCCGCTGCTGCCGCTTGTTTGACTGCATCTGCTCTTCGCCCTGTGGTTTGAGCATCGAAATAAATATGCATATCGGGATCAGCAAGCGCCTCATCTAGCGAGGTCGTCATCTTTTGAATACCCGTCATTTCGCAAAGCGCCTTGAGTTTAGCAGCATTGCGTCCGACCAACATAGGATCGGGCATGATAACTTCATCAGGGCTGATGTGCACGCCCCCTTGCTTCATGATAGGTACTATAGAACGCAGCAAATGCTGATTTTTACCCATACGGCCTGTAACGCCGTTCATAATGATACCAATGCGGTGAACTTTCATATTTGTTTGAGACTTTTGGAGGCAGTGAGGATTTGTTCAAACCATTGGTCGGCGGGTCTTGACCAATATTCGGTAGAAAAGATTTCGACTTCGGAGCGGCCTTTAAAGCCTGCATTACGGACCCAGCCAGTGATTTGATCAATATTGATACAACCTTCTCCCATCAACCCACGGTCAAGAAGAAGGTCATTTGTAGGCGTTTTCCAATCGCAGATGTGGTAAGCAAAGATGTTTCCGTGCTTCCCACAACGCTCAATTTGGGCTTCTAAACCAGGCTCCCACCATAGATGATAGACATCGATTGCTACTCCCACATATGGAGAGTTAATGGCTTCAGTCATATCATTGGCAGCAGCTAAAGTATTGATAGCCGAGCGCGTATCAGCGTACATCGGATGTAGCGGTTCGATAGCCAGTTTGACGTCCAGCTCCTCGGCCAATGGCAGGAGTGCTTCGATACCGCTTTGTATTTGTGCGCGTGATTCTTCGAGCGATTGACCGATAGCAGCACCGCAAACCAAGACGATCAGCGGAGCGCCTAAAGCAGCCGCCTCATGGATCATCGCGAGATTGTCGTCAATGGAGACTTGGCGTTCTGACGCAGTCAAAGCAGGGAAAAATCCCCCTCGGCAATAAGAGGTCAAGGATAGATTATGCTCATCGAGCAAAGCTTTTACGGATTCAGGGGAGCGTTCGCCAATGGCGTCTCTCCAGATAGTGATGCCGCCGATACCGGCCTTGCCGAACGCTTCGATCGATTGCTCCAAGGACCACTGCTTCATCGTGATCGTATGGACGCAGAGTTGGGAGAGATCAGTCATGCTTCAAGCCACCAAAAAAGGTGTAATAAGGTTCTTCACGTATCAATTTAGTGAGGTAAAGCATCACCTCACGCATATGGTAGTCGCCCCACATACTAGATTCCCCACAAGCGATTTTGCTGCCTTCAGGTACATAATCCCAGCCATTGGGTTGGTGATAGATGCTATGCAAAGTCAGGCCTTGATGAGTCGGATCAGTAGAGAGGTATGGCTCTTCGAGCAAACGCTTCACTACCGTCAATCCGGCTTGCCAAAACGATTGCCCTTCGATACCACCGAGATAACGTCCCAAGCGCAATAGCCCCTGAGCGGCAATTGCTGCCGCAGAGCTATCCACTGGTTCAAAGTCATTATAGGGTTCCGCAGGGCGGTTGAGATAATCTCCCATCTGATGCAGATTGGGTGCACCAGTGTCCCAATAAGGGATGCCATCTAAAGCAGTATTTTCGATATAGAAATTAGCAGTCGCTTTGGCGGCTTTGAGCATAATCCCTTCTATCTCTGCGCGTCCACCAAATGCGGCTAATTCAGCATCATCCAGCGTCTGCAAAAATTCTAGTTGTTCGGCGAAGCCAGTAATGGCCCAAGCCAAACCTCTGGTCCAAGTGGTAAAGCCAGAAAAGCCTTGCTGAGCGTTCGGGCAGCGAAAAGCGCCATCGACAGTATTGAAAACCCCCTCATGAGCTGTCCGTCCAGGAACATCATAAGTATCCCGTCCTTCGCCATAGAAAATGACATACTTAGCAGTCGCCTTGGCGTGCAAAATACTGCGCTCCAAAAGATTGACCTTCTGGTCGTTTTCTTGCCAGATGGCATGCCCTAGCTGATGGCTATAGACTACAGCACGCATGGTGCGAATGGTATCGACAAAGAGAGAATGAGGCCCATTAAAAGAGTGCACAAAGCCTCCACCGGGAATTTCAGTCCAGCGTTTAGCTTGCACGGCACCAGATAGTTTTAGTGCTAGCTCATAGAAGTTGCGTTCCCAGTCATTGGCGGGAATTTTGCCTTCCTGCATGAGGCGATGCAGATTGCCGTAGGTGCTGACATTGTTGAAGCCATGATCGTGCACCCCAAAATGCCCAACGTGAGAAGCCATTTTTTCGAGCGTGGCTTTACGACCATACTCCAAAAATTCAGTATCGCCACTCGCATCAAACTGCAAGATGGCAGAACCATATTCAAAACCTTGGGTCCATTCGGTCCAACCACGACTGGTGTATTGACCAGCTTCCGTAAATACGGGTGAGCCTTTGCTGCGATCGTAATCATCGCGTATCAAGCGGATTTTTTGACCAGAAAGTTGCCAGAAATCATCCAGCTCTTTTTCGATGTCCGCTAAAGTGAGTAGTAAATCAATCCTCATTCTTTCGAATTTTGGGGTAAATTATGTTTTTCAAACTGATTACAATGCGAATCCTCCTTACAACCGTTCCCGTCTTTTGGCTGATCTTTAGCTGCGGCAATCCTAGCCAAAATGAGTCTAAACGAGAAGATACAAACCATTTAGATGAAGGTATCACGCTTAGTTTGCAGGGAAAAAAGATACTCCGATATCATTTAGTAACCCAATATCCAGCCGATAGTTTGCCGGATTATTATCAGAGATCGGGCTTTATCCACCCACTTTACACCCCTGCTGGGAACGTTCTCACCGAAGGCTTCCCTGAAGGTCATGTCCATCAGCATGGGTTGTTTTTTGCCTTAGTCAATACTCAGTTTAGAGGGAAGTTTACCGATTTCTGGAATCAACATAAAGAGACAGGCACAATTAGAGCCGTTGAAATCAGTAAGCAGTTTTCAAATGACACGCATACAGGTTTTGAGAGTGTGCAGGAGCATTTGGCATTACAAGATGGTGATACGATCGTTGCGCTGCGCGAACGCTGGGAAGTAAGTGCGACCCAAAGAGGTTCCTTTAATGTGGTGGATTTTCATTCTTATCTCTACCCTGCGGGAACGGATAGCATCATCGCCCGCAAGTATCTGTATGGCGGCTTCGGATTTAGGGCTAATGAAGAGTGGAACGATCATCACTTTAAGCAAGTAGAAGGAGCCGAAGTAAATTATATCGGTAAAGTCGGCAAGGGTGGTTTTCTCAGTAGTGAGGGCAAAGGCCGTATCGAAGCGAATCATAGTCGGCCAGAGTGGCTGAGTTTTCACGGGCAAGTAGGGGGAGACTCGGTAGGGGTAGTAGTGATGGGTCATCCAGACAATTTTCGCTTTCCTCAACCCGTGCGTACCCATCCGGTGATGCCTTATTTTAGCATTTCGCCGATGGTGTTGGATAGCTTCATACTACGACCGGGCGATACCTTAGTCTCCAAGTATCGGATTTTGACTCACGATGGTAGTCCTAATGTAGAGGCGATAGAGGCGGAGTGGAAGCGTTACCGCGACGCGGAACGCCCAAACATAGTGCTCATCATGGCAGATGATCTTGGATACGAAACCCTCGCTGTAAACGGTGGAGAATCCTATCAAACGCCCAACTTGGATCAAATGGCGAGGGAAGGGATGCGTTTTACCAATTGCTATTCGACGCCCCTCTGTACGCCTTCACGGGTACAGTTGATGACGGGGAAGTATAATGATCGTAATTATTTTGCCTTTGGGCAGCTAGACTCTACGGAACAGACTTTTGCCGATTATTTGGGTGAGTCAGGTTATAGAACTGCAATTGCTGGCAAATGGCAACTCTTTGGCAATACCAGGCAAAGAGAAATTAGCGGTCGTATCGGCAGCCTACCAGCGCAAGCGGGATTTGATGAATACTGCCTTTGGCAAGTGAAGGAGCGAACAGGCCCCCGATTTAAAGATCCACACCTCAATATCAATGGCAAAGACCAAGTTTTAAAGGGTGAGTATGGACCAGATCTATTTGTGGATTTTTTGCAAGACTTTATGAAAGCAGCGGATGATCGGCCCTATCTAGCATATTTTCCGATGGCATTGACACATGATCCCTTCAGACCAACCCCAGATAATAGCGGAGAGTATCCAATAGACTCATTGCATAAAAAGAACGAAGCACGATATTTTGCGGAGAACGTGGCCTATATGGATAAAATGATAGGGCGATTGTTAGAACAGATCAAAGCTAGACAAGAGAATACCATCGTCCTTTTTATTGGAGATAATGGTACCGATCGAGACGTAAGTAGCCGTTGGCAGGGGCAAGAAATACAAGGGAAGAAAGGTCTACCACTCAGAGATGGTACTCATGTGCCGATGATCGCTTGGTGGCCGGATCATATTCAAGCCAATCAAGTCAACGAAAACCTAGTCGATTTTACAGACTTCCTCCCGACTCTGGTTGCAGCAAGCAGAACCACGCCTCCACAAGATCCGGAACTCGATGGGTTGAGTTTTTATCCGCAGTTACTAGGACAAGCGGATAGTGTGCGTGATTATATTTTTTGTGATTATGCGCCGCGTTGGGGAAAGTTTGAAAACGCAAGATGGGTGCAAGACACGAAGTGGAAATTGTATGCTGGTGGACGTTTTTTTGATGTTGAAAATGATCCTATGGAAGAAGTCGTTCTCTCCGAGAACGCTGGTACTCAGGCCATAAAAGCCAAATTCCAAAGCGTACTTGCTAGTAGGCCATAAAAAATCTCTGAGGAGAGAATCAAGAATAAAAAGGCCCAGCAATTTCAGAGATCGGCTCTAGTTGTAAAGGCGCAAGATTTTGCGCCTCAACAGATAGCGCACGACGCGACAACAATAACTCATTGAGAAGTCTTAGATTTCTCCTCGCTTGCGCTCGTTCGAAATGGCGCGTTCCGCGAAGCGGAAAAAAAAAGAGCCAGAGAACAAATCTTGTCCTCCGGCTCAGTTTCAGTAGTTAGTAAGCTTTATTGTAAGAGCAGCTTTTGCGTATAAATGCTGCCATCTTCTAGACGCATAGTCAATAGATAATACCCTTTAGGCAAAGCCTTCAAGTCTAAGCGTTCCTGCACAGCAGAAACTTGAGTGAGCTCTTTTTGAATCAAGCGATGACCCAAAAGATCCGAAACGATTAGCTCTATGTTCTGGCGTTCAGCAAGGCTGGCCTCCACCTGAAATAGTCCCGTACTGGGATTGGGGAAAAGACTAAAGGCCAAAATGTCTGCGGGACGCTCAATATCTGTCAAAAAGGTAAAATTGTACCAATTCATATTGAAAAGTGGCTGAGTAATCAGCACGCGTAATTGATGTTCACCTGCTGGCAAATCAAGTTCGCTAGTGGTTGTGGCCCATGTCTGCCAACCGCCAGTGGAAGGAAAGGAAATATCATCTAAAATAGTAACAGCGCCGGTAGGATCAATCAATTGCATTTGGACGGCTCCAGTTGCGCTTTCAGCCGCAGTGCGATATTCGACATTGTAGGTACCATTTTGACCGACACTGATATAATAGTCCAGATAATCGCCAGAATCTAGGAAACCGATGTTTTGTCCTCCTCCGGTATCGTTGGAATTTTCGAGTTGAATACCAGACTGGGAGAAGAAATCCTCCGCTTCTATCTTGCCAGGAACCGAATGAGTAATGGCGATGGTGTTTTGAACATCTTCAAGATTGAAGGTGCTAAGACTTGTACCGTCGGTAGCGTCAATTTGATTGCCGGTATAGGATATTTTGATTACTTCACTAGACTTGAAAGTGTGATTGACGGAGAAGTTGATGATACGACTATTGTTTGCATCTAAGGTCGTAGCAGTAATCGGCACATTGCTGCCATCAACAAAAATGGCAAAATCAGCAGGGCTAGCGGGAAGGGGGCCACTGAGGGGCTTGGTGACACTGAGTTGGACAGTCTGATTGTCGAGGGTAACAGCTGACTGATAAGTAGTGGGAAGCGTAGTAGTCGCGCCTTTTTGGATAAACTTCAAGCTACCGAGATTGAAGCCTTCGGCATCAACATAAAAACGAAGTTTGTTATCATTAGCATCTAGAATCACGTCTGACACCAACAAGGTTTGCCATACTTGCCAGCCGCCTGTATTGGGAACACTGATTGAATTGGTAATGTCGGAGCCATCAGCTATCAAGTGAAATTCACCATTAGAACCATTGGCAGCTACTCGAACTTCAATGTCGTAGACTGCACTAGCCGCTACATTGATGTCATATTGCATCCACTCATCAGAACCGAGCCATCCCACATTATAACCGTTGGTATTGACGAGGTCTTCAGTTTTTTCAAGATCAACGCCATCATTGCGGTAAACCCAGCCATTGTTCCAAGAGGTAAAATTACCCGTAGATACCTGATAGTTAGCGACCTCATTGTCGTAATAGGCCTCGCCCACTACTCCCATATCAAAGTCTGTGGTATAGACGATACCGGGGATATCTTGCGTTCGGTAAGGCCGAGTCTCATCAGAATAGACCTGACGGAACATCGCGTCGATCACATCTTTTTGATAGACACAGTTTTCGATCTTTAGCCCTTCGGTCAACTGCATGAGAGAGGCGGTTGCTACCGCGACAGAGGGTGCAGGCCCATTGCCATTCCAATAATCGAGTAAGTCTTGATAGCCTTGCTCCTTGACGACTGAAAGCGGTCCAGCGATAGATTCTACTTTTTTCATCGGCCACCAAGCCCAACCAATATTATTGTCTTCGAGGAGGCGAATCGCATCGCGAAACCATACGTTCGAATTTTCGCCACTTTCACCGAGGTAGAGAGGGACATTGTGAGTGTTGCGGAGATCTAAGACCCATTGGATAGAAGCCTGATCGTTGATCGACCAATATTTGTGCGGACTGTAGACGATTTTGTTGTCCCAAGGCGGCGTAAGGCCGGTAAAATCATTGGCAAACCAATTGCCTTCGATAAAGAGGATATGGTTGGTATCAACGCTACGGATACTATCAGTGATTTGCTCATAAACAGCTCTTAAGAGCGTGCCATTGGGGAGATTCCAATTGGGTTCATTCAAAAGATCATAGCCAGCCACATAAGGCTCATTGACATAGCGCATGGCCAATTGCTTCCAAAGGGCAGCTGTTTTGGCTTGATTGGCAGGGCTCTCCCAAAGAGAGAACTTGGTTGGATCATAATCAGAAATCCCTTCATCATAGCCTTGTCCTCCGGGAGCAGCATGCAGGTCAAGGATGACATACATTTCGTTTTGTTTACACCAAGAGATCAGACTATCAGTCATAACAAAGCCCTTGGTCAACCAAGTGTTGACGCCATTGACAGGCTCGTCTTCAATCGCTAACGTAAAAAGATTGTAATGCATAGGCAATCTGACCGAATTGAAGCCCCACGACTTCAGCGAATCTATATCTGCCTTAGTAACATGATTGGCCAACCATGCATCGTAAAATGCATCGGTCGCAGCAGTTCCGATCAATGTTTCAATCGTATTTCGAATTTGGTACTGTGGGTTGGCGAAGCCAGCCGTCTGGAGCATATAGCCTTCCTGCAGCATCCAGCCACCAAGCCCCATGCCTCTTAATATTATGGTATCGCCATTGGCATTGACAATAGCCTTGCCATTCGTCTCCAATAAGGTCAGGTTTTGACTGAAAACGGTACTACCCGAAAAAAGTAGGCAGCCTATGAATAGTAGTAAACACTTTTTAGTCATAACACTAAGTTGAGAGATGGATTTCTTTATTGAATTTGGTTGGGCTTGATTTCCCGATTACTAAATATAGGAAAAGCCGTATATATTTTGGATACGACAATACTACGACAAGCCTCTCAACTACGACAAGGATATCCATAAACCACTATAAATCAACATACTAATACTCTCAGGATTTACGACTCGATTCTTCTTTGAATTCAACGATATATTTTTGAAGATTATCTTCACTCTCTAAACTGAGGCGTTTTTTAAGCCGATATCTACTTTGTTCTACTCCTCTGACCGTGATATTTAGGAGCGAGGCGATCTCTTTTGTGGTCAAGTTTATGCGTATGAGGGAACAAATTCTCAAGTCGTTTTGAGTTAAGTCTGGATGCCTTGCCTGAAGGGATTGCAAAAAATCTTTGTCTACCTGATTGAAATACAGATTGAACTCACTCCAATAATCTTCACTTTTCAGCTCTCGATCTACGAGCTTTAATAACTGTTTAAGGGCGGTAGAAGGAGTCGCTTGAATTTCTTGAATGCGCGTCTTAATGTTAGTCAGCATTTCGTTTTTGTGAGCCATTTGAACTGAAAAAAACATTAGTTGAGCGTTTTTCGCCTCCACCGTCGCTGCTAACTTATCATTCTGCAAGCCTAAGATTTCCCCTTGTGCTTTGAGCATTTCTTGCTTGTGTAAACTTTCTCTCTGCCTGATAGTGAAAAGTACAAATAAGAATATCCCACCTACTATCAATAGAATTGTCAGTACACGAAACCAAGTGGTCTGCCAAAAAGGTGGTTTGATGTGAATTATTTTCATCGCTTCCTGCCCGCGATACCTCAAGCGAAACTGATATTTCCCTGGTGTAAGATTAGTATAAGTAACGCTATGTTGACCGAGAGAACTAAGTTGCCAGTTGGCATCAAAGCCTTCCATCATATACTCAAATTGGTTTTCCTGAGGATTGACGAAATCAGTAGAAGCAAATGATAGGGAGAATGAATTATCAGTATAGTCTAGATAGATGTTTTTCGCAACCTCAATCGGAGCAGGCAATATTTCACGATCATCGTCCAATACACCTACTCTCATACTTTGATTGAATACTTTGAAATCAGTGAATAGAATGTTCGGTTCCTCTTCTGTTTCCTTTAGCTGAGCTGGATGTATCAGATTAAGTCCTTTTATCCCACCAAAGTATAAAATCCCTGTTTTTGTACATATCGAGGCCAATTGATTGAACTGGTTACTGTTTTTGCCTCCCCTAAAATCAAAGGATCGGATGTTATGAGTATTGGGGTCTAATTGACTGATACCATTAAAGGTCGTAATCCAAAGCATCCCATCTTGATCCTCAATAATGCTCATTACATTATTGCCAATCAAACCATCTTCAGCATCTATTCTTTCAAATTTGCCATTGCCTAACCAATGGTTTAGGCCTCCTCCCTCTGTACCAATCCAAATCTCCCCTTTACTATCCTGAAAAATGGTTCTTATCTCATCATTACTGATTGAAAGTGAATCTTCAGGATTATTATTCAAATGCAGAAATTCCTGCTTTGCGTCATCCCAAAGGTTCAAGCCTTTATCGCCAGTACCAATCCATACATTATCATCTAAGTCCACCAATACTGCCATGATGTCAACATCCGCCAAAGTACTAGCGCTGGAGTCAGAAGGGCGATAAACAGTAAAGTCATCTGCCTTAGGGTCCCAAACACTTAGCCCACCACCAAGAGTACCAATCCAAAGTTGACCATCTTTTGCCTCGTCTATTGACCATACAAGATTACTACCCAAGCTTTTGGGATTCCAGAATTGGTACTGATACTGCTCAATCGTTTGCTTTTGTGGATCATAACGGATTAAACCTTCTTTGAAGGTCCCGATCCAAATCATTCCGCGACTATCTTCAATGATCGTTTTGGCTACTATTTGAGTGAGCAATAACTCTAGGGCGGGATCGTCTTTGATTACTAATCGAGAGAAAGTGTTATCTGTTGGTTCAAACTGATATAAACCTCCACCGTCTGTACCCACCCAAATCTTCTCATCATGACTTTGACAAAAGGCTAAAACAGAACGTCTCTGTAATTGATCAGAAGGTTGATCGTCAGGACTAATAAACTCAAACCAAGTTTTATGTGCTTTATAGACATTTAATCCCCCATTGAAGGTCCCTACCCATAGATTGCCAGATCGATCTCCGGCAAAACAAAGAAGAGCATTCGTATTTAGAGAATTGATTTTTTCGGAAGAATGCCGAAATACGTATAGCGAATCGTTCAGTTCATCATACACATTCAAGCCGCCGCCATCCGTTGCGATAAGTAATTGACCGTTTTCAGATTTGTATAAATCTCTAATACCATTTGAACTAAGATCCAGTTTACCGTTTTCATAGGCAAAGTGTTCAAAGGATTTATCTTGAATATCGAGTTTGTATAGACCACTACCCTCAGCCCCTACCCACAAACTATTGCCATCTAAGCATAATGACTTCCGATAACCCGCCATATTAGATTGGCCCTGTATTAGTCCTTCGATCATAGAGAAATCATCGGCAGCTTCATCGAGATAGTTTATTCCGACGCCTGCAGTAGCAACCCAAATTCTCCCCTCCTTGTCTTGAGCTATATCGAAAGCGAGATTATCAGAGAGCCCGCTATTTTCAACTGTGTAGTGTCTTGAACGACCTTCCAACCGATCATAAGACATCACTCCTCCTCCGACCGTACTAATCCATATTAAGCCTTTACGATCTTCAATAATTGACGATATCGCGTATCCTTTGATTGCAAGAAAGGCGGAATCAGCTTGGAGATTAATAAAATGATCTCCCAAGGCATCTCGAAAATTGAGTCCATACTGCCGAGTGCCTACCCATAGATTCCCTGCCCTATCCTCCAGCATAGCCACAACAGTTTTTCCGACAAAACCATCTTGCGAAGCCTGATGTCCATTACTACGATATACTTCAAAAGTATAACCGTCATACTTATTTAAGCCATCCTGTGTCCCAACCCAGACATAGCCATCTCGGTCCTGTAAGATGCAATAAACTGTATTATGAGAGAGGCGCTCATCAATGGTAAGATGATCAAAATAAAGCCTAGGAAACTCGGTTTTTCCCCATACTTGCAAAAATATCAAAGCCAAATAGACACAAATTATAATCTTGGGCATATGACCAACAATAAACAGGGTGTAGTAGACTTGTAGTAGGTGATTATTACGTTGTAACGAAGTAGTTTTCTATTTTCACATTATCATAATCAAAACTCAAATTAAAGAAAATGAAAAAGAGTCTACTTACTATTTCAGCTTTATGCTTTGGGCTTTTTGCCTTCGGGCAGAACGTTGACCTCACCTTCAATCTGAACATGAATCAACAAACGGTTGATCCTGGAGGCGTATTTATAGCCGGAGGAAGCGGTTTCGGCTCTCCTGGCGACAATGAGCTTACTGATCCAGATGGAGATGGCATCTATTCTATTACGATTAACAAGCCGGATAACTTCAATAGCCACTATACTTTTCTCAATGGTAACTGTGGAGATTATTCCTGCAAAGAACAAATTGGTGGCCAGCCATGTGCTGATCCAGCAAATTTTAACGATCGCTTTATCCAACTAAGCACCAATGACACTACTGTCAACACCTGTTTTGGCGTTTGTACTACTGATACGATTTGTACTGCTATCGATTCGGTTTCGATTACCTTCAATATTGATATGCATGGCCTTACGGTAGATACTACAGGCGTTTATATTGCAGGTGGTGCTGGTTTTGGTACACCGGGAGACAATCTGATGACTGACCCAGATGGAGATAGTATTTACTCCGTCACTTTGAGCCGTCCAGCCAACTTCGCCAGTCACTATACCTTTCTAAACGGCAACTGTGGAGACTGGAGCTGTAAAGAAGACATCGCCGGTCAAGCTTGCGCTGATCCTAACAATTTTAATGATCGCTTTCTATCCTTGACTACCAACGACACGATAATTTGTACAGCATTCGCCCAGTGCGTAGATGCGATGCCTTGCTTTGCGACAGGGATCAATGATCTTCTAGTAGATCGTAATCTCTTTAAAGTTCAGCCTAATCAGGTAAATCGCTTCACTTCACTAGTATTTGCAGCTCCGAGTGCCGGGCTTCGTAAGATTGAAATAGTTGATTTATCTGGTAGAGTTGTCATGCAAACTGAAATTGCGGGCAATATCACCAAGCAAATCATCGAGCTTCCAACCATTAGCGCTGGCCTTTACTTTGTCAAAGTGACTCAGCAAGACAAAATTGGTATTCAGAAGATACAAGTGATGAACTAATACACACTAGCTTCCCAATAATGAAACCTTGCCCTTATAATGAGGGTAAGGTTTTTTAATTTAGCGCAACTGAAAAACACTAGTTTCTCTATATGTGGCAAATCCGAACTAATCTATCCCCATCAGGCAAAGGCATCATCTATCAAATCCTCAGAGAGGAGCTTCCTCTTAGTTTTGGCGAAGTATTCCAAGCATGGCAAAACGATCTTGAGTTTGTACGATTCTATTGTCAACTGCTCGCTCAATCTGAATATGAAGCCTTCTTTTGGGAGCATCCAGCGCTTACTCAAGACAATCTCGACTCTCCTTACGAATTTATCTTGATTGAGGCAGCTTACCTAGCTCAAGTCAAGGCCCAACCACATACTTTCGCCGAGCATTATACTGACTCAAAGACGGTAGTCTCTTTTCCCAATCTAGGTAATAATGCACGCTTAGTTGTACCGGTTCCTGTGCCAGAACGCGGCCATTATCCTTCACTAGCGGCTTTTATCCGGAGAGCAGACGAGCAGCAGTTGCTTACTTTTTGGCAGTCGGTAGCATATGCCCTTGGCGAACGCTTGGGTCCAAAGCCCTGCTGGCTGAGTACTGCGGGCATGGGAGTCTATTGGTTACACGTCCGGCTAGACGACAGGCCCAAATACTATCGTCATAAAGCCTATAAACTGTTGGAAAGTAATAAGTAGGGTCGTATTGCATACGACCCAAACCTAGGCGTTCCGCAAAGCGGCAATAACAACTCATTGAGAAGTATTGGATTTCTCTTCTCCCGAAGTTTTCGGGATCCTTCGAAATGGCGCGTTCCGCGAAGCAACAAAACAATTCATCGAGAAGTCTTGGATTTCTCCTCGCTCTCACTCGTTCGAAATGGCGCGTTCCGCGAAGCGGCAAAAAAGGCGACGCCTCCTAATACAGCCACAATCAACCAATTGAGATTCATGCCTAAGAAAGCTTTGGGGATCAAACCAAACTGACTTCCCAAAAAGCAAATCAATCCAACTCCTGTTACGACAATCATCCATTTGGCTGGTGGTCGTTCGGTAAGAATGGCGACCAATATCATGGGTCCTAATAAGGCTGTACCGGAGAAGCCAGAGATTGCTAAAAGGGCAAGTTCATCACTCGCTATTTGGGAAAACGCTAAGGCGCAAACCGCAAAAAACACGATGGCAAGCCGAGTCATGGTCATACGAGAGATTCCTTCAGCAAATAAGCCTCGGAACTCCGTACCCATCGCAAATAGTTGAGAATCACTGGTGGAGATCGCTGCCGCCAACAAACCAATTACCGCCAATGCGGCCACCCAAGGCAATTGATCAAACAGTAATACTTGAGACAGGAAATCAGAAGTGCTTAAATCTGCATAATTTATCGCCCCATAGAAGCCAATAAAAAGCGTTGGCAAAATCACCAAAATCGCAAAAACACCTATTCCAATAGCCATGCGGTGCGTTTCTCTAATGCTCTTCATGATCACCAAACGAGTCGTAATATGTGGCTGGGTGATAGGCACAAAGGCAATGGCCAGCATCGAAGCAAATAAAAACTGAGGCCCTAACAGTCCTTTAGGACCGGGCGAAGAGAGTAAGGCTGCGTTTTGGCGTTCAACTTGTTGAAACATCTCAGAAACGCCTCCCATCTTGTCCAAGCAAACCACCGCAATAATCCAAACCACGGCCAGCAGCACAACGGCTTGAATAACATCAGCAAATATAATCGCCTTCAAGCCGCCTGTCTCACTGTATAAAAGCATGATCCCTACAATCAACAATCCCCAAGCCCAAGTAGGCATAAAGGCCGGAAATACCGCCGTCAAGAAGATCGTAATACCTTTAATTTGGATTGAGACATAAGGAATTAGGAAGATAAATATCCCTAAAAAATACATCCTACCGGCCCAAGGAGTTTCGTAGCAGGCATTGAGCAAAGGACCGACGCCTCTAAAGCCTTTTTGGGACACCTTGCGTCGGAGATAAAAGGCAAACCAGACGATCACGAAGATCATCACGCCATCAGCTACCGCCAAAAATATCCATGAAGCGATACCATGTTGACGAAAAAAATCTGGCATTCCCTGCAAGGTGAAAGTACTGAACAAAGAAGCGGCCGTCGTCAAAAGGCCAACCATCAGTCCGAGTTTAGCATTACCTAGGAGAAATTCTTTTTCGCTTTGGTCCGCATCTCGCGAACGCCAAGCTAAGGTAGCGAGCACCAAAATGTAGATTGGCCCCAATACCATCAACCACTCTATCATAAGTCCTCTTCTTTATTTTGGTGAGTAGGATGGGCCCAAGCCCCTAAAGCGGTCAAGCCCACAAAGATCAGCATCGCCAAAAACCCAAACCATAAATGGAAAGGTAAGGCGCCGAGTTTGGGTTCAATCTTGCCGGGACTGAGAGTCCAAGGATTGTAAATGATCGCGATCATCACGATTACCCCAAGACCTGAGAGTAGCCAAAGTCTTTTTCGGTTCATATTTTGCAGCAGTAATAAATTCGTTTTCTTTTCAGAATCTAAATCAAATCGATACAAAAACCCAAGGGTATCGTTCCCAGCATGGGTAGTCGTCAATCAAAAAATATGGAACTAATCGGACTTATCCCAGCAGGTGGCTCCGCCAAACGCATGGGCAAACTGGCTTGTAGTAAAGAAATTTTCCCCGTCGGCTTTGACACAGACGGCTATCCTAAAGCTATTTCGGAGCATTTATTAGAAAAATATCGAGCGGCGGCCTGTAAAAAAGTCTTCTTCATCCTGCGCGAAGGGAAGTGGGACATTCCCAGCTATTATGGCGATGGGCAAGATTTGGAAATGGATTTTGGCTACTTGATGCTCCGCCACTTATATGGAGTACCCTATACGATAGATCAAGCCTATCCTTTTGTCAAAGATGCGAGAATCATGTTAGGCTTTCCCGATATGATCTACGAACCTGCTGATGTATTTGCTCAATTGGTTGACTTTCACCAAAGCTCAGAGGCTGATCTCGTATTAGGGCTTTATCAAGTAGAAAACGAATATGAAGCCAGCAAAAGTGATATGGTGGCTTGGGATGAGCAAACAGATCAGATCATAGATATCCAGATCAAACCCGCGAAGACTGAGCGACGCTTTGCTTGGACCAATATGGTCTGGGGGCCTAATTTCACGGAGTTTTTACATACTTTCATCAAGAATGATCTTCAGCAAAGATTGCTAGATCCTAGCCTACCAGAGATACATTTATCAGAAATCATGCTGGCAGCTATCAAAGCTGGTCTCAATATCAAAGTCAAATCATTTGGGCAACATAGCTTCCTAGATGTGGGTACGATTCCCAGTATGCAAAAAGCTTGGCGCCGAAGCTTTTTGTCTTAGAACTGCTCAAGGGGTAATAATAGCCGTTTGACGTGTATGTTAGCAAACTGAAAACAAAGAGATTGAGAGAAATTCATATTTCCCGTACTTTTGGGGCTGACAGATTGTTTAATCCCGCTAAAGGTCCAATATGAAAGTTTTACTTCTTGCTGGTGGATTTGGAACCAGACTTGCCGAGCTCACCAATGTTATCCCTAAACCGATGGCTGAGATCGGTGGCCGCCCTATCCTGTGGCACATCATGAAAAGTTATTCTTTTTATGGCTTCAATGAGTTTATCATCCTTTGCGGCTATAAAGGTGATTATATCAAAGAATATTTTTCAAACTACTTCCTGCGTGGAAGCGATGTAACTTTTGATTTGCGCGACAACTCGATGCAAATCCACAAAAGCACCGCAGAACCTTGGAAAGTAACGCTGCTCGACACTGGCCTCAATACCATGACTGGCGGGCGTATCAAACGTGCTGCTGACTATATCGGGGATGAAAAGTTTTTGCTGACTTATGGCGATGGGGTATCAGATGTCAACATCAGTAAACTGATGGACTTTCACGACACACACGATGGTATGCTCACGATGACCACTGTCGATGTATCTGGACGTTATGGGGCACCCTATATTGGAGAAAACCAGCAAGTAGAATCCTTTATCGAAAAGCCTACAGGCGGAGGTAACTGGATCAATGGTGGTTTCTTTGTCTGCGACTCCAAAGTTTTGGATTATATCCCAGAAGGAGCGGAAGGCGATAAGCATATGTTTGAGCATATGCCGATACAAAACCTCGCAAAAGACGGCGAACTATATGCCTACAAGCATCAAGGCTTTTGGCAGTGTATGGATACGCTTGCAGACAAGAATAAGTTAGATGGGCTTTGGAAACAAAACCAAGCTGCTTGGACCCCCGAGAAGATGTCAGATCGCTATGGCATAGAAATCATGAATTAATGTGCCACTAAGAGATATAAAATACTCCCGATCAGCTATCTGGTCGGGAGTATTTTTATACTTAAAAACCTATTCTAGCCTGAGTTTTGTTTTTCGCCCTTTCAAAGGCTCATTTAAAGGGCGTTGGCCTGACAAAAATGCGGGGGAGGCGTGGGATAAAGAGAGTCGGCAGCATTTTTTTGTCTTGATTTTTGGTTCTTTGGATCTAAGCCAAAGAACAAGCATTTGATAATCAGACTTTTACATTATTTCCTATCCAAAATCCACCTTAGTCTAGCTTCACCTTTTCAAGGGAACGCTGCCTCAAAGTCTTGATATTCAATCGTCTCAAGATCCAGCCCGCAGCCATACGAGGTACAGTGATCCCATAATAATGCCCCAAAACGAGGAAACACGCACCTAAGCCAGTTATCAATCGACTGATGCCATTGTGTTTGCGGTAAACCTTGGCCCGATACAAAATTTCGGCGGCGGCATCTAAACCGATTTTTACAAAGGGTAAATATCCCCAAATCGCGCTTTCGCCATAACTACGCGCATAATCTCTGAAATCGTTAGAAACCCCTCCTCGTGATTTACTGTAGCCCACAAAGTCTAGTATTTTGATCTTACCCAAGAAGGCCAGACCCGCTACGAAGTGCCAATCACTACCGATGGTCGGTCCGACGGTCAATTGTTGTCCGAGATCGCGACGCATCATGCCATAATACATGCCGCCTTCTTTGACCCGAGCATAATACTCCAAACAGCGCGAAGCGCCGGAAGATTGCTGCAAGTCGATATTGGTTTCTTGGGATACAATTTCACCATTCTCGGTATAGTCGATAGCCCCACTCACCATCGAGAAGTCTGGCTGAGCTTCTAAAAAATCCACATAGCGACTCAAGACCCCAGGAAGTAAATGATCATCATCCGAAAGCCAGATGAAGTATTTGCCTTTGGCTTGTTGTAATCCAAACTCAAAATTGCGGGGGATACCCAAGTTTTCAGGATGACGAAAATAGCGGATACGCTCATCTTCAGCCATAAACTGACTCATGACAGTCTCTGTATTATCAGTAGAAGCGTTGTCGGAGACGATGATCTCCATATGAGGATACTGTTGCGCTTGCAGCGAACGAATAGCCTCTCCAATACGCAGTTCGCCATTGTAAGTAGGAATACTCACACTGACAAGCGGTCGCAAATGAGACGCCTCAGTCATGGGGTTTGGGTTTGTGTTGAATACATACAAAAACCGGAACTTAAAGATTCCGGCTTTTGTCTAGCTCATTATTTTCAAGTTCTCAAGAGGAGGGACTTAGTTCAAAAAACATCTCATTTTGCTGTTTTCGAAGTTTATCACTTAGTCTCCCTTCAGGAACGATCACATCATCATAAGTTATCACAGCATCTTTGAGCACATCATGCTTTAAGACGCAGCGTTCGGCAAGGCCGAGAGGAAGTAAATTTTCCTTGATGGTAGTATCGGCATTTTCTGCCAATCCATAGGTATCGTACTCCCCTAAACCGTCCAAAGTTTGGCCTGCTTTGAGGTCGCGTTTGGCAGTAGCCACGACATCAACATAAGGCTTGCCTATCGGCGCCAAAGTAGCGTCTTGGAACAATACTGCCCTAGCGATGCTGCTCGGCACCTCAAAATGACAGAGGTGATAAGGACGATAGAAGCAATAAAGCGGTCCTTCACCTAATTTATAGAGATTGAGGTAATGCTGCTGCTTAGGATTGTCGTGCGTACCAAAAACAAAGACACCAGGTGCAGGGTGTGCTCCTACGACATAGTCCACGATGCCCGGTCCTTCTAGCAATTGTTCTTGCGGATAAAGGCTCATCGCTTCTTCGATCTTCGCGCCACGTTCCATCTCAAAACCATGCATACCGCGTTTGCCGACTTGCATACCGGTGCCATTGGCCACGATGGCTTGCTCAAAGGAGATCTTAGTCCCATCGGCAAAAGAAGTAACCATCGCAGGGTTTTGGCCCCACTTTTTGGCAAAAGCTTCTTGAGTTGTAGGATTGCGATAGGGATCGTGTAAACCTTTGATATTGCCACAGAGAACCGGTTTGACGCCGATGCTTTTGACAAAACGCCAAAGATTCATCTGTACGCCAGGTTGATCACCATCTGCATTGGTCATAATGACGCCTTGCTTGTCCGCCATCTGCTTGAGGATCTGTCCTACGGTACCATCGACCTCGGCGTTCATCGATACGATATGCTTACCCTATTCGATCGCTTTGAGGGCGACGGCTATGCCGAACTCCACCGCTCCGGTTACATCTACGATAACGTCGATGTTCCCAGCCTCACAAAGTAGCAGCGCATCATCTGTAATGGCTCGTTTACCAGCGGC
>JBGCFA010000238.1:0-9223 GCA_045106675.1 Bacteroidia bacterium
CCTCGTTCCGAGCATCGGGAGTGAAAATCTCAAACAGGGGCATCTCCGGATCATCTGGGCTACTTGGCATCTAGCCTCCGTATTTGGTTGGGTATTGGGAGCTTCTATCTCGTCTTCCGAGGGTGAAATATCCAAAGTGTGATTAATTAGATGTTTGATTGTCAGCCGGTTATGAATTATTTATTTCCCCCATCTAGCCACGATGACTTGGTTTAGGCTGTGGAAATTTTTATTATTGGTACCAGTTGCCGATTTTAAAACTTTCCATAACCAATCTTCTTCTCCATTGCTACAAAAAATAGCATTTTTCCCTAAAAAAAACAGCTTCCAATCCAATAATGCCTCCATTTTTAGCGAATTAAATCAGCTTTTGTAATTTTCACCCTAGGAAAGTGAGTTCTATGATTTTTATAGCCTTAGCCGAAAATCAGACTACTCAGCCCTTTAGCGATTGGTTTATTAAGCTGAGCGTATGTGGCATGCTTATCGGTTCTGCTTTGGTTTTGATTGGTACTAAAGGAAAGCATCCGGGCTGGATCGGACTCTTATTAACTGGAATATTATTGCTGATCGGACTGGCTTAACCTACATCATACGCTACAATTTCCGCACGATTCTCTCGATTAGAAGTAAGGTCAAAAGCAGTATCCAGTCTACGGATCAATATGGGACTTGTCTAGCCCTTGGCGAACGCTTTTATGGCTAGATCGGACTACTCTGATAATAAACAACTGTGTGAAATCTCCTTTTACTTTGCGTTTTGAGGATGACGAGATTTTTTTATGTCTGTAACTAGCGCCGCTAATTTTTCTATCGATACATGCTCCATGACTACTACTTTAAACCAAGATGGATTGGCGTGATTGTCAGGAACTAATCCGTATTTCGTTGCTATCTCTTGACTGATAAATTGCTTTCTTATCGTGACGATATTGGCCATCGGATTGCGATAAAATACTACTTCCAATTGTGCCAATTGTTTGCAGAGCCATTCCGTCCTTTTTTGTAAAATAAAGATCTTTTCGTGCCATCCGTAAGGCCCATTCTTAGCTAAAATCATCCATACTGCAACCGCATTTGCTCCAGAGCGACTGCCTATCAATGTGAAATCTTCCCCCTCTACATAACTAGCTTCTTGGGTATTTGCATAATGAATCAAGCCTTTTCTGATTAAGAAAATTCCCGTCCCATAAGGAGCTTGAGCCATTTTGTGAGCATCTAAAGTGAAGGAGGTGATATGCGGATTTTCGAAAGTCAATGAACTTTCTTCATTCGTAAAGGGATAATAAAATCCTCCATACGCTCCATCCACATGAAGTTTGAATTCGCAGGATAAATGCTTTAGGGTATCGGTGAGTATGTTGACATCATCTACCGAACCAAACATCGTAGTCATCATATTACAGATGACGATAAAATATTTTTTGCCTGCTTGTTTTGCCTTCTCTAGAGTTTGCTGTACTGTAGCAGGGCTTATCGATCGGCTGTCCTTGTCAACAGAAATATTGTAAATATCTAAAGACAAAACATTTGCTGCTTTAGGCATGGAATAATGACTGTCTTCACTACAAATAATCGCTATCTCATGATTGGTACATGCAAACTCCCTCAAAAAGTAATTTCGGTAGATCCAGATAGCTTGAATATTGGCTTCAGTGCCTCCTGATGCGACATATCCATCTTGTTGTTCGAAATCGCCCTTGAGCATATCTACTGCACAGATCTCTATCAACTCCTTTTCAATAAGTTGAGTCCCCTCAAAAAATGATTCAGATTTGCCCAGTGTGTGGCATCCGATATGGTTCGGATTCTTAGTCATGGTATAGATAAATGGAGCTTCTTTTAAGAAGGCAGCATCTTGATTAAATACTTTTTCATCTAGATATGATGCCGGAACTCCAAGTATCCCGTGTTTGTCGTAATTGATGTTTTTGTCAAGGGCGCGAAATACAATCTCCTTGATTTCCTCTTGGGACTTTTTATTCCAAATCTTAGTCATTTCCATCTCAAATGTTTTTTGATATCGCTTGGCTAAAAAGCTTTGCAAGCCCGCAAGGAGGCTATAATTCTTTAGCTATTGTTCGCATCTTTCGTTTTAGTCAAGCGTTTTTTTAGAGAGAATCATTCACCGCTTTTTGTGCCTTTTTCAGTTTGCATTACTTACCTCCATTTTTCAACCTCCTTTGTTGTTCACTGTATGGAACTCCATCGAGGATCCAATCATCAGCTTCTTCTCCTTTCAGGTAATGGCCAAACCACTTCAGTATTTTTTGCTGATAGTCAGATGCGTTCTTTTCTTCCCTAACGCCATGACCTTCTTTCGCATATACAAGTAATACGAATTGCTTGCCGGCTCTTCTCGCAGCATTGTAATATTCGATTCCTTGCCTCCAATTCACATTCATATCGTTGTCCCCAACTTCAAATAGAATAGGCGTGTTTAAGGATTTTACATTCATCACCGATGAATTTCGGATATAATTTTCAGGTGATTCCCAAGGCGGGCTAATCATACGCTCTTGAGAGATTTCAAAGTGGCCGTTTTCTGGAGACCCTCCAAATGCAGGTGTTATTGCTAAATACATAGAAATAAAATTAGTCAGACCCGCACCTGCAACACTTGCTGCAAAGATGTCAGTTTGTGTGGGTACAAAACCTGCTTGATAGCCACCCCAAGAATGGCCAATCAAACCAACTTTGGCGGCATCCACATCTCCTTTTTTTACTACCGCGGCAACAGCGTTTTCTAATGTCTTAGCAGATGAGACACCTGGATCGCCAGCAATGAATTCTATGTCTGGCTTCAATACAAAATAACCGTTCTGCTGCCAGACGGAAGTATTATAGTAATTGGTCTTTGATGGGACTGTATATCGATGAAATCCATCAGAAAGCTTTTCATAGACATAAGTTATCATTGGATATTTTTTCCCCTTCTGATAGTTTGCTGGATAGTACAGAATTCCTTGAGCGCTTTTGTTATTCGCATTCTTAAATGTTATGAGTTCCGCTCTACCCCATGCATATTCGTCTTGGAAAGTGTTTGTATGTGAAAGCTGTTTCGTATCTGAAAATTCCAGATTCGTCATACTTAGATTGGGTGATTGGTCAAAAGACTGTGATCTATAAGTCAATAAGTCAAGTCCCTCATGCGGTTGATTTAAGCCATAAATACGGGCTTCGTCGTAGACTAAAGTCTTCAGTTTTTTACCAAGTATACCCTTTGCAAACCCTGTTTTTTTGGATTTTTCTCCTCTCATTGAAAAGAATTGCTCTTTGTCAGGATTGACAAATTCATCCTCATAGTTTACAAACAAATGTCTATGAATAATCTCATCTTCTTTTCCTTTGGTCAGTCGTACTGAAGGACGTCCATCTGCAAACCCACGCCAGACATCAAATTCAGAATTGAATAGAAAGGATTCTCCATCCTCACTCCATGCGGCAAATCCACCTCTGAAGGGCGGCTTTTGTTCTACTGGATAATCGTAGGAATCCCCTTGAATAAACCGATCATCTAAATTGACTGTGATATTAGTCGAGGACCCTTTTTCAATATTGTATAGATGCAAATTGTCATCATTTACGTAAATGAAATATTTGTCATTGGGGCTAATCGAGGAAGTCCTGCCGATATCAGTTAGTACTTTCTTCTGCTCACCATTTTCACTGTTTACTATGTAAACATCATTGCTTGGTCTGCCAAACATTGCATCAAACGAATAAGGAGTCTGATCAAAACCCAACATCATCTTATTATTCGCTTTTAAGCGAACCGATTCAACCAGATCATTGCTTAAAGCAAAACTGCTATTCTTATCAACATGCCATACAAATAGGATCGGTTTTTCTGAATCCTTATTTGAATTTTTCTTTTGTTGAGTAATCATCAATTCATCTTTGCTATGCCAAATCTCTAGGTCTGGAGCTTCATATTCTTCTGTTTTCTTTTCATCATCATCTACCTCAGATTTAGCATCTTCTTCGCCTTGTATCCAAGAGTATATTTCGAAGAATACTTCATTTCCATTATCTGAAATGTCAATATTACCAGGCAAAATCCGCATGGACTTTGGGAAATTTTCGGTTTCACTTGGCTTAAAGCTGGAGAATTTAGGATTCAATTTTGAAAAGTCTTTCCAGTGAAGCAATTGGTATGACTCTTCTTCTGATCTCTCTTGATTGATCGCTTTTATAGCAAATAAATAATCAGACTTTTCACCCCACTCTAAATGAGAAAAGATATGCTTTGACTGATCTAATACTTTTAGGATGCCTTGGTTCGGATCATATAACTGAATACCGTTTGCAGTCGAATCCTTCGTTTCCATAATCATGGCTAAAAGCTCCCCTCCTTTTTGCCATTCAAAAGACTTAATGTTTCCAAAACTCATTTGTGATTTGGTAGTAAGATCTTTTATCAATAGTGTTTTTACGCCTTCATTTTCTCGTAGCAAGGCGAGGTATGAATCTTTCTCACTAAAGCGATACTCAACCACGTCTTGAAGCAACAAAGTGTCAGAAGTTTTGAGATTGATAAGGACTCTATCATTGATCTCGGATTTACCTTTCTTGTCTTTTTTCTTTTCCTCTTTCTTGGCTTTTTCCTTTTCTTCTTTGCCGCTCAAGACTTTTTCATATACGAACCATCCTCCATTTTCTGAAAAGGCTGCCTTTGCGGTATTGGGGAATGAGCGCGTAGTTTGCTGATTAACATTATATAGAAAAGTCGTTTTGTCCTTATCTATATTATCTATTTGATAGCTTGACCATTTGCCATCCTTTGAAACCTCTGCATTCCTCAGGATCTCCCACTTGCCATAATCCTCCGGTCTTATCAGTTTCTTTTGTTGAGCGATTAAAGAATTAACAGACAGAAATAGCGTCAAAATCACCAATAGAGTATGAAATAGGCTTTTGGTTTTATACAGATTCATAAGCGTAAATGAATAAAATGTTAATCTAATTGAAATTAGATCAAATTGATTTAGATACAATAGGTGCTTAGTTGTTTTATTATGGTGTATTAAGTTGCTGCCTTTTTTATCTGAATAATGTCAGAATTTGATCATTAGATTGCCATAATGGCGACTAACAAAGAGTAGACCGCTAGCGGATAGTGCTACGGCCGACGATTTCGGTAAATAAAATAGATTTTGTTCTGATACTAGAGCTAGCACTGTCAATGAAGAGACCAAACTCTCAAATACAAATAACCCCAATCCCAACTCTACATCATACTATACAGCTTCCGCACGATCCACTCGACTGAAAGCAGCGTCAAAAGCAGCACCATAATCCACCACAGATCAAAGAAACCCGTACGTGTCTTTTGATACTCTATGACGGGTTTTAGGCTCGGTATTGCTTTGATCGCCTCTGCTGTTGCATCGAGTTGACTCGCATAACTAAACTCACCACCCGTTCGCAAAGCGAGCTGCTGCATGAGACCACGATCGGCTTGCAATTGAAAATGCTCCACATTGCTACGACCAATAGAAAATTCACCTCGATCACGGCCTACTAGCACATTGTCGGTGCGACCTTCAGCTTGATAGTTATAAGTACCCTCACCGAGATTACTGAGTTCTAAGAAGTATTGCCCTTGACCGCTTTCACTGAGATAATAATCTGTAGACTTGCCGTCTGGGCCTTTGAGACTCAGTTTTACGTCCACGCCAGAGAGAGGATTATAGCTGTCGTCATAAGCTTGTCCTTTGAAGAGAACAGGCTCACGACCTGTGAAAATTCGTTTGGAAGGCGCTACTTTGAATTTACGCTTGTCATCTGATACCATCAGCCATTTGATGGAATTGAAGAGCCAAGCGTCAAAGTATTCAAAGTCATTGTACTCTAGATAAGAATGGGCCCGCATTCGCCAGAAGTTTTCACCGAGGAAAACCATATTCTTGCGTCCTAGATAGTTTTGGAGCGCAAAGACGGGATAGTCTAATGGGATGTTTTTGATCTTGGCAGTAGCGTAAACTTCCGCTGTCGCTTTGGCCTCCCAGTTGGACATATTACGGAAGAGTGGGGGAGTGGTATTGGCCCAGCCGATCCAATCCTCCGCAAAAGTAAAAGTCGAATGATCTCGAAATTTATTGGAGAAATTGGCGATGATCTCTTCCGACTTTGGACTGAAACCTTTGGGCGTTAACGCCATATATTCATGCAAAGGGCTCATGGCCTTTAAATCGGCAAACATCCCTACGAAATGAATAACAGGTTTTTTGTTGCTCTTGATCTGTTCTGCAATCTTCTCTACCAGCGCACTTTGCTGTGGGGTGGCGGGGAAGTTATGGAGGATGAAGAGGTCAAAATCCTGCAAATTATAATCGGCAGGATTGTTATAATAATTGTTCCCTGATCGGAGGATAAACTTCTCCAATTCGTAGCTTTCATCCTTGGCAAAAGCTTGTTCTAATGCGCCTACATCTGGATGAGGTGAGCCTGCAAAAAGTGCGATTTTGACCCTCGTTTCCAGTACATTGATATAAAGACTGCGGCTATTGTTGCGATAAGAGATTTCGCCATCTAAGCGGCTAACGCTTACTTGATAACGTTGCAAACCGACTTTTCCCGGCTTGAGCAAAAAGCTGATTTCTCCTTGCTGCTTATTCCGACCCAAGGTGATATTCTGGGTTTGCAGAACCTTATCCTTAGTTCGGATGCTAACTTTGAGTGGCGCACGATCAAAACCATTGCTGGCTACTTTGACGCGTATCGGCATCTCGTTGTTGAGATAGGCAATTTCATTGAACAATACCTCTTTGATCTGGATATCTTTTTGTTCGGTCGTATCTCCTAGGAGAACGCTAAAGATCGGTTGTTTGATACCGTCAACTGCATAAAGAGGATTGACTCCAGCAGTAGTAATGCCATCACTGATCAGCACGATAGCGCCGAGATTTTGGTTTTGGTAGCGTCGCTGGATGCCTTTGAGGGCTTGGGCGATATTGGTACCTGTTTCCTCAAAGCCAAGGGAGTCCACGGCTCCTATTGGCTCTAGCGTTCGCGAGAAGCGATAGGCGTCTACAGTATACTCCTCCTCGGAGAACGCTCCCAAAAAGCCCTGAAGGGCCTGCGGATATTGGTCACGGACAAAATTTGAATCCTTCTGAATCACTAAACTCTCCGAATCATCTTGTAATACAGCGATGATCGGGGCAAACTGGACGCGATCGAGACTGTTGAGCAATGGCTCAAGCAGTAGTAACCCCAAAATGCTTAATACAAGAAAGCGAAATACGCTCAAGACGATGCGTGGAGCTTTCGGCAATAGGTCTTTGGTATGCCGATACATCAGCCAAGTCAGTCCTCCCGCCAAGGGCAGGATTAGCAACAAAAACCAAAGGGAATAAGTGAAAGAAAGATTCATATATAATTTATGCCATCACCATACCTCCATCTACATTGAATACCTGTCCGGTGATGTAAGTGGACTTGTCTGAGCCTAAAAAGACGCATAGATCAGCGACATCTTCTACTTCGCCTGCGCGTTTGAGAGGGATGTTTTTAAGCCAGATTTCTAGTTCTTTTTCAGGTAATTCTGATGTCATCTCAGTACGGATAAAACCAGGAGCAACTACATTGGCGCGGATACCGCGAGAACCAATTTCGCGGGCAACAGACTTGGTGAAACCAATCATACCTGCTTTAGAAGCAGCATAATTTGCTTGACCAGCGTTGCCTTGTAGGCCCACGACTGAACTGATATTGATAAACGAACCTTTACGAGCCTTGAGCATATTGCGTAAAACCGCCTTGGTAGTAAAGAAACAGCTGTTGAGATTGGTCTGGATAACATCTGACCATTGTTCTTCACTCATCCTCAGCAGCAAATTGTCCTTGGTGATACCTGCGTTGTTGATGACTACGTCTAATTTACCGAAGCGTTCGTATATGGTTTTGACAAGTTCTAAGGTTTGCTCAAAATTAGCAGCATCGACTTGATAAGCAGCAGCATCAACCCCTAGGGCTTTGAGTTCAGCCTCTAGGCTTTCGGCATGCTGGACCGAAGAACGGTAAGTAAATACAACATCAGCGCCTTCAGATGCATATTTGAGTGCGATCGCACGACCAATACCACGAGTTGCGCCAGTGATCAGTGCGGTTTTTCCTTCAAGTAGTTTCATTCGATCAGTATTCAGTATGGAGTATAGAGGTTGCTTGCAAGGCAGAACGAATAAAAGATCTACTTTCTTTATACTCTAGTCTGCCTACTCTATACTAAAAAATAGCTTCCCATCTGGGGAATGGCCCCAAATATACTACCTAGATTGAAGATTACCTGAATATGGATTGAAGAAGAAAGAATCCCGAATACTGGAAGGAGAAATGTGCTTACTTTTGTGGCTAAACCTGGCCTGTTTCCACTACGACTTTGGCTTGGAAATCCTCGGCACGACTAAAATAAACGATGCTCAGCACCCACAATAAATTAAGCAAGAGCGTAACTTTTTGTAGGACTGGCAAAACTTCCAAATAGCTAGAGGTGAAATAGACATAACTACACCCATAAGTAACCAAAAGGCTAAGGACCGAGAATAGTTTGAGCAGATGCAGTTTCGATTTGAAAATAGAGACTGTGATATAAAATAAGCTCACTAAGGCTAGCGTAGTGGAAACGATAATCATTTGGTCGTGCAGGGGGCTCACTACCAAGAAACCAGCCACCATTGATAAAATACCTGAATACTTAATGACCGCTGCGGTGCTTTTTACGGGGATTTTCTTAGCAAAACTAATGAAGAAGCCTCCCATACTGAGGCAAAGCACCAACATCCCTGCAATCGCCCATGCCGAAAAAGCGTTCTGCGAAGCAAGGAGAAGTGCACTGATCCTTCGAGAGCCTCAGGATACATTCGAGAGCCTCAGGATACTAGGGGAAGTACAAGCGTTCTGCGAAGCAAGGAGAAGGCTACTAAAGATGTATCTGCGATCACTCAGCAAGGCAGGAAATTTTCTTGGGACATTGAGCCTGTCGAAATGCCCCAAAAGTACAAGCGTTCTGCGAAGCAAGGAGAAGTGCACTGATCCTTCGAGAGCCTCAGGATACATTTGAGAGCCTCAGGATACCAGGAGAAGTACAAGCGTTCTGCGAAGCACGGAGAAGGCTACTAAAGATGTATCTGCGATCACTCAGCCAGGCAGGAAATTCTCTTGGGACCTTGAGCCTGTGGAAATGCCCCAAAAGTACAAGCGTTCTGCGAAGCAATGGGAA
>JBGCFA010000239.1:0-17819 GCA_045106675.1 Bacteroidia bacterium
CCCCCATCCAAGACGGCCCCTTCAAATGGGCCTGATGTAAAATTTGGAAGGATTTCATCCCTCACTAAAACCCGCTAGCACCTTTGAAGGGGCGTTTGCGGAAGGGGATGTTTCAACTCGAAAAGCAATGCTTTTGACTCAGCACGGAAATTGTTAAAGAACCATACTTTCTTGATGATTCTTAATCATTTTCGCTTTTCAAGATTACTTCTTCAGAAGTTAGGCCATACAAAGGTGGTGTTTTGATATTCAACATTCCGAGATAAACATAAAGCTGTCCTCGATGGTGTACTTCATGCTCCACCATCGCTCTCAACCATTTCCAGACAGTAATTTTTATGCCGCCGGGCGTAAGGCATTTCGCGTTTAAATCATCATGAGAAAGCTTTGAAAAGATCGCCATAGATTCCTGATGCATGTTTTGATAAAATTGTACGACCTCATCATAGCCTCTTGCATATTCAGTTCCACAACCCTGATATTTACTAGGTTTCAACTGAACATTTTCGGCATACATTTTCCTTTCAATCAATGCTGAATGCCGTATAATATCACCAATAGTGAATTTATCGGCTTGGTAGCTCCATTCTATCTTTTCCTTGGGGATATACTCAAATAGGCGCTCTGTCCTCGATTTGATCTTCGAATAATAAGCTAGGAAACTATCTATATCTGTAATGATCATTTTCTCAACTTTAATTTTTGCAAAAAACAGTAGAACAACATAAAGGAAGTAGGGCTATCAGCATTTTAGCCACCTCTTTACTTTATTCTGGGCACTTACTTTGATGGGTAGCGACATATCTCAAATCCGATTCAATCGGACAGAGATAGAAAGATATTGATCAAGCTATTTTTGGGAAACCTACTTAATATAAAACATTCAAGCTTACTGAGTGGATTTACTGTCAGTCAAAGCAGACCGATATCTACTTTTTCCCAGCTTCGCAGAACGCTTAACTGAAGATGAAAATGAGACTTATTATTCTTTTATTATCGCGACCACTCTTGCAGGAGCCGCTGACCCTCCTTTAATTTTTAAGGGAAATGCTGCCACTTCAAAACCGCTGCTAGGCAAGGCATCTAAATTCGTCAATTGCTCCATATGGCAATATTCATGATCGACTCCTACGAGATGGCCTTCCCAAAACAGTTCAGAATTATTATTTTTCTTCGCTTCTTCGATCAAATATGGTAAAGGCAAATCCCAACCCCATTGGTCAATTCCCATGACTTTGATACCTTGCTTGATGAGCCATTCGGTTGCTTCTGCACTCATACCAGTGCCTTTGTAAAAAAAATCCTTCGTTCCCATCAATTTATCCCTGCCCGTTTTGATCAACACAATCATATCGGGTTTCAGTACTAGCTTTTCCGCCTCTAGATAAGTGATAATATCTGCGGAAGATATGGGGTCAAAATCAGCTTTGTGCTTCATATCAATGACCATACCTTGACCAAAACACCATTCTAAGGGGATTTGATCGATGGTCTTTGCGGGTTTTCCCATTGAAGTAGGAGCATAGTGCCAAGGCGCATCAATATGGGTTGTGGAGTGAACCCCCATCTTCCTTATTTCGTCATCAGCCCAGCCTAAAAAAGTTTTAGGCCATAAACGAAAAGGTAATCCCAAAAACCGAATCAACCATTTTGATTTGTGATGAGGTTTATGCTTTATCTTGACTTTCATGAAAAAAGGATCACCAGGATTATATTGAATGGTCTTAGATAGATCGATTATTCTCATGATTTTTTTTCGTGTTTACCGCTTTCCCAATTCGACGCAAGATGCTCTTTAGCAAATCGAAGAGGTTCTTCCTCCAACTCAGTAGCCATAGAGTCATTCCAACGGTTTAAAAAGCCAAAAATCGCAATGGTCGCTACTATTTCAACAATCTGTGCTTCTGTAAAAAACCTTTTCAGGGCTTCATGATGTTCGGGAGTCACTTGATTAGGTATACTGCCCGCCGCTAAAGCAAAGCTAAGTGCCGCTTTTTCTTGTTCTGAAAATAAATCAGAGCTTTGAAACTCCCATACCTTTTGCAGCTTTTCTATAGATACGCCATTTCGATGAGCGGTATGAGCAGTATGCGCTTGGCAATATCGACAACCAGAAGCATTACTAGCAAGGTGCGCAACTAGGTCTTTCAGATATGCAGGAACTTCTAAATGACTCTCTCTTTTGGCCTTTAAGGTCCATCTCAAATTTTTCAAAATAATCTTTATCCCGGTCCATGCAGAACTCTCAGAAGAGGAAAAGCCCTTAATATTGGCAAACAAGATCGCAAAGGCACCTAATATATTAGGCTTTTTGCCCATCGTATGGAGGCTATTAGGCACAAAACCCATTCCTGCGGAAACTTCTTTAATTATGATCTCATAATCCTTCATGTATCTTTTTTTAGTAGTCTACTTTTTCCTCCTATTTCCTGACAAAGTTGAGACAAAAAGGAAGCGAGCTTATTGTAGTCGATCAAAGGTTATAGGCAATAATTGATCGCAAAGCGAAAAGCGAATAAGTGACTGATAATCATCACACTTATCACCTTACCTCACCTTACTACTTATGGTAAAAAATGGTTAAGCTTGCGCCCCCAACACTCATTCCACGATATTGGTCAAAGTACCAATTCCTTCCACTTCTAATCTAATCGTGTCTCCACGCTTCAGCATAACTCCATTTTCAATTCCGCTACATCCCGGAATAGTACCAGAACCAAATAATTCTCCTGGATGTAATTGCTCTTCCCAAGACGCATAAGCGATCGCTTCTTGAAAGGAATATCGCTTTCCCTTAGTCTGACTCTCAATGATCGTTTGATCATTGATCACCACCCTGACAGTCAGATCATCTAATCGAGAGATGATTTCGTCTTTACTTACCACTACTGATGAAATAGCACTACCAAAGTTCTTCGTCTTCATAGGCCCAAAACCACTTTCTATTTCATCCAATTGTACATCTCTAGCTGAGAAGTCGTTGAGGATCACGAAACCACCAATCGCATCATCCACTTCATCAATAGAGGCATTTTTCAACGGCTTAGTGATGATCGCGGCTAGTTCCAATTCATAGTCTAGCTCTTGGGTATAGGCAGGGATGTGAATGCGTTCATCGTTTGAGATGAAGTTCAGATGATTACCCATATAGTAAATGGGATGTTGATAATATCTTTTTTTAGGTTTTAGCTTTGGAAAAGGCTTTCCCAATAACATTTCGTAAGCACTGACAATGGGAAATAGATGAGACATATATTTTTTCACGAAGCCTCTGGCTGCATCAATCGCATGCTGTTCATAAAGCATAAAATCTCGATAAGCCACTGGTTTAAAGGGAATTAATTCTTTGTATTCACCCTCTAGATATTCCTCCTGACTGATTTTCAAAACCTGCTGCTTATCGTCAAGCAGTTCTAAAAGATCGATTCCATTTTCGAGGAGATTCCATTGTCCCTCTTTCTCAAACGCGATTCGTTGAGTACCGCCTTTATCAACCACTTTTTTGAACTTCATCTAATGCAATCTTTAATTTACATTCCTGTAAATTTATCAGATTGAACGATCAAAGTCGTTTACATTTGTTGATTCCGGATAGAACCGTTGATTCTTGATAATTGGGTAGAAGTAATCCCCAAATAACTTGCGATATGAAACTGCGGTAATTGGTCAATGATATCTTTATTTTTTTCGCAAAATTTGAGATACCGGTCTTTCGCCGTCATAGAAAGGAAATCGTACTCTCTTTCGGACTTAGTTTTAAACAACTCGAGTAACAACTTAGTCTGTATCTCTCTAAATGCTGGATACTCCTTTAAAGCATTCCTTAAAAAGGAAATGGGGAATTCAAGTATTTCACAAGCCGTAATAGTCGCGATATAATGATTGGACTTTGCTTCCAAGTCGGGATTTCCGAGTAGTAACATAGGGGGAGCAAGAATCACCATATTCCATTCACGCCCGATCGAATCAACATCATAGATCCTCATAATACCTTCAGCCAAAAAGCCAAGTTTTAAAGAATGCGTATTTTTTTCAAAATAGAGGCGACCCTTTTCTACTTGAACGATCGAAGCATGAACTTCGAGCTCATTGACCAATCCAGCAGGTAAATCGGTAATTGTATTTAAATAGTCAATAAACTTTTTTAGCGTTTTCATATTTCCCTTCGCAATCTGTTTCGCGCGCTTAGCTGGTAAACCTCTATTCTGGCAATGTCTCACAAACACATCTAATATAAAACTTCCGCCCTTGCAGGCTAATATCGCCATGCTTATGGATATGGCTTTTGCCCCATCGGATGTGCCAATGATACGCTTGATGATCTAACCAGTATGAGCTGGATATCCCCATTTGGGTAAATTTATCGGCTGTACTAGCGGGTCCATGTTCGTCTTTTCTTCCGCCTGGCAGAACGCTTAACTCTAGTTCATTGGTCGCATTTTCAAATTCTTCTCCCTGCCATTCACCGGGGACAATGATCTTATCTGCTTTAGCGCTTTTCATGCTTTTGCGCAGACTTTTCCATTGGGATACAGTAGGTAATTTCCATCCTTGAGGACAAGCTATTTTGGAATCATCAAATGAATACAAACGCCCATACTTAGCACAATTTTCGGGACGAGCTTCATAACATTCTGATTTGAGAGTCTCATAATTCAAGTTTTCCTTTAGCCAATACAGTTCCCCTAGCTTTAAAAAGGTGTACTCTTTTCCATCCCTTTGGTCAACAATCTGATCCATAGGAGGAGTATTTGCCTCTAAGGAGTTTATATTTTTTATTTGCTGAGTCGCCATCAAGGCGCTTCCTAAGCAAAAACAAGTGATGAGGATGATTCGTACAAATGGAATTCGCATCTTATTGCTAAAATTGATTGTAAAATGAATCTATACGACGCCGACCATATTCGCAACTTTTATGATCAATACGCTGATCTTGAGACCCACCGTTGGGACAAATCTCCCGTAGAGCAAATCAAACTATATGTTCACCAGCACCATCTGAGTACCCATATCAATGCTGGCGACAAAGTCCTCGAGTTAGGAGCTGGCACAGGCATTTTTACCGAACAATTGGCAAGTATCACCGAAAAGTTGACCATCACCGATATCTCTCCGGTACAATTGGCACTCAACCAAAAACGTAGCCAAGAGTTGGATTATGCAAGCAAAGTGCAAGACTGGGGCTTGGCAGACATAACCGATTTAGCGCAGTTCAAGGACGAAACGTTCGACAAGGTCGTATGCTACGGAGGACCGCTAAGCTATGTATTTGATAAAAAACACCAAGCCTTAGCCGAGATCAAGCGCGTCCTAAAGCCCGGCGGCAAAGCTTTGATGAGCGTGATGAATCTTTGGGGTACGACGCATCAATATCTCACGGCGATCATGTTGGAAGTGCCTCCTGCTGAGAACGAGAAAGTCATGACTACCGGCAACTTACATCCGTCGAGTTTTACACCGTCTGATCATCACTGTCATATGTTTAGGGCCGAAGAATTCAAAACCGATTTGCAGCAAGCCGGCTTTGAGATATTGACGCTTTCAGCCTCTAATTGTCTATCAGCAATGCGGGCAGCTCAGCTCCCTGAGATAAAAAAAGACGTCAATAGATGGCAGTATTTCCTAGATTTGGAGATTCGGGCTTGCCAATCACCTGGCATGATCGAATCCGGCACTCATTTGATCGCCGTCGTCCAGAAGTAAGTCAGTCTATATGCCCGAAAGTCCAGGAGGAATCTACGTACACATCCCCTATTGTCGCCAAGCATGTGTCTATTGTGATTTTCACTTTATGACCAAACTTGACAATAAGCAGGCAATGCTAGCGGCCATGGGCCAAGAGGCGACTTTGCATAAGGCGTTTTTTGAGGAGAGTCTCCCCTTGGGAACGCTTTATTTTGGGGGCGGCACCCCTAGCGTGCTCACTCCCGATGAGTTAGGCAAAATACTGACCGATATTCGTAAAAACTTCGCGTTCGCCGAAGGCGTAGAGATCACCCTCGAAGCCAATCCTGATGACCTAAATTTTGAGTATCTCCAATCTATCCATGCTTTAGGCATCAATCGTCTCAGTATTGGGGTCCAATCGTTCCGAGAAGCGGACCTCAAATGGATGAATCGCTCCCATAGCGCAGAACAAGCTTTGCACTGTATCACCGATGCTCAAAAGGCTGGTTTCGACAATATTAGTACCGACTTGATCTTTGGTCTGCCCGGATCGGATCAAGCTATCTGGCAGGAGCAATTGTCTCAAGCGATTGATTTGGGCGTGCAGCATCTCTCGCTTTATGCTTTGACGGTAGAAGAAAAAACGGCCTTAGCCCATCAAGTGAAGCAAGGACAAACGCGGATACCCGATGATCCACTCTTTACGGAGCAGTTTTTATATGCCCATGAACACTTAGAAGCGGCTGGTTATGAGCATTATGAGCTATCCAATTATGCACTGCCGGGCTACCGCTCTCAACATAATAGCGCTTATTGGCAAGGCAAACCTTATCTAGGCATTGGACCTTCGGCACATAGCTTTGATGGTAAAAAACGACATTGGAACGTAGCGAATAATCAAAAATATATCCAAGCGTTCCGCGAAGCGGTCTCCCCCATCGAAGCAAGCGAAACCCTCTCCCGCAAAGATCGCTACCATGAATATATCATGACCCAATTGCGCAAAAAAGAGGGGATTGATATGCAGCACATAGAGGCAGAGTTTGTGAGCAATTGGCAACAGCTTTTTGGCCCCTACATCGGGGAACTCATGGCCGAGGGATTGATGATCCGCAAAGAAAATTGGTTCGCGCTGACTCCTTTGGGCTGGATGCTTTCGGATGAGATCATTAGGGAGTTGTTTGTGTGAGATGTGGGAGTCTATCCAATCGTGTAATTATCCGTATATTTAGATAAATGACTCAATTCATGCAATCCACTCAATTATTGCAAAAAATATCCTCTCTGCCTGAAGCTGTGCAAACGCAGCTTTTGGATTATATCGAATTTCTGTTGCTAAAATATCAGTCAGAGGATGCTTCCATGGTTGAGGAAGGAGAATTGAGCGAGTATGGCCAGCAGTTTTTGGATAAACGCCTACAAGAAACTGACCAACATCCAGAGAATCAAGATAGCTGGAAGAATGTCAAACAGCGCCTTTATGAGCGCAAAAATTGGAAAGAGAAGTAGGCGAGTAAATGCAATACCAAATTGATATTACAGCAGAAGCTGAGCTGGATTTAAATGATGCAGTAGATTGATATGAATCAAAAAAGTCAGGCCTAGGGTTTGATTTTGCTTTACGCTTGGAAGAAGCCTTTTCTATCATAGAAAACACTCCCTTTGGTTTTGCAAAGGCCCATCGTGATGTACACCATTGTCCAATGAAACAGTTTCCCTATTCTATATTTTATCAAATTCAAGAGGATCCTCAACTGATAAAAATAGTCGCTATTGTAAACCAGAGCCGGGGAGAAGCGATGTGGCAAAGACGTCTCGCCTAGCTTTGGATGAGGTCGTCAGGGAGTTATTTGTATGAGACATATTGAAAGCTTAATTCCCTGATTAAATCTGCCCTATTAGACCATTCTTTTCCTCCCTAAACAAATCATCCCTTTAAAATAGGATTGACCTATGCTTGGATATTCCTAACTTGCGGCCAAACTCACAATAAGGGTCCAATGATTGATTTGTTGAATTATTGAATACTTCCCTAAACCCATTCAATAATTCACCACTTCAGATACTCAACAACTTTCTACCATGTCCCAGGCAGCTCCGGAAAATCCCTTCAATCTCCTCTATATCTTCCAGACCATCAAAAAGTACCTTGTGTACATAGCGATAGTGGTCGGTGTTTCAGCGGTTTTGGCTTTCATTTTGACATTGCCATTTATCTACAAGCCTGAGTATAAGGCGAGTACAATCATCTATCCCAGCTCTGCTGAACGCTATGATGTGATCAACCTCTTCCACGATGAGCCTATCTTGTTTCTCTATGGTACTTCTAAGGAGGTAGAAAAACTCGATAATACGGCCAGTACAGAGGAGGTAAAACTGCATGTAATTGATTCACTCGATCTCTGGAATGCCTATGGCGTAGATCCAGAAAATGATGAATCGCCCAAATACTACGTCTATCGCACCTACGATGGCAATGTCTCGACAACTCAGGTCGCTGGCAATGGCCTCGAAATCACGGCCTACGACGTAGATCCAGAACGCGCCGCCGCGATCGTCAATACGATCATCAAAAAAGTAGATGAGATCAGCAAACGGATGCTCACCGAAAATAAAGCGGGCATCCTCAAGATGTATGAGCAGGGCTATCTCGAGTTGACCGAGCAATTAACGCTTTATACTGACTCCATCCGAAGCATCCGCCAGCAATACAATGTCTTCAATACCGAATATCAGACCCAAGCCCTCGTGCAGCAGGTGATGCAGGCTGAAAGCGAGTTAGCCGCCAAGCAAGCGACGCTGAGGGAGATTATCAAGCGTTCAAACGACAAGCCTTATGAAGCCGTGCTGAAACTAGAGATCACGGCGCTAAGAAGTCGTGTCTACAGCCTCGTCAATAAAAACAGTGGCTCCTCCATCAATCTAGAGTCCTTTAGAGAAGGTTTGGACCAAGTGCTTGCGCTCGAAGAACTCTGCGAATATCTCTCCCGCGATGTCAAAGACGCCCGTGAAAAGGTAGAATATCTCCAAATGATGGATGAGGCCAACTACACTACCCTATTTATCCCAGAATATGCCCAAGCGGCAGACAAAAAGGCTCGTCCGATTCGTTGGTTGATCTTGGTTGCGACCGTATTGATCGCCGCCTTGGTGAGCGTGATGGGAGCCATCTTAGCAGATAAGTTGACCGGAGACGAAGTACAAGCCTAAGCGTTCGATGGAATCGCTCCTCAATCAAATATCAAACCGCCAATGGCGCTGGCTAGTCCTCATCGGCCTAGCAATCCTGACTGTTGGGTCAGTATGGTTTGCATTGCGGATGCGGATGAATTTGTTGTTTGCCATACCGCTAGTCGTCGTAGGGGCGCTACAAATCATCTACAATTATAAGCCGGTCTTTTACGCGCTCTTCTTTTCGATTCCGCTCTCGATGCAACTAGAGATGGGGCCATTGGCGATGGAAATGGTTTCGGAGCCCCTGATGCTCATCCTGCTGACCATCTTTGTTTTCAATCTTATACGAGGCGAACAATTTAGCATCAAAGCCAAAGTGCGGCCCTTTCATGTGCTGATATTTTTGATCATCTTTTGGACCGCCTTTACGACTCTCACCTCAGAGTTTCCGATGCGCTCTGGGAAGTTTTTGCTTTCTAAGCTCTGGTTTCTGGTAGCGATCGTCTATACGGGCGAAAAAATCATCAAGGAACCCAATGAGGTAAAACGGATATTTTGGCTGTTTTTCGTCTCTTTGGTCCTAGTCGCTTTTGGCATTACGGTGCGCCATGCTTTAGTTGGCTTTTCATTTGAAGAGGCCAATGGGATTGCCTTCCCGCTATTCGCGAACGGGGTGATCTATGCGGCTACGCTGGTATTGTTTCTGCCTTGGTGTTGGTATGCAAGGACTTGGTATACACCGCGAAGTTTGGAGTGGTATCTGATCATCATTGGGACGGGCATATTGGTTTTAGCAACCATATTTACGTTCAAACGAGGCGCTTGGGCCGCTTTGACGCTCTTGCCCGTCATTGATAGGCTCATCCGTTGGAAGATCTTTGATAAGTTTGTCTATGGAGCTGTCGTGGTCGTGGTATTGGCTTTGGGCTATTTGATCCAAGACAATCGTTTTTATGCTTTTGCGCCTAATTATCAGAAGACTATCTGGCATGAGGGCGATATTTCGGGCCACCTCTCGGCCACTTTTTCAGGTACGGAGATATCTTCGATGGAACGCTTCTATCGATGGGTAGCCGCCAAAAACATGATCGCTGATATGCCCATGTTAGGCTCAGGTCCCAGTACCTTCAATCAAGTTTATAAACGTTATACTGACGACGCTTTCCGCACTTATGTAAGTGATAATCCCGAGGAATCGACCACTCATAATTATTTCTTGATGACCTTTACGGAGCAAGGACTTCCGGGAGGTTTGTTGTTTATCGGTCTCTGTATCTATATGCTACTCAAAGCAGCCAAGCTGCGGGGCGAAATCACTGATCCAGTGCGCCTGAGTATTCTCATGATGGCGACATTGAGCTTGTGTACGATCTTATTTCATAGTTTATTGAATGAATTGATTGAGGTAGACAAGATCGGCACGATGTTCTGGCTTGCCTTGGTCCTGATCCATAAAAGCGAAGTTTGGCATGAGCAAGAGCAAGACGGATAAATACAATTTTTTCGACAACGTATATGATGTTGTACGCCTCATACCTCACGGGCGCGTAACGAGCTATGGCGCAGTGGCCAAGTATTTGGGCGCGGCAAAGAGCGCACGGATGGTCGGTTATGCCATGAATAGCAGTTTCACCTTGCATGACGTGCCCGCCCATCGAGTTGTCAATCGTCTCGGCATGCTCAGTGGCAGACATCACTTCCCTCCAGAGCGGCCCATGGATGAGGCCTTACGAGCCGAAGGCATCATCGTAGAAGACAATCAAATCAAAAACTTTGCAGAAGTATTTTGGGACCCAGCCAAGGAGTTGGAGCTGTAAATACTCCATTAAAATGGGTCTGTTTTTATAGTGCAAAATGTAATCGATTAGGCTAGACCGTCATCTGACCAAACAACCTAATCTACCTTTTGCCATGAATAAGTATTTTCCTCTCTGCTTGCTTTCCACCCTTCTTTTTAGCTTTCAGCTGAACGCTCAGGTCAAAGTGTACCACCAGGGTATCACCCAAACCAATATCAATTTCCGTGGCGCAGCTGTTACCCTAGCCCAACAAAACATCACCACTTCTGAAGCAGGAACAGTTATAGTGCGCTTTGATGGCTATGGCGTGCTCGATCCCGGAGACCGTATCATATTAGCCGCTAGTGATAATCCTGATTGGGGTGTCAACTCTGGCAATATCGGCATCGAAGCTTATAATACAGATCAGAACCGTCGTCCATTCTCGCATACCCGCAGCTATACAGTAGGCGCAGGTAATCATACGTTCTACGCAGTAGGCGAAAACTACGTCGAAACAGATGGTAATGGTGTCGCCTCTATCTATGGCAGTCTTACTACTAAGTTTTACCCCAACTCAGGTACGATGAGTAAAGTAGCAAGTATCGCGATCGAACAAACTGGCGTCAATGTCAGAAGCAATACTACGAGCTTAGGCAGTCTTGACATTACGGCCCCTATCTCAGGTACAGTCGTGCTCAACTTTGATGGCTCATGTGTTTCGAGTCCCGGCGATCGTATCTTATTGGCAGCAAACGAATCAATCTCTTGGTCTCCCAATAATGGGCAATGCTCCGTTGAAGCTTTTGATAATGATCTCAATACTAGTAGTTTTTCTCATTCTCGCGCCTACCCAGTCAGTGCAGGGACCCATACGTTCTACGCAGTAGCCCAAAACTATGTCGAAACCGACGGAACGGGTGATATTTCAGTCTATGGTCATTTTACAGCAGAGTTTTTCCCAGATGCGTTTGGCGATGCGATCAGTCAGATGGGACCAGTTGTCAGCACCAATGTGCCGCTTAGAGGAGCCCCAGTTACCCTCAATAGCTTGAGTTTGGACGTTCCAGCCGCTGGTAAAGTATTGGTTCATTTCAATGGTTATGGTATCGCTGACATAGGCGATCGCATCATCATGGCAGCCAATAATCAAGCCGATTGGATGGTCAATGATGGTCAAGTCGGCATCGAATCTGTAGATGCGGATCTCAATCGAATGGCTTTTTCACATACGCGCATGTTTGACGTCAATGCAGGGACCCAAACGTTCTACGCAGTAGCCGAAAACTACGTCGAAACAGATGGCAGCGGCTCAGCTTCTGTATATGGCAACCTGACTTATCAGTACTTCCCCAATACGGTTACGACGGCTATTGAGGATCTTGAAACACGCAACTTATTTGAGTCCGTAGTCTTGAGTCCCAATCCGACCGATGGTTTGCTGCTAGTGAGTCTCTCTGGCATGGCCAAACGCGACTTTGTCTTACAGCTACGTGATACACAGGGTCGGATGATCCAAGAGTCTGTATTGCCGGCCGGGCCGAACGCTCAAGTCCAATTGGATCTGCGTCATTTAGCAGCAGGCATTTATTATCTCAGTCTCAATGATGGACACGGGATGATTTCACGCAAAGTATTGGTTGAGTAAATCATCGCTAAGGGTGTGTAAACCCTGAGTAGTCAGAAGTCCGTAGTCGGGAGTTATATGAATTTTCAATTCTAGCTCCTGACTACGGACTTTCAATTGCGGACTAATCGTTATTCCACGATAAACTTAAAGACCTCTTTCCCCGTTTCATGACGCAGTTGCAGATAGTAAATCCCTGCTGCCCATTGACTAACGTCGATGGACTCAGTATGCATACCATCCTTGATAGCGACAGGCCTGGTCCAAATGGTCTGGCCGAGACTATTGACAATCAATAGATCATCGCCATTGATATTGCGAAGGGTATATTGGGCAAAGAGTCGAGTTGCTACCGGATTAGGATAGAGACTGAGTAGGATCATAGGTTCCTCGCTGAGGTTGATCTCTACGATATGGCTAAAGGAAGGAATTCCATCTTTGGCGACTTGTTTGAGGCGATAAAACACCTTGGGCAAGCCTGTTTCCATGATACCTTGATCGAGGAAGTTATATTCCAGATATCCATCTTGGTCTAAGGCATCCTGCTGATAAATCGTTTCAAAATAACGACCATCCAAAGAACGCTCCAGCTCAAAATGGCTCGGTAATTCTTCAGGATCGATTAGGCCCCACTTAACAGCGACGTCTCTATCTTTACGTTCTGCTTGAAAAAACAGCATCTCCACAGGTAATGGCTGGAATGAAAGCAGATAATCCTCTACTTCACCTCCATCAGTCAAGCCTAAATACGCAACGGCTGGGAAAGCAGGCCTATTTTCAAAGAGGCGAAAGCGTGAGAAAAACTCGCCCGTAAAGGTGGTCGAAAAAGGTATATCAAATTGATAGGTATTTGTACCCGTTGTCGCAGCTGTATTGACAATCATCTCTCCGGCATCACCAAAGTCACCGTCTTTATTAAAGTCCATCCAAGCAACGAGATAACCCGTTCCGGTAACGGTAATATCTACGCTACCGCCATTACCATCAGCGAATTCACCGACAGACCAACCAAAGTAACTGCCAAAGCCTACTCCATCTTCATCATCACTATTATCGCCATCATCGCCATAGGCATCTCCACTCGCTATGCCTTCATTTTCGCTATCAACCAGACTTCCTAGGTATAAATTCAAACCAGAGATTTGTCTGTGATAGGCTCCCAAAGGATTGGTCGCGGTGGTGGTAGAGTATGGAGAAGGTAAATCACCAAAGTCATAGGTCGAATTGTCAATAAAGGCAAAATCAGCATCTACAATACTCGCACTGAGCGGCAATGTCTGGTAAACTGTTGAACCGGATTCGGTGATAGTTCCTCCTGCAGGAACGTCTGCATTAGTAGTGGTGAGGTCTGCCGTACTTAGCGGGGCAAATTGTTTGCTAAGAGAAACTACATAAGTCCCTGTCGCTAAATTATTAAAGTTATAGTTTCCATTGACGTCAGTGTCGGTAGTAGCCAGTAGATTGTTACTAGCATCATATAGATAAAGCACAACATCTTCCTCCGCAATCTCACCCGACAATCCTGTACAAAGACCGTCTACAGATGCATCATCCAAGCATACTGTACCGCTTATCGAATATGGCCCAACAAGTTCGAATCCAAAGTCGACATCCAAATCACAATTGCTACAAGGAGCACCATCAACAGCACTGATTACACCACCACTCATGCTTACTTCTGCATCAAAAGAGCCGATAGATTCGGCACCACTAGTCGGCGTATAAGCTCCCCCTAAGTTGACATTTATATAATATGTCCCATCAGTAAGTTCATCGAAAGTATAACCACCATCATAGTCTGTTATAACTGTGTCGATCGCATTAGCCCCATTACAAGGACTTGAAGTACAGAGATAGACCTCTACACCGTCAAAACCTTGCTCTCCGTCATCTTGTAAGCCATCACCATTTTGGTCATACCAAACATAATCACCAATAACTCCAAGTGGTAAATACCCAAAGTCAGCGCCTACATACTGGCTACTGCTACTGAGCGTCCAACTAAAACGATTATCGCAGCTTGGATAGCCTAGGATCGCAATATTAGGATCATCACAACTATAACCATCAGAGTTGGGGTCGGCAGTTTGTACTGCACTAACCAAAGGCGTACTAGCGGGGTCAACCGACACGGTATAAGTACCAGCCGCTAGCTCCGTAAAGAGATAGAAACCGACTTGATTTCCATCTGTACCATCACTGGTAGTAGTGGTCGCAATTGCATTAGCAGAAGTACAGTTGATCGTTCCGTCGCAGAGGTAAACAGTAACATTGGCAATACCTGTCTCATTGGCATCTTGAGTACCATTGTTGTTGGCATCCCAGTAGATCATATCGCCAATCGCACTAAGGCGAGTGAAACCAAAATCAAGATTGAGATTACAAACAGTACAAGCGGTCCCATCAATTTGATCTACTGCTCCATTGGTGATTGTAAAGGAAAGGACTCCATCTGTAGAAAGTGTATAAGGTGTTCCTAAACCATCCTGAGGGATATCAGTATCTGTGCTATCGACGATCACTTCATAACCACCATCAGGCAAATTGGTAAAGGAGTAGTTGCCTTGGATATCGGTAACAGTGGTGCGGATATCTTCAAATATACCGTCTTGGTTTAAGTCTACCTTTAAGGTAACGCTAATATTGGGCAAGCCGATTTCGAGGCTTCCAGCTTGTTGTTGGTTACCATCTAGGTCATACCAGACCAAGTCCCCAATAGCTCCCGTACCTAAGGGTTTATAGCCAAAATCCATATCGTAGTAAAACCAAAAACCGTCAACGTATTCAGATCCCCAACCATCGCAGGTGAGGCACGCCCCCAATTCATCGGGATCACCCGTTTGGGTTGCTTGTGGGAAATCTGGATCATTTTCATCCACGCCTACCAGATAGCTGCCTTCAGGGAGATTAGAAAACACATAATAACCATCCTGATCGGTAACAATATTACTGAGATAAATGTCATAGGCATCTCTTACGCCATTTGCATTTACATCCCGATATAGGTTGACCGTGATATCTGAAATCCCTTCTTCATTGCTATCCTGCACACCGTCACCATCCCAATCATAATAAAGCTGATCTCCAAGCTCAGATGACCCCATCGCTTGATAACCAAAATCATGGCTACCTGCGACTAATCCTGCAGTCATGGTTTGACTGATTAAGTTATTAATTGTACCATCGCTCTCTCCTGTTTCAGTCCAAGGCCCTCCCCAAGGGAGACTGGCTTCGTTGACACTGACGGTATAGCTTCCAGGAATAATATCTTGCAAGGTATAAATACCGTTTTCATCAGTGAAGGCAAAAGCTCCATTTGAAAGCGTCACCATGACTCCATCCATGACGGGTTCAAGCGCATCTTTTACTCCATTTCCGTTGATATCATTCCAGACAAGACCGAAGATGCTGCCATCAATTTGATAACCGAAGTTAATTGCAGAAACTTCTTCATCATCACCTCCCCAATCGTCGTTGAACATTTCAAACCAATCTCCAGCATTGTCCCATTTGTCATCACATGCAGCACCCGAACCTCCACATAGCCCACCATCGCCTGAACCTCGTAGAGGATCATCGTCGGGATCGGCAGTTGTCGTAGGACTAGAGTCTGGAAGATCCGCAGTAAGCGGAGAAACCCGATAGTGTACACCTTGCAATAGGCCAATAAAAGAATAGTCTCCGTTTAGATCAGTATAAACAGTATCTAAGGTTGTAGCGACATTGCAAACTTTGCCAACACCGTCAAAATCAGTACAAGATTCCAAAACTACTCGTACTGCAGGAATGCCTATTTCACCGGCTTCATAGCCCAAAGAGCCTTGCCATCCATCTCCATCTACATCACCAAAAACTCGCCCTTGAATAGAACCAGTATTGATAATGGTTACATTGGCAAGATCAATATCACAGCCTTGGTTAGCAGGGCGACCATCCGTAAATAAGGCCCCACTTACACAAATAGAGTTTTGTGTTCCTACCGATACCCCAGAAGGATCTTTGGCTAAGAAAAAGACCTGTAATTCTTGAGTAGCGAGTGCTTCGATAGTACCTGTTTCCAGTAGTCTTGAAATCTGAACATCACTAAGCGCACAGTTGTAGATCATGAGTTGATCTAGCGCACCATTAAATTCATTTGTTCCAACATCTGGACGACGCCCTAAGGTTAATGAAGCATTCAAAGCCGGAATGTTAAAGGCTTGGGCAGTTGTATGTACCAAATTACCATCAACATAATACATCAAAGCTCCACCATTATAATTGATCAAGACATGATGCCATAAGCTGTCAGTAAAGAAAAAATTACTCGTTTCGGAAATCGTAGCAGGAGCGTCAGTTCTGAAGTATAGCTCTCCATAATTGAGATATACCTGCCAATGGCCCGCAGTCCCTGGAGTTCCCTTAGCTAGGATCGTTTCTAGATAGTCTGAACCATCAGATTGTAACCAAAAGCCAATGGCAAAACCACTTCCCAGATTGAAGTCTGAACTACCATAATCTACATATTCTAAAGAATTGCCACTAAAGTCTAACCCATAACTACCAAATTGTCCCGGAGTCCAAACTGGACCATTGACCAAAGTACCGCTCATACCCGCACCACTTTCGTCTTTTGTGCTAGTTCCACTCCCCTCTTCAAAATCCCAAGCACCTATCAATAGTGGGCATTCTCCACCGTAAGGAGCATAAGAGGGATAGAAGGATCGATAAAGTTCATCAATGTCTCCAGTAGATAAGGAGTCATCAAATACATATAGATGGTCAAACTGTCCCCCAAAAGGCGCGATTCCGTTGCGGGTATCACTGGCTAAATATATAGGAGAGTTAAGCGTATCAAGATTAATGGCTGCTGCAAAGCTGGCCACTTGCACACCATCGCGATACATATCTAAATCAGTACCATTATAAGTTACTCCCATATGGTGCCAAGATCCATCGTTAAATGATCCAGAACTAGCTGTAAGGGTATTGATAACGGCCGATTGACGATATTCAAATTGTAGCAATCCTCCACTCGTAAGTTGAAGCCAAGCTTCTCCATCAGGATTTGACGCGATATCGTCATGCGAGAGTAAATATTGAACTGCTCCTGAGTTAGTGGTTTTGATCCACATACTGAAAGCAAAAGTGCTGTCTAAATCGCGCTCCATATTGTCGGAAAGTACGTAATCGTCAATACCGTCAAAGTTGAGTGCATAATTACCTACCTGCCCCAAAGTCCATCCAGTACCATTGACCAGAGAACCCGTTAGGCCATTGCCGGTTTCATCAGCAGTAGTTAAGCCTGTTCCTTCTTCCATAGACCAATTGAGCAGCATATTGTCGAGGGCCAACAACTGTGAATTGTACATCATCAATTGAGCTACCTCAGCTTCGCTGAGGGCCTTGCTATACAATGCGACTTCATCTATTTTCCCATCAAAATAATCCGCAGAGCCAGGCAATTCGGCACCAATAATAAGGGCTTCCGCATTATCTACAATGGTAGTATTAAGCCTAACCGCCCCATCAGCCACTCCATCAAGGAAGAAAAAAGCAGAGTCTCCATCGTAGCTTACTGCAATATGATGCCA
>JBGCFA010000024.1:0-24786 GCA_045106675.1 Bacteroidia bacterium
GGAATTGATCCGCGAGCACCTCAATCCGCTCTACGGACATATTCGAGCCTTTCAGATCAAGATGGGGATTGAAACCCACAACCAAATCAGCGCGCGCCAACAATCCGTCAACTACCAAGCCAATAGTCCTTTTGCCACTGATTTTCTCAATTCATATTATTACACCTATCAGTCCAAGTCTGCCGAGAGCCTTCCGCAGCTAGCGCTTGGTAAGTTTTTGTTTTATGAACCCGCCATGTCTGCTGATGCCAAGATGTCCTGCGCCTCCTGTCATCAGCCCAATCGAGCCTTTACGGATGGCCTCGCCCGCAGTCTAGACAATAGCGGTCAAGCCTTTGTGCCTCGTAATGCGCCAACTTTGCTCAATGCGGTCTATGCACAACGCCACTTTTACGATCTCCGAGCTGATAAACTCGAAAACCAATTGCGGGATGTGTTTCATAGTGAGCGTGAGTTTCAGAGCGACTTCGTCGAACTTGTAGACCGTTTACAAGAAAGTGCCGAATACATGGCCTTGTTCCGCGCAGCTTATCCTAGAGTTGCGGACGATAAAATGATCAGTCGGCATACGATCGTTTCGGCCATGACGGCTTATGTGCGTACACTGCAAAGCTTTGACTCGCCCTTTGATCGCTATATCCGCCGCGAGTCTGCGGAACTTGACCCGCAAGCCATCAAGGGTTTCAACCTATTTATGGGGAAAGCCAATTGTGGTACTTGCCACTTTCCGCCTACTTTTAGCGGTTTAGTGCCGCCAGACTATCACGAAAACGAAACTGAAGTACTCGGTGTACCTGCCGACAAAGCGGCTACTCGCCTCGATCCCGACGAGGGGCGTATTCTCAACAAGCGCTATCATGAGCAAGCAGATCACTATCGCTATTCCTTCAAAACCATGACCGTCCGCAATGTTGCCTTGACCGGGCCCTATATGCACAATGGAGTCTTCGAAACGCTCGGTGAAGTGCTGGACTTCTACAATCAAGGCGGAGGTGCTGGCATGGGACTAGAAGTGCCTCATCAGACATTAGGAGCTGATCCCCTCGAATTGTCTAAGTCGGAGCAAAAAGCGATCATCCGATTCATGGAAAGCCTGACGGATACCGTTGGTACTACCGATTATCCTCGGCGTTTACCTGCTTTTGACGCAGGCAGCGAGTTGGAGAAGCTTGATCGTAGCCTGAGCTACTAATTTCGAACCGAAGGGAGAAATCGTAAAGCCGCAAGATCTTGCGGCTCAACATGCATCTAATGGTAGGGGCGTATTGCATGCGCTCTATCAAATAAAGCGTTCCGCGCAGCGGCTATCGAATATATATACTAATAAACCTGTTGGAGATTTCTCACGCTCCCTTCGGTCAGGATTCGAAATGACGCGTTCCGCGAAGCGGCAAATCTACCTCCTGATATACCTAATACTTACCTAAGATTAGGTATTGTTTCTCGATTTTTGAATACGCTATTTTGCCACTGTTTAGAATTAGTCTAAATAAAAACAGTGAAAATGAATTTGAAGAAACGTATTCTACCAGTACTCATACTTTTTGCGATTGGCCTTACCGCTTGTGATAAGACGCCAGAGATCATGATTGATAATCCTGCTACCTATGCGTTTAGTCGTAATGGGCAGTCAACGGTCTCATTTAGTGGGCAGACTACTCGTATCCAAATGGCTACGGAGTTGATCAATGCGATGAAAGATTTTGATGGTGCAGACAAGGTGCTGTTGCTCGAAATGTATCGTAATGAAACTGCGACAGGTGAAGATGCGAATCCTTACGCTAATGCTGATCTCAATACTTCTACTAAGAGTGTCAAAAGCAAAGTAGCGGCTTCAAAAGACTTCTTCTCTGCTAATACCGTTGATGCAGCTGCGATCAAAGCCGAAATTGAAAGCTGGATCGAAGCACAAATTGATGAAGTCTTTCCTGCGGAGAACGAATTAGCCGAAGCAGGCAAAGCGGGTCAAATTGCGGATGGTTCTTCTACACGCTACATCAATGCTAAAGGTCTTGAGTATAACCAAGCTGTGAACAAGAGTTTGATCGGCGCGCTGATGTTAGATCAAATCCTCAACCACTACCTCAGCCCTGCTGTCCTCGACGAAGCTGACAATCGCACCCTCAATGATGCAGCTACTCCTGCTGATGGTCAGTCTTATACCACTATGGAGCATAAGTGGGATGAAGCTTACGGTTATGTTTACGGTACTGCTTCTGACCTTGCTGACCCCAATGCAGGCTTAGGAGATGCTGATGCTTTTTTGAGCAAATATATCGGTCGGGTAGAAGGAGATACTGATTTTGCGGGTATTGCGGATGATATTTTCCAAGCCTTCAAACTCGGTCGTGCGGCAATTGTGGCTGGTGATTATGCATTACGTGATGAGCAAGCCGATATCATCAAAGATAAATTGTCTCAAATCATCGCTATTCGCGCGGTTTACTATCTCCAGCAAGGGAAGCTTTCGCTCGAAAAAGCGACTCCTGCTTATGGTACTGCTTTTCATGATATTTCTGAAGGTTATGGCTTTATCTACAGCCTGATGTTTAGCCGTATTCCGGGAACGAACAATCCTTACTTCACGAAAACAGAAGTTGAAGCCATCCTCAATGATCTGATGGAAGCGACTAATGGCCTCTGGGAAGTAACGCCTGCGACCCTTGACGCTCTATCCAATACGATCGCTGATAAATTTGACTTTACTCTAGCCCAAGCAGCTGAATAATTTTGCACTTAAGGCTGACAAGATTTCAAATCTTGTCAGCCTTAAGCCTTAAAATAACTTTCCTATGCGTCGTATATTTTTTATCCTCTTTGCCGCTTCATTATTTATCGCTTGTGATCCTAATGGAGGCAGTGAACCTCAAGTAGATGATTTTGACCGTCAAGCCATGCTTATTAATTGGGCTGATAACCTAATCATACCTGCATTTGATTATCTCGCAACTGCGACAGCTGATCTTGAAAATTCCGCTCAAGCCTTTGTGCAAAACCCAACTGAAACTCAACTGAGAGAGTTGAGGGAGAAATGGGAAGAGGCGTATTATAAATGGCAACAAGCATCCCTCTATGAGATCGGTAAAGCGGAGGAGTTACGCCTGCGCGACAATCTCAATATCTATCCTGTCAATACAGATGAGTTGATCGCAAATGTCGAATCAGGGGTTTATAATTTCGAACTTCCTTCACAAATCGATCGTCAAGGTTTTCCTGCCTTAGATTATATGCTTTATGGGCTCGGAGATACTGAAAGCGAAATATTAGCGCTCTATACTACCGATGCTTTGGCCAGTAATTATCGTCAATATCTGTTCGATTTGACTAGCCGCATTCACACATTAGTGGTCGAAGTACAAGACGACTGGAAAAACGGCTATCGCAATACCTTTGTAGAAAATAGCGGTAGCAATGCCAATGCTTCCGTTGATATGATGGTAAATGATTTTTTGTTTTTTTATGAAAAGCATCTCAGAGCAGGCAAAGTAGGGATTCCAGCGGGCGTATTTTCTGGTGCGCCCTTAGCCGAAAAAGTGGAAGCTTACTATAGTCGTGGTATTAGTCGCAATTTATTAGAAGCCGCTTTAGATGCTTGCATCAACTTTTTTCATGGTATTGGATCTACTGCTAGAGGCCCTAGTCTCCAAGCCTATCTCGATCATCTCGATAGCGAAACGGCCGAAAACCGTTTGAGTTCCAAAATCCACGTGCAATTTCTTAGTAGTCAAACGGCGATTTTTGCGCTCAAACCTGATTTTGTAGAGCAACTCAATGAGAGTGAAGTCCCCATGCTTGCTGCCTATGACCAGCTCCAACTCAATGTGATCCTGCTCAAGGTCGATATGCTTCAAGCACTCAATATCAATGTCGATTACGTCGATGCCGATGGTGATTGAACCATCCGAACCGACAAGTAGGGGCGTATTGCATACGCCCCATCAAACCAAGCGTTCCGCGCAGCTATGATCCAGGCAGCTCAAAGATACCTCCATCAACCAATTTCCAGTGCCCCACTCGCTGTTTTTAGGCTGATCTTTGGATTGATGATGCTGGCAAGTATGATCCGATTTGCGGCCAAAGGCTGGATTGATAAGCTCTATATTCAGCCTTCTTTTCATTTTTCCTATTACGGTTTTGAATGGGTCCAGCCGCTAGGTCAATGGACTTATTTACTATTTATTGTTTGTGGGCTATCTGCGATGATGGTCGCCATCGGATGGCAATATCGCCTCGCGATCATCTGTTTTTTCCTCAGCTTCACCTATATCGAACTGATAGACAAGACGACCTACCTCAATCACTATTATTTTATTAGTCTGTTGAGTTTTGTGCTGATCTTTTTACCTGCCAATGCGAGATTTTCGGTGGACGCTGCGCGGAACGCTGGGGTTTATCGGGATAAAGTTCCTTTTTGGACGATTGGAGCGATCCAGCTATTACTCTGCATCGTTTATTTTTATGCTGGCCTCGCCAAACTCAACTCTGATTGGCTCCTCCACGCCATGCCTCTCAAAATTTGGCTCCCTTCCAAATACGGTATTCCCATCATCGGTGACTTACTACAATACGAATGGGTCGCTTATGCCTTTGCTTGGAGTGGTGCTTTGTATGATTTGTCTATTCCTTTTTTACTCCTCAATCGGAGAACGCGTCCACTCGCCTTCGTAATGGTGGTGTTTTTTCATGCGATGACGGCATTATTGTTTCCCATTGGTATGTTTCCGTGGATCATGATGCTGAGCGCTTTGATCTTTTTTGATGCGGAATGGCATGAGAAGGCAATCGCTATGTTCAAAAAATATATAGCCCGTAGCGGCGCTCCCGAAAGCTTTCGGGATTGCGCTGATACAATTGGGGAAAAATCTAATCCCCCCAGTGGCGGCGTAAAATCTTACGCCGCTACATTTTGGGGGGAACTGACCCCGAAAATTCTGATCATATTTTTTGCAATCCAACTCATTTTGCCTTGGCGCTATCTCGTCTATCCAGGCGAATTATTTTGGACAGAGGAAGGCTTTCGGTTTTCGTGGCGGGTGATGCTGATGGAAAAGGCAGGCTATGCCAATTTTAAAGTGGTGGACGAGGACACAGGCAAGCGTTTTTACGTCAATAATGCAGATTTTTTGACTGCTTTTCAGGAAAAACAAATGGCGACTCAGCCAGATTTCATATTAGAATACGCTCACTTTTTGGGCGCGCATTTTGCTGCGCAAGGCATCAATTCGCCTGCGGTTTATGTGGAGAGTTATGTTGCGCTCAATGGGCGGGGAAGTCAGGCCTATATTGATCCGAGTGTGAATTTGATGGAAATTACGGCCTCATTCAAGGCTCGAGATTGGATTTTAGACTTTGGCGATGACATACAAGGATTATAGCGTACTGTTTTTTGCACTTTACTGTACAATCAGTCTGTGGGGACAAAACAGCCTCTCAGGACGAGTGGAAGATGCTGATACGCAAGAAGCTATCGCCGGAGTCGAGGTCTATTTGTTTCCGACTGAAGCAAAAGCACAAACGGATTCACTTGGTCGCTTTGTGTTTTCTGATTTGCAAAAACAGAACTATGAATTGGTGGCTTTTTCGCCTCAACACCAACTTTATAAAAAGAAAATCAATTATCAAGGCGAAGCAATGGAGCTGAGCGTTCGGCTGCAAGCCAACGAATATGAACTCTCAGAAGTCGTCATCGCCGCCAAAAGAGAGGAACTTTTTGCCATCAAACGCCTGCAAGAAGTCGAAGGCACCGCGATCTACGCAGGCAAAAAAAATGAAGTGATCGTGATCGGCTTACTCACCGCCAATATTGCCGCCAACAATCCGCGCCAAATCTACAGCCAAGTCTCCGGTCTCAATATCTACGAAACTAGCGATGCTGGCCTGCAACTCAATATCGGTGGCCGTGGACTCGATCCTAATCGCTCAGCAAATTTCAATACCCGCCAAAATGGTTATGACATCAGCGCCGATGTGTTGGGCTATCCGGAGAGCTATTATACGCCTCCGGCCGAAGCACTGGCTGAGATCCAAGTGATCCGTGGGGCGGCCTCCTTGCAATACGGCACTCAGTTTGGTGGTTTAGTCAATTTTCGCTTCAAAAAACCAGTTGAGGATCGAAAGGTCAGTCTGACGAGTCGCCAGAGCTTAGGTGCTTTTGGCCTTTTTACTTCCTTCAATAGTCTCAGCGGGACAGTGGGACGCTTTAGTTATTATACTTATTTCAACTATAAGCGAGGCAATGGTTTTCGACCCAATTCGGGTTTCCAATCCCAAAATGCCTTCGTGCATACGCGCTACGAGCTGACTGAAAAAACCGCCCTCGAGTTTGAATTTACCTATCTCAAATACCTCGCTCAACAGGCGGGCGGTCTGACCGATGCGCAATTTTATCGCGATCCCTTATTTAGCAATCGGACGCGCAATTGGTTTGCGGTGGATTGGCACCTTTTTGCGCTCAAATTGGAGCACAAATTTTCTCGTCGGACGCAATGGACTACGCAGTTGTTTGGACTAGACGCTTCGCGCAACGCTTTGGGCTTTCGGACCAATCGAGTCTCTCAAACAGATGATCTCAATGCGCCCAGAGACTTAATCAAAGGCACTTTTAAAAATGGAGGTCTTGAATCTCGGCTATTGCATCGTTATCAGATCGGAGAGCGTAGGGCGGTGGTTTTGCTTGGGGCAAAGCTATATCGCTCCGACAATTATGCGGTGCAAGCTGCTGGTAGCAATGGTGTGGATGCAGATTTTCGCCTTGCGAACGATCAGTATCCTTTTTATAGCAATCAATCTGAGTTTCGTTTCCCTAACTTCAATTTGGCGCTATTCGGAGAGCATATCTTCTATCTCAATGATAAGCTTTCACTCACGCCGGGTTTTCGCTTTGAGCACATACGGACGATAAGTGAGGGAACTTATAAAAAGATCGATTTTGACCTAGCTGGTAATCCAATCAGAGATACCACTTTTCAGGATGATCGCAGTTTCAATCGTTCGTTCGCCTTGGCGGGCCTTGGTCTGAGTTTCAAACCCAAAGAGGGCCAAGAGCTATACGCCAATGTCTCCCAGAACTATCGATCGGTTACTTTTTCGGACATCCGAGTGGTGAATCCCTCCTTTCAAGTAGATCCTGATATCACGGATGAAAGCGGTTTTACGGCAGATTTTGGTTTTAGAGGCCGTATAAAAGAGGTTTTATCTTATGATCTAGGTGCTTTCGGGCTATTGTATGACAATCGTCTCGGAGAAGTGCTCAGAGCAGAAACGCGAGAAACTGCTTCCGGAGAGATTGTCGAAACGGGGCGTGTAGTGCGTTATCGTGGTAATATTGGGCAGGCCTTTATACTCGGCTTTGAAAGTCTTATAGATTGGAATCTCCGCAAAAGCTTTCTGCCAGATCAGCCCCAGTTGCGTCTCAGTGTATTTGCCAATACTGCCTTGACTTACTCTCGCTACCTCCAGTCAGAGGTACCCGGTGTGCAAGGCAAAGAAGTCGAATTCATCCCTTTTGTCAATCTCAAGAGTGGTCTCAACTTTGGCTACCGTAATTTTGTGGGCAGCTTGCAGTTTACCTATCTCTCCGAGCAGTACACCGACGCTACCAACGCGCCGCAAAACGTCCTCGACAACCAAAGCGGTATCAGAGGGGCAATTCCTGCTTACTCGATCATGGATCTTTCTACAGCTTATACCTATAAGCGCTTCAAACTGGAAGCAGGCATCAACAATCTCCTCAATCAATCTTATTTCACCCAACGAGCTACTGGCTATCCTGGTCCGGGTATCATTCCTTCCGCTATGAGAGCAGGCTATGTGGCTTTGCAGATTGTATTGTGATTTTTACTGCTTCGCAGAACGTTTATCCCCAAGGACGTATGCAATACGTCCCTACAATTTGATGAGTAGCGGCCTATTGCATAGGCCGAAAATGATTTAACGTATAGAGGTGTGCGTTCTGCGAAGCAGGCCCCAAAACTCTAAGAAAGAAAATATATCAAAATAAATTTTTAGACACATCTAAAATTTGTATTTTGCGTATCTAAATAAAAAGTTAATCTGCATTTAGTATGCAAATACGATACATCAATTTCCTACTCTTCTTGTTTTTTCCACTCTTTGGGCTAGCCCAACAAGCTAGCATTGAGGGATATGTTAAGATCGAAGGAGAAGCTGCTCCTTATGCCAGTGTGCAAATCAAAGAAGCCAAACGTGCTACTAGGACGGATGAAAAAGGCTTTTTTAAGTTGGGAAATCTCGCTTCTGGTACTTACACCCTGCGGGTTTCCTTAGTAGGAAGCCAGCCATTGGTCGAGACGATCCGTTTGGCGAAGTCAGAAAAAAAGATCCTAACTCTCAGCCTAGAAGCTGATCTAAGTCTCGAAGAAGTGGTCATCACGGGTACCCTCAAGGAAGTAAGAAGGATTGATAGTCCGGTGCCAGTTGAGGTGTATAGCCCTGCCTTTTTCAAGAAAAATCCTACGCCCAATATTTTTGATGCGCTGCAAAATGTCAATGGTGTCCGGCCTCAGCTCAATTGCAGCGTGTGCAATACGGGTGATATCCACATCAATGGCCTAGAGGGCCCTTATACGATGGTGCTGATTGATGGCATGCCAATCGTGAGTAGTTTGGCGACGGTTTATGGGCTGTCGGGTATCCCGAACGCTTTGGTCGAACGGATCGAAATCGTCAAAGGACCAGCTTCTTCCCTTTATGGCTCGGAAGCAGTGGGAGGCCTTATCAATATCATCACCAAACAGCCTGAACGAGCACCTATAGTGTCTGCTGATTTGATGGGTACGACTTGGCAAGAATATAGTGCTGACCTCGGTCTCAAACTCAAAATTGGCGAGAAAGCACATGCTTTGACGGGCGTGAATTACTACCATTATGATACTCCTAAAGACCTCAATGGGGATAATTTTACGGACGTTACCTTGCAGGAACGCGTATCCGTATTTCAGAAATGGAGCTTCAAACGTAAGCAAAACCGCATTTTTACACTCGCTGGACGATACTTTGCCGAAGACCGTTGGGGTGGCGAAATGAATTGGACGCCTGAGTTTCGCGGCGGAGATGAGATCTATGGTGAAAGCATCTATACTCGCCGCTGGGAGCTTCTCGGCAACTATCAGCTACCGATCAAAGAAAAAGTCTTGCTCTCCTTTTCTTACAATGATCATGACCAAAATTCAGTCTATGGCGATGTGCCTTATCTCGCCCAGCAAAAGATCGCTTTTGGGCAAGTGACTTGGGACAAAAAAGTGGGTAAGCATGATTTACTCGTTGGCTCTGCGATACGCTATACTTTTTACGATGACAATACACCGGCTACCGAATTGGCCAATGCCGAAAATCATCCAGATCAAATCTGGCTACCGGGTGTGTTCGTCCAAGACGAAATTAGTCTCAATCCTAAGCATAAAGTTTTGCTAGGGCTTCGCTACGACTACAACAGTATCCACGGCAACATCTATACGCCTCGCTTTGCCTACAAATGGACCCTTGGACAAAACAACATCTTCAGACTCAATGCGGGTACAGGTTTCCGAGTGGTCAATCTCTTTACGGAGGAACATGCGGCGCTTACCGGGGCGAGGGAGGTGATCATTGCTGAAGCACTCAATCCCGAGCGTTCGTATAATGTGAATCTCAACTTCATCAAAAAAATCTATACCGACAATGGCGGTTTCGTGAGCTTTGACGCCACGGCTTGGTACACCTATTTCAACAATGTGATTTTTCCTGATTATGAGACCAACGCCAACCAGATCATTTATAGCAATTTGGATGGGCATGCGGTTACCACTGGTTTGAGCATGAATATAGATGTGGCCTTGCCGAACGGTTTGACCATTCTCGCTGGCGCGACTTTGATGGACGTATCTTCTACCGAAGATGGCGTGCGAGAGCGACAGGTATTGACCGAACGATTTACGGGCACTTGGGCGGTTTCGTATACTTTTCCTAAGCTCAATTTAGGAGTTGATTATACCGGTAATATCTATGGTCCTATGCGTTTGCCCTTATTGGGAGAACTAGATCCCCGCCAGGCTTATTCACCTATTTGGAGCATCCAAAACATCCAATTGACTTATCGCGGCTGGAAAAAAGTGGAAATCTATGGCGGAGCTAAAAATCTCCTCAACTGGACACCAAATAAGGGAAACCCTTTTTTGATCGCTCGCGCGAACGATCCCTTTGACCGCAATGTACAATTTGATGCTCAAGGACAGGTAGTTGCTACTGCCAACAATCCTTATGCATTGACCTTTGATCCGACCTACGTTTATGCTCCCAATCAAGGCATACGCGGCTTTTTGGGCGTGAGGGTTTCGGTTGGGAACTAATAGGGCGAATAGATATATGAAAACACTGCTTTTCTCCCTCTTCCTTTTACTTTCTTTGCCCTCCTTTGGGCAACTCCAGACCTTTGAGTTTGAACAAGTAGATAGTCTCTGGCAAATAGAGAAGCGCCCTTTGGTGGTATTTCTACACACAGATTGGTGTCGGTATTGTGCAGCCATGCAGCAAAAAACACTGCAAAATGAATCTGTGATCGAGCTGCTCAATCAAGATTTTTACTATCTGCCTTTGGATGCGGAGTCAGAGGAGAGGATCAGCTTTCGAGGGCATCAGTTTTTGTTTGAGCCCACTGGTCGTGGAACGGGTATTCATAGTCTAGCCAAGGCACTGGGCACCATTGATGATAATATCGCTTATCCCAGTTTGATCGTCCTTAATGAGGAATACGAAATCATCTTTCAGTACGCGGGCTTTATGAATGCTCGCAGTATGAAAAAGTTGCTGGAGAGCTTACAATAGCTTTTTAATCCGCTTCGCGGAACGGTAAAGGGTAGAGACGCAATATTGTGCGTCTCTACTTTGGCATTATTTTGCGTCGCTACGCCATCAAAATATAAATCAAGACCGTAATCCCACAAAGCAGCAAACCCACAGGCTTGACGTACTTCCATGGTTCGATATTTACTACGCCTTGATCGGTTTCTGTAAAGGTGTTTTGATTGGGGAAAATGGCTGATACGCCAAACATCACCCCAATATTGAGCAAAAATTCTACGCCCCAGATATGGACATAGTGTAAGTCCCATTCAAAGACAAAGACTGTCATTACATAGAAAGCAAGACCGAAAAACAGTCCAGCAATGGCTCCTGGAGCTGATACATAGCGCGTAAAGAAGCCTGCCAAGAGGATACTGATAATCGGTATAAAGAAGATGCCGTTGAGTTGTTGCATGAGGGTGTAAAGTCCTGCAGGGGCATTGGCGACATATGGTGCTACCATAATCGCGGCGATCGCTAAGCTGGCAGAGGTGAGCTTGCCGATTCGAACTAAACGCTTCTCTGTAGCATTTTTTTGGATGTGTCGCTTGAAAATCCCTACACTAAAGAGGGTTGCCGCTGAGTTAAGCACACTATTGAAGGTACTGAGAACTGCTCCCATCACTACGGCCGCAAAAAGTCCAATCATCCAATCTGGTAAGATCCGTTTGACCAATAGGGGATAGACGCTGTCCTGGGAATCGTAGTAATCCGTACCGAAATAATAGAAGGCAATCACTCCCGGGAGTATGATCACCAAAGGGATGATGATTTTATAGGCTCCCGCTAGAAGTAAGCCTTTTTGGGCTTCGGCTAAGTTTTTGGCGCCTAAGGCTCGCTGGATGATCGACTGATTCATACACCAAAAGTAGAGTTGGTTGAGGATCATACCCGTAAACAAGACTTCAAAGGGCAGGATAGAATCTGAGGCCCCAACGACGCTAAACTTCTCTGGAGCATGATCAAATACTGTTTGTAGCCCTTCCCACATATTGCCTGCACCGATCTCCCAGAGCGCAAAAATAGGCACCAAAAGACCGCCTATGAGGAGGCCATAGCCATTGATTGTATCTGAGATGGCTACCGCTTTGAGTCCCCCAAATACTGCATACACCGAACCGATAGAGCCTATCGCAATCACCATCAACCAGATTGCTTGCCCCTTTGTAATGTCTAGTAAAGTTGAGACATCAAACAAACTCTCAAAACTGAGTGCTCCAGTATATAAGACGATGGGGAGAAGCGTTACTACGAAGGAGATAATCAGAAACAAAGCCACGATCGTCCTCGTTAGACTACTAAAGCGTAGCTCTAAGTACTCTGGTATGGTGGTAAGTCCCATTTTAAGATAACGGGGAACAAAATAAATCGCACCGATCACCAAGGCGATGGCTGAGGTTACTTCCCACGCGATGATGAGAAAACCATCTTTATAGGCGGAGCCATTCATGCCGATCAAATGCTCGGTCGAAATATTGGTGAGGAGCAGAGAGCCGCCAATCACCACGCCACTCAGGCTGCGTCCGCCTAGAAAATATCCGTCTTTGGAACCGAGCGATTCTTGTCGAAGCTGGTACCAAGTATAAGTGATCACGAAGCCTGTAAAGGCGAGAAAAGTCAAAAAAATCAACATAGTCAGTCAGTAGTAGTAGTAGATTATCCTGAAAAATAATTCATTTGTTCGTTAATTCAATCTATTAACTAATTCAATAAGTCAACAAATTTCCCGTATTTTTGGGTTCCGAACTTATTTGAATATACTTATGATTCGCATATTCTCGATCTTATTGCTCTTTTCTTTTAATACTTGTCGCTATGCGACGACTTCAAAAGAGTATCCCACCCCAGCCAAAGGCCCTAAAAACGTGATCCTCATGATAGGAGACGGCATGGGTATCAGTCAGATCACTGCAGGGTTGTATAGCAATCGTAACAAGCTCAATTTGGAGCGATGCAAGACCGTTGGACTGATCAAAACGTATTCTTCAGACGATTTGGTAACCGACTCAGCGGCGGGAGCAACTGCTTTTTCTACTGGTAAGAAGACATATAATGGTGCTATCGGTGTGGGGCCGCTCAAAAAACCCTTGACGACGATCTTAGAATTAGCCGAACGTAATGGTATGGCTACTGGCTTAGTGGCTACAAGTGAGATCACACACGCTACCCCAGCTAGTTTTATCTCTCATCAGCCGAGCCGTAATCAGCATGAAGATATCGCTTTGGACTTTTTGCAGATTGAGATTGATCTCTTTATCGGAGGTGGGCGCAACTATTTTACAGAAAGAACCGACAATCGCGACTTGACTTACGAATTAAGTGGTTTGCAATACCGTATCCTTGATTTGAAGACTCCATTTGATCAGGTCAAGTTACAGGATTACGAAAATCTCGCCTACTTTACCGCTGATGATGCTCCTACTCGAAAACTCAAAGGCAGAGATTATTTGCCTGCTGCGGGGGAATATGCGGCCAAAACCTTAAGCGAAAGAGGTGAGGCAGAAGGCTTCTTTTTGATGATCGAAGGTTCTCAAATCGACTGGGGTGGCCATGCCAACAATGCAGACTATATCGTCAGTGAGATGCTTGATTTTGATGAGACAGTGGGTCGGGTGCTCGACTTCGCCGAACGCGATGGTGAGACACTCGTGATTATCACTGCTGATCATGAAACAGGAGGATTTGCCATCAATAAAGGCTCAAAAATGGCTGCTGGCGAATTACAAACTGCATTTACGACGGGTAGCCACACAGCTGCTCTAATCCCTGTTTTTGCTTATGGACCAGGTGCTAGTGATTTTGGCGGTATCTACGAAAACACTGCCATCTTTGATAAGATGAAAGCAGCATTGGGATTGTAAATGTCCAATGCTGAAATGCAATGGTAGGGGCGTATTGCATCCGCCTCCTCAAATGAGACGTTGCGCGCAGCGAAGCAGTAGAGTCGCAAGATTTTGCGACTCTTGATTAAGGGTAAATCGAAGAGATTATATTTTGCGACTCTAGATTAAGGGCAAATCGAAGAGGCTATATTTTGCGACTCTTGACAAAAAGCAAATCGAAGATGGTAGATTTTGCCTGAGTTCGGGATGATAGATTGAGCTGTTGGAGATTTCTCCTCCTCTCTGCGGTCGGAGTTCGAAATGGCGCGTTCCGCGAAGCGGGGCAGAGAGGGAAAGTAAAGGTGATTGAAACCGGTAAGCTTTCGCTTGAAATTAATTAATTCTAGAGAGGAAGAGATTTTTTTATATTTTATTCCAACCCCACTCAGGGGTTACCGTCTTTAAGTTGGTAAAGCTAAAAAGTTGAACGCAACTTACACTCATATTCACACAGATCTAGTGGAGGCCTGCAAGTCAGGCGACCGCAATGCACAGTTCCGGCTGTATAAGCTGTATTCTCGTGCCATGTTTAACATCTGCACCCGTATGCTGGGGGACAGGGCCGCTGCTGAAGACGCCTTACAAGAAGCCTTTGTAAGTGTCTTTACTAAGCTGCACACCTTCCAGGGACGGGCATCGTTGGGCGCATGGATGAAACGGATCGTCGTCAACAAATGTCTCAGCCTGCTCAATCGCAGAACGCTCTTCACGGAGTCTCTCGACGAGCAACTACATGAGACTGAGGACGAGTCCAAAGAAAGAGATTGGGCGATTACAGAGTCGGATCTGAGCAGCGAGCGCATCCACAAGGCGATCAAGAGTCTTCCCGAAGGTTGTAGAGTGATATTTACACTCTATCAAATGGAAGGATACGACCACCAAGAGATTAGTGACATACTGGACGTTTCGGTCTCGACCAGTAAATCACAGTTTCATAGGGCGAAAAAATTGTTGAAGGAAAAATTATTTGATTTGAAACCGAATTAGAAACCATGTGGAAAATAATAGCATCATATATAGATGATCACCGCGATGAGATCGACCTGGATGAGCCAGGAGGTCAAGTATGGCGGACGATCGAACAAAAATTAGACGCGCGAACTGATCTCAAAAGAGGCAAACGCCGTTACTTCGCCTATTACAAAGCAGCAGCAGCCGTTGTCCTTTCTGTAGGACTGGGCTATTTGCTTTCTAAGGCTGTACCCGAAAATGGTGGTAGCGATCTCGTCGCCGCCATGGACCAACAAGAAGCATGCGCTGACTTTGACAAGAAGCAAGCTCGTATGGAGCGTACGTTTTTACGTTCCGAGGAACTCGTACAAAACGCCAAAACTGGTGCACAGTACCCGCAGTCGAGTCAGTTTTTAGCAGCGATGGATTCCCTCCGACCTGTCTATCTCCGCCTAACAGCCAAAATCAAGCAAAATGGTTGTTCGTCAGAGCTAGTCAAAGAGGTGAAGGATCATCAAAGAACGCGCATCAATTGGATGACTCGGTTCTCCGATCATATCGAAGAAGAACATCAATAATTGAGTACAAAGTAGAGAGTACTTAGTATTTAGTACAACGCAATTCCCGCTCTAGATACTCTCTACTTTAGTCTCAGTACTAAAATGTATAAGCGTGCGGCTTCACTTTCCAAAAGTGAGGCCGTTTTTCGTAGATAAACCGTAATTTTGGATATGAAATCACTCCAACTTATTTGTATCAGTCTCTTGTTGGTCTTGTTCGCTGCATGTGAAGGCAATACAGGGATCGACCCAGCTCCTGTTATCGAAGCGCCTTTTGTCTCCCTCAATCATGATGGACCTGTACAAACCGCTCCAACTTTGCCCGGTGGCGAATATGAAGCCGCAGCTCGTTTTGATGCTTCAGAAATGGTCGCATTCAAAGACGGCAAGTTCGTAGACGTTTACTTTTATGTTTTTAACCGTCCTTCTAGCGCAACGGTAAAGATCTATAAAGGCTCTAATTTTGATGGACCTGAAGAGGTGCTTTATAGCGCTGCAATCAGCAGTAGCATCGAAGTCAATAGCTGGAACCGTCATACGATAAGCGCACCCGTCACGATTGAAGATGATGACTATTGGATTGCGATCAAATTTGGGATAAGCAACCCAGGCCAGATTATCGGTTGTGATGAAGGCCCCGCTAACCCTGATGGCGATTGGCTCTTTCAGACACTTGATGGCAATTGGAATAGCTTCCGTACAGTTACGAGCCAAGAGGCGAGTATCAATTGGAATATTAGAGGGGTGATTGAGCCTTAGATTTAAGATATTTTTCTACACATAAAAAAAAGCGTTCTGCCATGCAGAACGCTTTTCGTTTTTGGTAAAACTATGTTGTTAGCCGCTATTCAGACAGCGGTGGAATACGTAGTACTTGACCTGGGTAGATCTTATCAGGATCGCTCAACATTGGCTTGTTGGCTTCAAAGATCATGGTGTACTTCATAAAATCATCGTAGTACTTCTTAGAGATTTTAGAGAGACTATCTCCGCGCTCTACTGTATGCCATTGAGCTTCTGGCTCAGGCACTTCTACTGTGATCAGGTCTTCAACTGTAGCTACTCCTTCGACATTACCTGCCGCCATGATGACTTTTTCGCGCTCAGCCTGAGAATCAGCGATTCCGCTTAGCGTTACTTTGTCTTCTACTACAGTTACTTCAAAATTTTCGATACCGAGTCCAAATTGCTCGACGTGTGCTTTGATTTTGGCTGCCTCTTCGGCTTTGTCTTTTTCAGAAGATCCAAAGATGCTGGCGCCGGCGTTTTTCAAAAAGCTAATTAATCCCATTGTAAAAATAAATGTTTGTTATACGTACTTATGATGTAAAGAAAAGGAAAAGTCACTGCTATCCTAAATTTTTTTCTACCAATGTTTTTCGATCAATTGTAGTAGCTCTGGGTATGCCTCATCCGTATCGCCCATTTCCTCTCGCAATCTTAGCAATTCTTCTTTCAAGCGTTCCACGACAGTGGCCATACTAGGATCGTCATATATATTTTGCTCCTCGTCGGGATCAGCTTCCAAGTCATATAGCTCCCAACCTGCGGGGGAACGCTCCACTCCCGAAACTCTGTCTAGTGGTAAGCCATAGTAAAAGATCAGTTTATAACGCTCGTCGCGAACGCCAAAATGTGCTGGTCTGCGTTCCTGCATCCAATAACGATAGTAAAATGCAGTGCGCCAATCAGTGGCTTTTTGCCCTTCTAAATTAGTTCTGAAACTACGCCCTTGCAGTTCACTAGGCACCTCCACACCGGCCCAATCTAGGAAACTAGGCGCAAAATCTACATTCAACAACAGATCATCATTGGTCGTTCCTGCCTCGATCCCCTTTGGGTAACGGATCAACATGGGCATCCGCGCTGACTCTTCAAACATCCATCGCTTGTCCATATAGCCATGCTCCCCTAGAAAGTAGCCTTGATCAGATGTATAAACCACTATAGTATTTTCAGCCAAACCGTTCTCGTCGAGATAATCCAAGATGCGCCCAAGATTGTCATTCAAACCCGCTACACCACGGAGATAATCTTTACGCAATTTTTGACAGGTCGCTTCTATCTTTTGTCGTTGATTCAGGCCAGTAGTGTCCAATGGCGGCTGCGGATAAAAATCTGGTCGAGCGAGGTAGCGACCCAGTAAATCTTGCATGAAGATGCCTTTATCGCGTGAACCCTCCGAGCGATGGCTACGATCTTCAAATAAGCTCTCCGGCAATGGGAGGGTATCGTTCTCGTAGAGAGTCTGATAGCGAGCCGCAAAATCAAATGGCTCATGCACTGCCTTGAAATGGCACATCAGAAAAAATGGTTCCTGCTGATTACGTCCGCCTAACCATTGCAATGCTTCATCGGCGATCACATCACTGGAAAAACCTTCGTATTCCTGCCCCTTTTCGCTCCATGCTCGTCCTTTTTCTTTTAAGATCGGCCGCTGATAGCGCCCTTGGCCCGGTAATACATTATAATAATCAAATCCCTGTGGCTCTGTTTTGAGGTGCCATTTACCTACGATCGCGGTTTGATAACCGGCCGTTTGGAGTAGATGTCCGATATGCGTCCGACTGGTATCCAAAGCATCACTGAGGGTATATACTTGATTGAGATGACTATACTGTCCCGTCAATATCGCGGCCCGGCTCGGCACACAGATAGAGTTGGTACAATAGACACGATCTAGGCGCATGCCTTCTTGAGCGAGTCTTTGAAACTGGCTGCGCCGAACGTATGGATCCAATTCGTGGCCATAAACCCCAAAGGCTTGGCTGCTATGGTCGTCAGCCATAATATAGAGGATGTTGGGACGAGAGGCTTGTTGCGGACTAGGGGTAGCTTGGCAAGCTGATAGTATGATCAGACAAGCAAACAAAAGATAGGGAAAGCGCATAAATGAGGCATTATTTCTTGCGCTCAAGTAAGGCTTTTTTTCGGATTTCAAAAACGGCCTGCATCACTTTACGGATACGGTTACTCACTTCTTGTGGAGAAAGACCTTCCACCGAATGCCCCGCATAAACTACTTGATCCGTGGCTACGGCAGTTTTGATCAAATTTTGTTGTTGCTCAGCAGTAAGATATTTGAGCTTACTGATTTCGGTGCGTAACTCTGTGGTGGTGAGAGAGAGCAAGGCGAGTTTTTCTTCAGGATCAAGATAGGCTTTCCAGAGTTTGTTGATCGCAGGAAAGAAAATGCGTTGGTCTTGAACCTGTGCGAGTTTTTTGAGCTGTCGCTTGGTGCCTTGCCATTCGAGATTATGAGATCGAATCGCGAAATATCTCTGTATTGGCCGTCTGAGGATCAATGATAGAAAAGCCAAGATTAAGATCACCGCTGTCATGACTGTGATCAAACCACTATAGTTAGCGGGTTCTTCCAAATCCACCAACTCTTCAAATCTTTGGTACTCTAACTCTTCAAACTCTGCGGGTAAGCTACGGTCAAAATAGATGGTATCACTATCGACTCTATGGTTCCAATTGGTATCGGCACCATTGATCGAGCCAAAACGAAGTTTGAGATATTGTTTGGCTGCGATATCAAAGCTTTTGACCTGATAGACAGCAATATCTGTCGCCATATTGCCGGTAAATATAGTGGGCTCTGCCTGGAAATCGACGAGTTCAAAGGGGCGAAAGTTAGCGGTATGATTGGGGAAAATCACCGCGATATCTTTTGGGTGAATGACCTTCAATTCGATAGGAACTATCTTGCCTACTGCCAAGGAGTCCGCCAAAAAGCGTAATTCTGAGACAATGAGATTGGATTGTCCCCATAAAGGCAACATCCCAATAAGCGCGAGACCGAATAAGTAGAAGCGCTTCATTTTCTCTTTTTACGTTTGTTACGACGTTTAAAATACTTTTCCAGTACCGGTAAATAATCCTCAGAAGTATCTACAGAGAGATAGCCAATATCATTGCGTTGACAGATTTCCTTCAACTTGAAATGTATGTTGTCAAAGTTTTCTTGAAGCTGTTTGCGATAACCTACATCGCCTGTGTTGAGCCAGCGCTGCTGATTGGTTTCAATATCGATCACTGGTATGATACCAGAGCCAATATAAAAGACCTCATTAGGGTGAAATAAACGGATCAAGATGACCTCATGCTTATTGCTCAATTGCGTCAAGGCTTGTTCGTAGCCTTCGTCAAGGAAGTCTGAGATCACCAATAAGATACTTCTTCGGCGTAAGGTATTGCGGATAAACAGTAGCGCACGACTCAAATTTGTTTGCTCGCTCTTGTTTTCCATCGTGAGCACTCCTCGCACCATTTTGAGGATATGCTTGCGGCCTTTATTGGGTTTATAAAACTTCTCGATTTGATCAGAAAACATCGCCAGTCCAATCTTGTCATTGTTCTGCAAAGCAGAAAAAGCCAGAAGACAGGCGATCTCAGTGCCGATCAGACGTTTGTTTTCATCGCCAGGTCCAAAATCTCCTGAGCCGCTGATATCAAATAGTACAAATAGGGTTTGTTCCCGCTCTTCGCGGAACTTCTTAATAAAGACTTGGCCCGTTTTTGCTGTTACATTCCAGTCAATCTGTCGGGTATCGTCTCCATACATATAAGGACGCACTTCGTCAAACTCCAGCCCTTGCCCTTTGAAGGCAGACTGATACTCGCCCGCAAAGGTGGTCTCGACCAACTTACGAATCTTGAGTTCAATACGACGTACTTTTTTGAGCGTGTCCTTCATAAGAAGTTTAAAATCTTAAATCATCGTTTCATCCAATCAGCCATCTAAATTGCGATGGGGGCTTTGATGCGTGGATGAGGATCGTAATTACTGAGTTGAAAATCTTCGTATTTAAAATCAAAGATGGATTTAACTTCTGGATTGATTGTCATCGTCGGTAAGGCCTTTGTCTCACGGCTCAATTGCAATTTGACTTGCTCATAATGATTGTGATAGATATGGGCGTCGCCAAACGTATGCACAAAATCTCCCGCCTCTAAGCCAGTTGCCTGTGCCATCATCATTGTGAGCAGCGCGTAAGAAGCGATATTGAAGGGAACTCCCAAAAATAAATCTGCACTACGCTGATATAATTGACAAGATAACTTGCCATCTGCCACATAAAACTGAAACATCGTATGGCAAGGCGGCAAAGCCATTTCCTCCACCAAGGCTACGTTCCAGGCACTGACGATGATTCGACGCGATTGAGGTTTGTTTTTGATCATCTCTACCGCATTGGTGATCTGATCTATCGTTTGGCCGTTGGCGGCCTGCCAACTACGCCATTGCACACCATATACAGGACCTAGTTCTCCGTCTTCATCGGCCCATTCGTTCCAGATTTTGACTCCATTCTCTTGCAGATAGCGCACATTGCTATCGCCCATCAAAAACCACAATAATTCGTGGATGATGGATTTGAGGTGTACCTTCTTGGTGGTGACGAGGGGAAAGCCTTTTTGGAGGTCAAAACGTAGCTGATGGCCAAAAACACTGCGTGTTCCTGTGCCTGTACGGTCCCCACGATCTACTCCTTTGTCTAATACGTGTTGTAAGAGGTCTAAATACGACTTCATTTAATTCTCAAATTTCCGATCTCTCCTATTTTTACCCAATTTAGAAAATATTTATGGCCCCTCCTTTCAAATGTGGCCCGATCTGACAATCTAAGCTGATGAAAAGCAAAAAAGCCTCCGAGACCTATACGCTCAAGACCGAATTGGTATTGCCAAATGATACCAATAATCTTGGAAACCTCATGGGAGGCAAACTCCTCCACTGGATGGATATCATCTCCGCGATAGCGGCTCAGCGTGCCTCAAACCGTACTGTAGTTACGATCGCAGTCGATTTTGTGGAGTTCAAATTCTCAATTCCTTTAGGTTCTGTCGTCATTCTTGAAGCCTTCGTGACGCGTAGCTTTACGACTTCGATGGAAGTCCGTATTGATGTCTCCTTTGAAAATTTACAGACCGGTGAGAAAAAGCATAGTAACTCCGCTTATTATACCTTCGTCGCAGTAGATCAATCTGGTAGACCGATACCCGTAACCAAAGTTGTCCCTGAAACCGACAATGAACTAAGCCTCCATGAGAGTGCCATGCAGCGGAGAGAATTACGTCTGTTGTTGGCTGGGCGCATCAAACCTGAAGAAGCAACTGAGCTTCGAGAGCTTTTGACTTCACATAAATAACTTGCCTATATGGGTCCTGACGAAAGCTTTTTATCTTTAAGTGAGACTTGCCTTAGCAAGCTTGATTAGAGATATAAGACAGTATTAAGTATTCAGTAAATAGTACAAAGAGGTGTTGACTAGTAGTATTTTAGTCGTCCCTGTACTTTAGACTTAGTACTAGATACTTACTTTAATACAAGCATCAGTTTGATAGACTTATTAGTACACGCAACTCATATTTTCCCGCTGGGCGGAACGTATCGTCCTTGTGATGGCATCGCCATTGATCAAGGGCGAGTCGTAGCGACTGGCGACTTTAGCGTTCTGCGCCAGCAGCACTCTGCCCAAAAGACCCTCGATCTCGGGGATGTTTATGTCTATCCGGCTTTTCATGACCCACATTGCCACTTGCATCGCTATGCCCGACAGCAGTTGGAAGTCGATCTGCGTGGCTGTCGCTCCGAAATGGAGATGATTGAGCGTACGCTGACTTTTGCTAAGCAACAACCTACTGGCTGGATTGTCGGGAGAGCGTGGGATCAAAACCTTTGGGAGGAGCCTATTTACCCTTCTCGGGAACGCTTAGATCAATATTTTCCAGATCGACCTGTCTATCTAGAGCGAATCGACATTCATGCGGCTGTCGTCAATACTGTAGCCCTCAATATGGCTGGCCTGACGGATAGTGCTAAGGTTCCCGGAGGGGAAATCATCCTCAAAGACGGTAAAATGACCGGTATACTGGTGGACAATGCCCGCAATCCAGTCCTGAGGCTCATCCCAGAGCCCAATGAAGCCATGTGGGAGCAAGCATTGAGTCTTGCACAACAAAAGCTATGGTCGATGGGCCTAGTGGCTTTAGGAGACGCGATGTTGACGGGAGAAGAAGCCGATCGCTTGACACGTCTCAATGAGAAAGGGAGTTTTCAAATGCCAGTCTATGGCATGATCCCAGCAGATCAAGAGCATTTGAATCGATACCTCGCGTCCGGGCCTCAGCAGCAAGGCAATGTGTCTCTCGGAGCTTTCAAACTTTTTGCAGATGGTGCCTTAGGGAGTAGGGGAGCATGGTTGTTAGAAGATTATAGCGATGCGCCTGATCATAGAGGTTTAGCTTTACTTGATTTTGACGAAACGCTGGAGACGGCTAGGAGGATTTATGAGGCAGGTTTTCAACTGTGTGTTCATGCGATAGGAGATGCTGCCAATCGGCAGGCGATAGATCTCTTTCGCTCAGTGTTGCCAGCCAACAATCATCGTCGATGGCGTATTGAGCATTGCCAAATGATGGCCAAAGATGACTTTGCGATCATGCGGGACTACCGGATTTTGCCTTCGATACAGCCTACTCATGCCGTTTCAGATGCGCCTTGGGTCGAGCAACGGATCGGGCCTAGAATCCAAAAGGCTTATCCAGCGAAAAGTTTATTGGAGGCTTGTGGCAAATTGGTCTTGGGGACAGACTTTCCGGTGGAGTCTCCCGACCCATTGGCGACTTTTCGTGCGAGTGTATTGCGAGAGGTTGATGGTGATGTTTTCCTCCCTGAGGAACGCTTGACTAGGGCAAATACTTTGTCGGCGATGACGGAGTGGGCTGCATTTTCTGCTTTTTGGGAAGGCGAAAGAGGGAGCTTGCAAGTCGGAAAATGGGCCGATATGGTCATTTTGGACCGAAATTTGCTAGAGGAACGCCTTGACGCTGTGCGTTTTACCAAGATTTTACAGACTTGGATCGCCGGAAAAGTGGTTTATTAGCCATTTAATGCATAAATTGAAGCAATCATTGGGTTGCTGTCCGGAAGCTACCGTTCCTGATCAATGCTTAGTTTTGGGGTAATTTATTGTAGTCTTTTTCCCATTCAGGTAAAAAAAATGACCAATCGGGAAAAAAGAATATGCTCTTAACTCCAAAAATCGGTATTTCGAATAGTCTCATCCAGTGAAATAATTTCCCTGCACAAATAATTATATGCTTAAACAAAACCAGCAGCTCAAACTCCTGCAAAAAATCTCGCCTCAGCAGATTCAGTTTATTAAACTATTGCAGGTACCTACGGCATCGCTGGAGCAGCGTATAAAAGAGGAATTAGAAAAAAATCCAGCACTCGATGAGCTCAGTTTAGGCTTTGGAGAGGAGAAGCCCAAAGGCGAATATGATGATCTTGATAAGAAAGATGATGCGCTTCCTACTCCTGAAGAAAAAGCCAGCCCTGAATATGGAGGGATGGACGATTATCTGGCTAGTGATGGGTATGACTATCGGACTAAACTCCCAACGGGAGGTGATTCTGATGAAGATGATTATGAGGCACCCATCGTTCAGATGAAAACCTTGTATGATCTTATGATGGAACAGATGAACATGGTCATTCTTAGCGAGCATGAGCATCTGATTGCTGAACATATCATCGGTAATATAGATGAAGATGGCTATTTGCGGGGCAAAGGTTCTATGGACCCTATCAAGGCTATTGTCAACTATATGGCCTTTCGCCAGCAAATCTCTACGACAGTAGACGAGGTCGAGGGATTACTATTTAAAATACAACGTTTTGATCCCGCTGGGGTCGGTGCTAGAGACCTGCAAGAGTGTCTATTGCTACAACTACAGCGTAAAAGACCTCAGAGCGAAGAGATCGAACTCGCTTACGAACTCTTGGATAAATACTTTGAAGAATTTAAAAAGAAGCATTTCTCGAAGATTCGTTCCCGACTAGGGATATCCGAAAGCAAACTGACTGATGTATATGGATTGATCAAAAAACTCAATCCTAAGCCAGGGGAATCTCAATCGGTAATCAAGCATGAATATATCATTCCTGACTTCATATTGACCACCGAGAACAATCAGATCCTCATTAGACTCAACAATCGCAATGCGCCAGACCTTAAGGTTAGTCGCAACTATGTCAATATGTTTCGCGAGTACAAGGGCATGCAGAAGATTCAGAAGAGCGCTGCCGTCAAAGAGACCCTAGACTTCGTCAAACAACGGATAGAGGCAGCACAGTGGTTTATAGACGCCATCAAGCAACGCCAGTTCACTCTCCTCAATACGATGGAGACCATTGCGGCTAAGCAAAAAGCTTTTTTTATCTCTGGTGGAGACGAAAAGAAGCTCCGGCCAATGATCCTCAAGGATATTGCTGATGAGATTCACATGGATATCTCTACGGTTAGTCGTGTTGCGAATAGTAAATTTGTACAAACGGAATTTGGGATCTACCCACTGAAGTTTTTCTTCACCGAAGGCATCGAAACCGAAGACGGCATGGTCTCTAACCGTGAAGTCAAAAGCGCTTTGCAAGAGATTATTGATGCTGAGAGCAAACGACGCCCTCTTTCTGACGACAAAATTGCGGTATTACTCAAAGACAAGGGCTACAACATTGCCCGCCGTACAGTTGCCAAATA
>JBGCFA010000240.1:0-45385 GCA_045106675.1 Bacteroidia bacterium
AGACCAAACAAAGACTCCTCAAAGTACTCGAAGAGGCTAAGGCTGTTTATGATCGTAAGGAGCAAAAAATACCCACTAGTGAACTTAATGAGGTAATGCTTGAAGCCGTAGCTCGACACCATGCGCCCGCCCACCGAGGACGGATCATTCGTATCAAGTACGTAACTCAGATTCCTGCGAGTGTGCCTACCTTTTTGTTTTTCACCAACCACCCTGATCACATCCAAGAGTCCTATAAGCGATATCTCGAAAACAAATTGAGAGAGCATTTTGATTTCACGGGTGTACCAATCAATATTTTCTTCCGTAAAAAATAATCCCCTTCATCCAGCAAAAGGACTAGATATAGCTATAGAAATCAATCTATAACTAGTATAATCCATCACAGGTAATAGATACTGTTTAGGCCGTTTTAAACCTTCGTATATTTTCCTTATCTAAGGATAGTATCATCGTAGGTATATCAGACTAACGCTTAAAATCTACTACTATGGATGAACCCATCAACTCAGAAGCAGTTGTAGCTTCTCCTTACCAAAGTTTTCGTACCCAGTCAACTCTCAATCCTTATGCAGGCAGTTGGACTTATGAAGATGCGGCTCATCTCTTGCGTCGATGCTTGTTTGGGCCTACGCATGCAGAAATTGAGCAAGCAGTAAGCGATGGCTTGGTACTCACCCTAGATAAGCTATTCACCGCTGAGCCACAGCCCAATCCGCCATTAAACGCATATTTTGATACCGATCTTTTCGTTCCCAAGGGGCAAACATGGATAAATGCCCCTTTTGGTTCAGGACTTAATGCTTACCGGCGAAATAGTCTTTATTCGTGGATTACGGGCTTGCAGATCAATCAAAGTGTTTCCTTGACGGAGAAGATGACGCTCTTTTGGCACAATCATTTTCCCATCCAGGACGGAGTAGTTAATGACCCACGCTTCTTATATAGATATTTTAGCCTCCTTCACGATAATGCTCTGGGCAATTTCAAAACCTTGACGGAGGAGATCACGATTGAGCCGGCGATGTTACGTTACCTGAATGGTAACCAAAATAAAGAGAGTGCTCCCAATGAAAATTATGCACGAGAGCTTTTTGAATTATTTACGATCGGCAAAGGTCCGCAGATTGGACCGGGAGACTATACGCATTATACAGAGCAAGATGTGGTAGCCGCAGCTCGGGTATTGACGGGCTGGGATGATCAAGGGCATAACAGCGCCTTAGTCCCTATTGAAACTAGATTTTTGAGTGCACAGCATGACACTGGGGACAAAACATTTTCTCCAGCTTTTGCCAATCAAATGATCTCAGACAATGGCGATCAGGAGTACAAAGACCTCATCGCGATGATCTTTGCTCAAACAGAGACCGCTAGATATATCTGCCGTAAACTTTATCGCTGGTTTGTCTATTACAAACTAGACGCCCAGGTAGAGCAGGACATCATAGAAAACATGGCGCAAACCCTGGTTGCCAACAACTTTGAAATAGCGCCTTGTTTACGTGAACTATTAGCAAGTGAACACTTCTTTGATCCATTGAATGTTGGATGCTTGATCAAAAATCCAATTGATTTTAATGTTGGGCTTGCAAGACAATTTGAACTGCAAATCCCTGATGCTCAAACGAGTTTAGAATCTCAATACCGACATTGGCTAAACATCCACGCCAATAATAAAGTGATGCAAATGGCTGTTTTCAGCATGCCAGCAGTAGCAGGCTGGGCGGCTTATTATCAAGCACCCCAGTATCACCAAAATTGGATCAATTCCGTAACCTTGCCTGCACGTAGCAAAGTCGTAACCAAATTCGCGACCTCCGGCTATACCAAAACTCAAATTAAAGTCGAAATCAAACCTTTGGATCTCCTCCACATTCCTTCCAATCCACCGGACCCAAATGCCTTAATTTCAGATTTTGTGAGCTTGTTACTTCCCCAGGCCATTACTACTGATCAATTAGATTTTTTGAAAGAAGTATTGATTCCCGGCCTTCCAGACTACGAGTGGACGGTTGAATATGATGCATACGTTATTGATCCCAATGATCAGAACCTGGCCAATTCGGTCGAAGCTAAGCTGAACGCTGTATTGGATACCATGATGAACATGGCTGAATTTCAACTATCCTAAAACAATGAAAAGAAGACAATTTCTCCGCAAATCTGCTACCGCAGCTAGTGTCCCCTTTTTGTTGGGAGGCATCCCCCTCAGTGCTTTGGGCAGAAACCAAGCCCTAGAAACTCTTACTGCAGCTGCTGAAGATCGTGTGTTGGTATTGATCCAACTCAATGGAGGCAACGATGGTCTCAATACTGTCATTCCTATCGATCAGTATAGCAATCTATCTGCTGTACGATCCAATATCCTTATACCAGAAGCTCAAACTTTGGGCATCAATGCAGAGACCGCTTTACACCCGAGTATGACAGGGATTAAGTCTCTCTACGATAACGCTAAAGTTGGGATCATACAAAGTGTTGGCTATCCCGATCCTAATTTTTCACATTTCCGTTCTACAGATATCTGGACCTCGGGTTCTCCTGCCACTGAGACTTGGGAGACGGGTTGGTTAGGCAGAGTCTTAGATATGGATCATCCAAACTACCCAGACGGTTATCCCAATACCACTCATCCAGATCCCTTAGCGGTAACGATTGGCTCTATCGTCTCCACCACTTGTCAAGGGCTGAGTAGCAATTTGGGAATGGCGATCAATGATCCCGCGGCCTTTCAACAACTCCTCAATGGAGGGACTGCACCGGCTCCAAATTCTCCATATGGTGATGAACTTACTTTTCTTCGCCAGACTATGAACGCTACCAATGAGTATTTGTCTGTGATACAGAACGCTGACACCAATGGTAACAACCTCACCACTCTATTTGATGCTACTCCTAGTAGATTAGGCGAACAACTCAAGATTGTCTCTAGATTGATTTCGGGAGGCCTCAAAACAAAAATATTCATCGTCAGCATGGGAGGCTATGACACCCATGCCAATCAGGCGGATCCAAGCAATCCAACATTGGGTAAACATGCGGAACTATTAGCAGAACTATCAAGTGCTGTAGAAGCTTTTCAAGATGATTTGCAACTATTAGGGATAGCCGATCGCGTACTTGGAATGACTTTTTCAGAGTTTGGTCGAAGAATCAAATCTAATGATAGTGATGGTACTGATCATGGTGCAGCAGCCCCACTATTCCTGATTGGCAATAAGGTCAATCCGCAACTACTAGGCGTCAATCCCACAATCCCAGCAGTCGTAGATCCAAAGGATAGTCTCCCCATGCAATATGATTTCCGCTCTGTATATGGATCAGTATTGATGGATTGGTTTTGCATCCCGGAGGAAACTGTCAAAAATTTATTGTTTGAAGACTTCCAGCATTTGCCCATCCTCACTAGTAATTGCTTTAATACCTCAGCAGATTTTGCAGCAGAAAAAAGTTTACTATTAGAGCAAAATTATCCTAATCCATTTAAGACTCATACGAGCATTCGTTTTGAAAGCGAAGGCGGACAAGTATTGCTACAATTATTTGATGGTAGAGGGAGCCAAATCGCGACCTTAGCGGATACATACTTTCCAGCAGGAAGTCACGAGATATCTATTGATGGCAGCGAACTGACAAGTGGCGTTTACTATTGTCGTATGCAACATAACAATCGCACGGCTAGCAAGATGCTCATAAGGCAGTAGCTTCTCTTTACCGCTTCGCGGAACGCTTGGCTGGTTACTTAGGATTTCAATCTCTTATTGAAAAATGTTTAACGCAGACAAAGTTATGGGCATGATCCTGATAACTCTGTCTGCGTTTTTATGAGCTCTAGCGTTCTCCAAGGGAGTAAAAAATCTTCTCCAGGGAATAGCCAAAAAATGAAAAACGCGAGGAAAAGACCCCACGTTTTTACTATGCTACGTATGTAATTTCAGAATTGATTATGGTAATTTATATACCAAAACTATGCCGGAAAATAAATGTCCCTCCGACTTTCCTGCCATTGTAGGTTGCTGGACGAAATCGCAGCATTCTTACATATGCTTCACAGGGAAGTTTTAACAGTGGATGACTATTACCGATTACCTCATGCCCAGCATAGTTGCCGTTTGCATCTACAAATACTTTTAGATTCACTTCTCCGGTGATTCCTCTTTCGCTCGCCGTTTTCAAATAAGGGATTTCAGTCCGGATTTGAGAAATATTGAGTGGTTTAGGAGAGGTGTCAAGTTTTACGGGTATGTACTGCTTAGTCTTTATTCCTATAGTATCGTCGCTTAGCTGTGAGCCAGAAGCTATAACTATGGCAGAAATAGTAAAACAAATCCAAAAAAGTCGGTGATGTGAATACATAAGCAAGGGAAAGAAAGGTACGGGAATGAGGACAATACACTTTCATTAAACAAACAGCATGCCACGGCCATTTTGTTTTTGCTTCGTTTTTGGTCAAAATCTTACAGGCGTACTTTAGATTACAAAGTCTCATCTAGACAAAAAAATCCTCTGAAAGTCTGGTAACTTTCAGAGGTATCAAATGAAAACAAAATAGTATAATTCTTAGCTCGGGTAACGGAAGCGGAAAGGGATATTGATCCAAAATGGAACCGCTTTGCCATCACGACGCGCTGGCAAAAACTCGAGTGACTTAATATATTTTTCGACTTGATCACTCATTACGGGATGACTGCGTTGGATCACCTTATGATCGCGATAATCACCAAACTCATCTACTAAAACGCGCACAATCACCAAACCATCTTTATTTGCCAAATGAGTAGGCATTGCATGGTTGGCCTTACGGCGGATAAAGTCAAGATTAACTGCTTTGGGCTCTCTATCAACAAAAATAATATCATTGATGGAAGGCGTACGAGTATCCGAAAGATGAAGCTTACAGTTTTTTCGCACTTCGACTCGTTTTGTGCAATCTTTCTTTTTACGTTTTTTACGCTTCTTACAAGAGCTTTGGTATTCTACTTCAACGATCCTATGCTGAGTCGTTTTATGTGAACGAAAACTGCCCAACCATTGAGCTGCGGAAAAGGTAAAAGCGAAGGTTGTGAGTAAAATCCAAAAATTTCTTGTGTTGGCTGACATATTTAAGCGGTTAAAAGGCTTACAGTAGGTGAGATGCTTTTATAACGTATATAATTTCGTAACTGTTGGCGTAAAAAGGCAAATTCTAGCAAAAAAAATCTTACATCTAGTATAAAAAGCAAAATTCCCCCAGATTGACTAGCAATCTGAGGGATCCCATGATGTAAAATATACTCTTTGTTCCCTGTTTAGGGGTAAATCAGATTAGCTCTGAACTTTATCTTCTTGAAAGCGAATTTGTCCTAGATGAGTATCTACCTTAATTCGAGCCTCTTTACTTACAGCTCCCGCCAAAATAGATTTGGACAATTCATTGATGATTTCCTTTTGAATCAATCGTTTGACAGGTCTTGCTCCGTATTGAGGATCGTAACCGAGACTCGCCAACAAGTCCAAAACATCGTCTGTGAAATTCAAATAGATATCTTGGGCCTTGAGTTTTGCGACCAAGCCCTTTATCTGTATCTCTACAATGGCTCGCATATCACCTTCACTTAAAGGTGCAAATACAATAGTCTCATCAATACGGTTCAAAAACTCTGGTCGCAGATGCTTTTTCAACTGGTCCACCACTTGTTCACGAATGATCACCATTAAAGCATCCTTATTAGAGTCGTCAAGCTCGCCAAACTTCTCTTGGATATAATGCGCACCCATATTGGAAGTCATAATGATGATGGTATTGGTAAAATTCACCACTCGACCTTTGTTGTCTGTCAAACGTCCATCATCTAGCACTTGCAATAAGATGTTGAATACATCCGGATGCGCTTTTTCGATCTCATCGAGTAAGATCACAGAGTAAGGTCTGCGACGAACGGCTTCTGTCAATTGTCCACCTTCATCATAGCCCACATATCCGGGAGGCGCTCCAATCAAACGACTGACCGAGTGTTTTTCTTGATACTCAGACATATCGATCCTGACCATCGAACGTTCATCATCAAAAAGAAATTCTGCTAAGGTTTTGGCTAATTCTGTTTTACCCACCCCTGTCGAACCCAAAAAGATAAATGAACCGATAGGACGATTGGGATCTTGCAAACCGGCTCGGCTACGACGAATAGCATCCGATACGGCAGTGATCGCTTCTTTCTGCCCCACTACCCTATTTGCTAGTTCATCCTCAAGTCTCAGGAGTTTTTGACGCTCACTTTCGACCATTTTGGAAACAGGTATTCCAGTCCAACGAGAAATCACTTCTGCTATATCTTCGGCAGCCACCTCCTCTTTCATCATCTGCTTGCTGCCTTGATACTCAATCAACTCCTTTTTCAAGGCCTCCATCTCTTCTTCTCTTTGGACAACACTCCCGTATCGGATTTCGGCTACTCTACCAAAATCTGCTTGTCTCTCGGCCTCTTCTGCCTCCACTCGTAAAGCTTCGACAGCCTCCTTTGCAGCACGGATTTTCTCGACAATCTTTTTCTCCGTTTCCCAATGCGCGCGCAGATTATTGCGTTCCTCGCCTAAGTTGGCGAGTTGTTCTTCGATCTCTCCAAGCTTTTTCTTTTCTTTTTCCCGCTTGAGAGCTTCTCGCTCTATTTCTAAATGACGGATCTTGCGCTCGATCTCATCAAGCTCCTCCGGCATTGAGTCCATCTCCAAGCGCAACTTTGCCGCGCTTTCATCAATCAAGTCGATGGCCTTATCTGGTAAAAAGCGATCGCTGATATACCGATTTGAGAGTTCGGCAGCAGCCACTATCGCAGCATCCGTAATCCGCACACCATGATGGACTTCATATCGCTCTTTCAAACCGCGTAAAATAGAGACAGTATCCTCAACGCTCGGCTGATTGACTACTACCGTTTGAAAACGACGGGCTAGCGCCTTATCCTTTTCGATATACTTTTGATATTCGTCAAGAGTCGTCGCTCCAATAGCCCGTAATTCCCCTCTAGCCAAAGCGGGTTTCAAGATATTGGCAGCATCCATAGCTCCGTCCCCTTTCCCAGCACCCACTAAGGTGTGGATCTCATCGATAAAGAGCACAATCGAACCATCTGCCTCAACCACTTCCTTCACTACGGCTTTGAGGCGTTCCTCGAACTCTCCTCTAAACTTTGCTCCAGCAATCAGCGCTCCCATATCGAGAGAAAAAAGCGTTTTGCTCTTTAGGTTTTCGGGTACATCCCCTTGGATAACACGAAAAGCCAAGCCTTCCGCAATCGCGGTTTTACCAACTCCGGGTTCACCGACGAGGATAGGATTATTTTTGGTACGACGAGAGAGGATTTGTATCACTCTACGGATTTCCTCTTCACGACCAATTACAGGGTCCAACTTCCCTTTTCGCGCCATCTCATTGAGATTACGCGCATATTTTTTTAGTGCATTGTATTTAGCTTCAGGATTTTGGTCTGTTACTCTTTGGCCTCCTCGTACTTCTTCCATGATCGTACGTAGCCCCTTCTCGGTAACGCCTTGTTCCTTGAGTAGCTTTCCACCACCATTCCCTGCTTTGACAAGCGCGAGTAATAGATGCTCTAGGCTCACAAACTCATCATTGAGTTTGCCAGCTTCTTTATTAGCGACTTCTAGCGTCGCATGTGACTGATTGGAAAGATATTGTCCACCCGTAGCACCGCTAACGGTCGGGTAGCTCTGTATCAGTTCATTTACTTTGGTAGTTAAGAAATCAATGTTTACCCCTAGCTTTTTGAGCATAAAGGGGATGATGCTCTCGTCCACCGACAAAAGCGCCTCCAAGAGGTGCCCTGTCTCAATCGCCTGTTGTCGATTCGATTTGGCAATCTCACCTGCCTGCTGAATCGCTTCCTGTGATTTGAGCGTGTATTGATTGAAATTCATTTCTTGCGTTTTATCTGCTTGTTTGTTGTCCAACTAGAGAAACAAAATGCTTACCAAGTGCGTTTTTGCGCCATAGTGGCACATTTCGCATCAACTATCTGACACTTAGACAGATATTCAAGGAAAATCTTAGAAGGTGGAAGAGATTGTAGAAATAATGAGATCAGAGCATCATTTTATTCCGATGTGATTAAGCGTTCTGCGAAGCAAAAAACATCCCCTCCGTGCTTCCATTTTTCCGGACCTCAGACGACGGACTCTCAACTAAAATTGTACTTCCTCTCCAACTTCTGTACTTTAGTGATAGATCAAATATGAGAATGAAAGGCATCACTACACTCCCCCAAGGCGTTGCTCAACCGACGCACGCTACCATTGATTTGCAGCTTTATAGAGACTTATTTACGGCAAACTTTGGTGAGCCCGAAAAAGCAGCACATTGCCAATTACAAAAAAATGCTCAAGGGCAGCTATTTGCGACGATAGATCTCAGATATTGGGTCAATGTTTTCCCCTACTTTACCAAAGATGTTGCGGAACGTATCGCCTGCGAAACAGAAGATGCCCAAAATCATCAGCCTACTCCAAGCAATGAACCCAATTGGCAGCAAGTCGCAAGCACTATCATTCAAACGGCTTCGACCTTCTTAGGTACAAAGCATGTTATGGGTGGTATGACTAAAGCAGGAATTGACTGTTCTGGTTTGATTTTCACAGCCTTCAAATCAGCAGGAATGGAATTACCACGTGTATCACGTGATCAAGCCACCAAGGGTTCACCGATCGACCGTACCCAATTGAGACATGGAGATTTATTATTTTTTGGTACTGGTACACCAGGAAGGATTAACCATGTGGGAATCGTAACCAAAACAGATCAAGAAGGTGGCCTACAATTTATTCACACTTCTACGAGTAAAGGCGTGATGGTTTCACCATTAGACTCTTCTTATTGGTCGAGAGTGTTTTTGGAAGCGAGGAGAGTTTTGGCTTAGTCGCTTTTAGGAGTTGAGGAGAGCCGCTTCGCGGAACGTTTCTCTTCAGTGATCCAAAATGACGATAGAATTTAGCGTTCTGCGAAGCAGAGATGAATGCGCTGTCCTTCGAGAGCCTCAGGATACCAGGAGAAGTGCAAACGTTCTGCGGAGCAGGAAGATCGCAAACTCTACTACTAAAACTTAAGCTCAGAATAGCGCTTAGTCTTACGAATGAAGTATTGCCAAACGATACTTTTGTTGAGCCAGCCTTGTTTAGGTGTGCTAGGCTTGATTTCCGAGTAAGTCGTACGACGATATTTGCGCCATTTGGATATCTCGCCGAAGAAATGCCAGTGTGCCTTAAAAATGGCTCCAATCGTGCCAAAATCTGCTCCGACCAAAGCCTTTACGGCCCAAACGCCATCTAATAGGAGACGAGCAAATACTCGCGGAAAGACCGTGCCTTGTGGAAGATTACGATACATGCAGGCAAGACTATTGCGGGCATTGAGATAGGTTTTGCGAGGATTGCCTTGCGGCAGCATACCGCCTCCAACATGGTAAACGGTGCTGGCAGGTTCTACCCAGACTTCATAGCCCATATTTTGGGCTCGCCAGCAAAAATCGATTTCCTCCATGTGAGCAAAAAAATCAGCCTCAAACATCCCGATCTGATCAACAACACTTTTGCGGATCATGCAACAAGCACCCGTTGCCCAGAAAACCGGCATAGCCTCTTGGTATTGATTTTCGTCCTTTTCGAGATGGTCGAAAATGCGGCCTCTACAAAATGGGTAACCGAGATAATCAATAAAGCCTCCTGAAGCACCGGCATATTCAAAATGATCCTTTTGATCGTAGGCCCTTATTTTAGGTTGTAGGGCAGCAATATTGTCATTAGACTCCATACGCTCCACCAAAGGGGCCAACCAATCAGGATCAACCTCTACGTCGCTATTGAGTAATACAAAAAGTGGAGTATGCACCGCCGGAAGCGCTCTATTGTTGCCTTCTGCAAAACCATAGTTCTGGTCTAATTCTAAGACGCGTACTACTGGATAGTGAGATTTGAGAAAATCAACAGAATCGTCAGTCGAAGCATTGTCAACGACCAAGACCTCCATAGCGGAATAATTGGTGGCGAGGACTGAGGGGAGAAACTTCTCCAACCAATGCTTGCCATTCCAATTGAGAATAACGACGGTAAGGGGAGTATTTGTCATTAAGCTCCGAAGCCTAATTTACCTAAATCAAGCCCTGGAATATTGGGCATAATACCCTTAGTGGCTTTTTCTAATTCTTCACGTCCGAGTACTTCTGCTTGATCCAAAGCTTTATTGACCGCAGCTGCGATCAAGTCTTCCATGATCTCAGGATCATTTTTGTCAATGATATCTGGGTCAATTTGGATTTTGACTACTTTCCGATTGGCGTTGGCTTTGACTCGGACCATCCCTCCACCGGCTTCGGCTTCGACATAAATGTCATCCAACTGCTCCTTCACTTCTTTCAGGCGACCTTGCATCTCCTGAATTTTACCCATCATGTCACCGAAATTGAACATATCTATTGCGATTTTGAATTGATTTAAACAAAAATACTCAGGAATTCGGCTCATCCAAAATCACAAGTGAGGATATCCGCTAAAACAAAGCGTTCGGCAAGGCCGTGGTCCAAAACTGTATAAGTCTTAAGAGTTTCGTTTTGTGCTAAGTCCAAATGCTTTTAAACTCGCAGTATAAACAACAATATGAGCAGCCTAGAAAGCGGCTTAGTTGTCATCTATGTTAAGTTTACTATTGGGAAATCCCGAATTATTGCCTTCGTAATCAACTCCAGCAGGAACTCGTCCTTTGCCAACCAACATAGATTGCCAGCGAGGATTATTCGTCTCACCATATTTATTGGAGTGCAGCAATGGGTATTCATTGAGCGCCAAATCTGGATCGTAGAAGACAAAGACAATATTGGTTTGGGCGCCTACTCGGTTGAAGCGCCATATCTCATAAGGTACCGTAGATGATTCGGAAGGATATCGATCGACATCGTTAGGGATACCATATTTAAGAAAAACGCGTCCACGGTCCGTTTGCCAACCTTCTCTTAAAGATGATTTGAAGTTTTCATTGACATAATCCAGCGCCAATAAATGGCCTTTCCATTGAGCGATGACTTTTTCTTGGCGACTGACTCTCTTACTAAAGAAGCTATAAATGAAATTCTTTTTTTGATCATAGGTCTCCAGTATTCGAGCAAAATTTTGTTCTTGTTCGGTTGCCTTATACATCAAGGTCGCAATGTAATAATCCAGCTGCTCCTCGGTATATTGATTGAATATCTCAATTTGAGGAGAATTGACATTGACGGTAGCTTCGTATTCGGCATCGAGTCTAGAGTTGTAGACGTAGAATTTTTTACGGTAAGTTTTGACAGTCCGCAGGTCTGAACCTAAGAGTTCTACTTGTAGATAATAGGTATTGGAGCGCAACTTACCGATGAACATACTTTCGACATAAGCATTGAAGGAACGAGCTACTTTACGCTCTTCATCAGTCTGAGTCGTCCAAATACGTTGATCGCCTTGATAGATCACACTTCGGATAAAAAAGCGATCCTCCATCAATTGATCAGTATGATAAAATTCGAGATAAAACCGCATGGTATCCTGATTGAGAAAATAATCATTGGTAACCATGGGAAGGAAGTCTTTTCTAGCAAAGCCGCGTCCTTTAGGGCTTTCTCTACGTGAAACCCATTTGAGATCGCTGAAGCCAAATTCTGACTTATTGAGTCTTTCAATCTCAAATTCTCGAATCACATAAGACTGGATAGAATTGGGATTGGTCTGATCGTTGACTTCAGCTAAGGCTAAATATTTACCTGGTAAGAAGCGTAGTTCTTCATCGTTGAGGAGGGTTCTACGCTTGCTCTCCATCGTAGTATCAACTAGCCCCAAGCCATCAGCAAAGTCAAATATTAAATTTGCTTTATAGACAAGGTTGGTATCTCCCTCTATCAAACGATACAAAGACAATGTCCCCTTTGTATTTGGGTGGTATGTACCATCATCTTTCAACTCATAGCCCACCGAAGTACCATCCAAAGCGATGTAAATCATGGCAGAAGGAGTATCGCTAAAAGTACTTTGATAGCGATATATATCCATATAAAACTGCACATTGTTTGCTTGTGCCGTTGCAGTCAGCGGCAGCAAGAAACTCAACATCCAAAGCAACTGCTTGCTATTCATATCGTTTCAATTTGTTACAAAATAACAAAGGCTGACGCCATTCTCCAATGACAATTATAGCTTTGGATTGCTTAATGGGGTCAAGATTTGCGTAATTGCCAAAAAGAAACATCTCAGTGGCTATTTTCCCTATCGCTTATTTTCCGCCAATCTCTTGGTTTAGTGCTGCGATTCAGTACGATTTCATCGAACTTGAAGTCTCCCAACACTTTAGGAAACAGCAATACACCAATCGAATGTGGATCAAAGGGGCCAATGGCGACATGAAACTGAGTATTCCTGTTGGTCGGAAAGGGGCGAGGATGCCCATTAAGGAGAAAAAGATTTCTTATGAGGTAAATTGGCAATTACAGCACTTTCGCAGCTGGGAGGCAGCCTATAGAAATTCACCCTACTACGAGTATTATATTGATAGTTTTCAGCCTTTGTTCCAAAAACGCCCAGTTTTTTTGGTTGACCATTTAGAACAGGCTATCCTCATCTGTCAGCAAAAGTTAGGGCTTAGTTGGGACATCAAGATGAGTGAGGATTTTCATCCTTTACAGAAAACTGGCGAAATCGAATGGAGAAGTGTTTTTGACCCAACTAGGCAAAAGCCATATGATGGCTTTCAAGCCGTCAAATACCCACAAGTTTTTGATGGGTTTAGCCCCGATCTATCCATTGTAGACTTGCTATTCAATGAGGGGCAAGCAAGCCTTTCAATCTTACAAAAATGTTTAACAATAGAAGGTTAAACCTTAACCTTCATGCGTAGTTAGCACTAATGAAATCACTTCAAGAATAGATGGATGTTTGAGGAAGTAATAAGAATGTTTGCCTTGTCTTTTGGAGCTAAGGATATTCTTCTCTTTAAGAATGCTTAAATGCTGAGAAGCCACAGCTTGTTCCAAACCAAGGGCTTGGTAAATTTGAGTTACGTTAAGACGCTTACCATCCCTGAGTAGATCAATCATTGCCAATCTAACCGGATGTGCTATTGCTTTTAGACTCGCAGCGGTTCTTTCAAGGATTCCACGGTTGAGTGAGACGGATTTAGTTTGCATTTATTTTTGAAGAATGTTTCTTCTCTTTTGTTAAACAAAATGGCCAATTTATCAGTTTTCTCGATTAGATAAGGCCATTTTAAGCAGGACCATAAAACAATTTATATGTTTTGTTCAATATAGCATATTATCTATATAAATAGAAATCATTGCGTCCAAAAGTAAGAATGAATAGGATCGAGCATAGGCTTGCCTAAGCTTTTTTGTAAATTGCGGTAGAGATATTAACGATGGAAAAAATCAAGATAGATAGTATAGAGTCAGCCCTTGCAGATATCCGCTTAGGCAAAATGGTTATTGTTGTAGATGATGAGAACCGAGAAAATGAAGGCGACTTTGTCATTGCCGCAGAGTTTGCGACTCCTGAGGTTATCAATTTCATGGCGACTCACGGTAGGGGTCTGATTTGTGCTCCCCTCGAAGAGGAACGCTGTGACTCACTGGGCTTGGATTTGATGGTGGGCAAAAACACAGATATTCACAAGACTGCATTTACGGTATCGGTTGATTTTCTGGGCAATGGTAATACTACTGGTATTAGTGCCCAAGATCGTTCTCGTACGATGATGGCTTTATTGGACAGCAAGGCTAAGCCAGAAGATTTTAGTCGTCCAGGGCACATATTTCCGCTCAAAGCGATCAAAGGAGGCGTTCTGCGAAGAGCAGGCCATACCGAAGCAAGTATTGATCTCACCAAGCTAGCAAACCTCAAGCCAGCGGCCGTGATTGTCGAAATCATGAACGAAGATGGTAGCATGGCGCGTCTTCCCGATTTACGCAAAGTAGCGGATCGATTTAATTTAAAGCTCATTACGATTGAAGCCCTTATCAATTATCGCCTCCAACAAGAAAGCTTGATTAAGCGAGAAATTGACGTCCAAATGCCAACTGAGCATGGAGACTTTGAGCTGGCAGCATACCGTCAACTCAATACGGGAGACCTACACCTTGCGATGGTAAAAGGTAAATGGGAAGCTGATGAGCCTATTTTAGTGCGAGTACACTCTTCCTGTGTGACTGGAGATATATTTGGTTCTTGCCGCTGTGATTGTGGCCCACAACTCGAACGTGCCCTCGAAATGGTCGATAAAGCGGGTAAAGGAATCGTGCTATATATGCTTCAGGAAGGCCGTGGAATTGGCTTGCTCAACAAATTGAAAGCATACAAACTGCAAGAAAATGGCCGTGATACCGTAGAAGCCAATCTAGAACTAGGCTTCAAAATGGACGAACGCGACTATGGGGTTGGTGCACAGATTTTGAGAGATTTAGGCGTTCGCAAGATGCGACTCATGACCAATAACCCTCGCAAACGTGCTGGACTAATTGGCTATGGTCTTGAAATAGTAGAAAACGTTGCTATTGAGATCGCACCCAACGAGCACAATAAGGAGTATCTGATGACCAAAAAACTAAAAATGGGACATAATATTCTCAACTCATAAATCGGAAACCCACTCAATCGCTCTTTTGTCAGTATAAGTAAATTCGTTCCCGGCTAGGGTAAAACCGACATGGCCTCCTCGCTTGGGAGCTTCCAGCCATATGTTGTCTAAGCCTTGAACTAGGTCGGCAGAAAAGCAAACGGGTGCTAAAATAGGATCATTTTGAGCATTGACGATCAGGGTTGGCACCGTGATCTTAGGCAAAAACTGCCTAGGGTTGACACTTTCGTAATAGTGAGAGGCACTCTTGAAGCCAAACATAGGGGCAGTATAGCGTTCGTCGAAGGCGGAAAGACTCTTGATCTGATCAAAACCTTCTAAAGAAACGGTTTCCGGAAACTGAGCTGCCTTTTGTCGCATTTTTTTCCCTAGCTTAGTAAGGAAGTAGTTGCGATACAGCCGAGACTTGGGAAGATGCAAGACCTCTACACTGGCTGGCAAATCCACAGGAACCGAAATCACCATCGCCTTTTTGATCCGAGGATCGATACCTTCTGACTGCTCCCCCAAATATTTTAGTGTCATTCCTCCCCCCAAACTAAAGGATACCATCACGACCTCTTGATACTCGCCACTAGTCAAAGCATGTTGCATAACGGCATCCATATCATGGGTAGCCCCTTGATGATACATTTTCTCCAGACGATTCATTTCGCCAGAGCAAGAACGACAGTTCCAGGCCAGTACATCCCACTGATTTTCCCTAAAAATTTTAGCCATGCCCTGCATATAAGGCCGTTCCGAACTTCCTTCTAGACCATGAGACAAAAAGGCGAGGCGTTTATGGCCATTCTTGATCCAATCCATATCAATAAAATCACCATCAGGCAGTTCTAGTCGTTCTCGCTCGTAGCGAACGTCAAAGACTTTGCGCACGCGGCTAGGCAAGATCGTCTCTAGATGACGATGAAACATATAGAAGGGAGGGCCGGGATAGTTTGACTCGATGAAGGGCATGGACGTAAAAGCCTATTCGTTAAGCAAGTTTTGCTCGTTCAGGCTTTTTAGCACTTCGCTACGATAGTTACGCCCGATCGGCAGGGTAATATCGCCAATTTCTACGGAAGGTGGGCTGAAGGCGTCAATTTTATCTTTCGCTACGATAAATGAACGATGAATGCGCAGAAATCGATTTTCAGGTAACTTCTCTTCCATAAAACTGATTCGTTGGTAAGCCGTTACGGTTTTATGGTTGGTTTTGACTCTGATATAGTCTTTAAGACTCTCGATATAAAGAATATCCTTGAGGAGGATTTTGACCATTTTTTTATCAGCCTTTAGATACAAAAAGGCTTCTTCATATTGATTGGCCGGAATCGATTCCAAGCTCGGCGTTGGTGAGGGAGTAATATTGCTAGTCAGTTGATCACGATTAAGCTTATTGACTGCTTTGAGAAAACGGTCAAAAGAAATCGGCTTGAGCAAATAGTCCATTACATCCAGTTCATACCCCTGCAACGCATAATCGCGATAAGCAGTAGTAAAGATCACCTTGGGAGGATTGGAGATATTGCGTAGCAATTCGATCCCACTAAGACGAGGCATTTGGATATCTAAAAACAAAAGATCGACTTCTTCCCGATTTAGGAGATTAAATGCTTCAACTGCATTATCAAGCCTAGCCACTAAATCTAGATGGTCAATTTTGTCAATATAGGATTCGAGTACATCCAGCGCCAATGGCTCATCATCCACTATCACACAACGAATATTCATGACTAATTGAGTAAAATTTTCATGATCACCAGATAAGAATGAGACTCATCCAGTATTTTGAGTTCGTGCCGCTCTGGATATAGTAATTCCAAACGACGCTTTACATTTTTGAGGCCTATACCACCAGTATAGTCTTTTTCTATTCCAGGGATTTTACCGGGTGAAATAGAATTTTCAACTTTAAAGGTGAGATATTCCTGCGTTACATTGAGATGAATCGTAATCCATTTATCTTCGATTTCATCACTAACCCCATGTTTGAAGCTATTCTCTACAAACGGCAAAAGTAACATGGGCGCAACCTGAGCAGAATCAATAAGTCCAGTAACATCAAATAATATCTCAAGGCTTGAGCCATATCTAAGTTTTTCAAGCGCGATATAATGATGCAAACTTTCGACTTCTTTAGATAGCGGCACTCTTGAAGAACGCGTATCGTAAAGCATATAATTGACTAAGCCAGACAGGCGTAAAACCACCTCAGGTGCGAGATCAGATTTTTTGAGCGTAAGAGAATATAAGTTATTGAGTGTGTTAAAAAGGAAATGAGGGTGAATTTGCGCTTTCAGGAAATTAAGTTCCGCCTCTAGTTTTTCGCGTTCCAAGGCCTTGGAAGCCTGATCAAAACGGTAATAATACTTTTGAATCTTAACCGCTGAAGCCACTACCAACACAAAACTAATCTGCAAGATGTGCTTAAAAAGCTTGTCAGTAGCCCAGTACGGCCCGTAGCCGAACGCTATCTCCTGATATTGGATTGGGTAAATCACATAATAGACAATCGTCCGCTGGATAATACCTGCCACTCCCAATAAGACAAGCAGCAACAAAGCCATTTGCCAATAACGTTTCTTTAGCAAAAAACGAGGGATCAATACATATAAGGTGCAATAGACAACGACCAGTTTGGCGGGAAGCATGATCAACTCATAGAGAAAGGATTCACTAAATCCGCCATCCCCGCTATTGATCAAGGCAAAAAAGCTCAAATACCCCAACCAAAACAAAACATGGACAAAAACACGGTTTTGCGCCAGGCGGTTGGACGAGAGGGGGAATTGACTCATAAGCCTAAAAATACCGAAAATCTTATGGAATTAGCCTTTTTCAGCTAGTGAAATTTGTATTCTATTGTATTTACAGACGATAAACCAGCTTTTTTCGACCAATACCCTCCCCTAGCATTCCAAATACAGCAACTATCGGCCAAAGGTCGTAAGGGAGATATCCTTGGTCTTTCGTCGAAGGATATACAGCGTTCAGCGAAAAAAGATGCATTAGAAAAATAATCGGCTTTACTTCATTATGTAGTTCAGAAACAAATCAACTGAACCCCAAACTTGAAAGACTAATCTCTTAAGAATAAAGCGTTAGAGTTGTGTGTGCCCCTTAGGTCCTTTTTAGAACCCGAGGGGTTTTTTCTTTTTACTAACGAGCAAATCGTTATTCTCGTATCTTATCAAGAAACCTAGAACCAAGCATTATGAAAACCTTTGTTGTCAGTCTTTTCCTTACAGCTTTTGCTTTTTCCGCCTTTAGCCAAACCTATACAGGCGATGAACAAGATATCGAGAGCATACTTGACAATATCACCAGTTTCTCCAAGTCAGTAATGGCGGGAGATGAGGCCGCTATTGCAGCTGCTTATACTGAGGATGCTAAGATCTTTCCAAATAATCGAGACATTATTGCGGGGCAAAAAAAGATTCAAGCCTATTGGAAGCCACAAGAAGGATATTCAGTTACCCATCACAAAATCACCCCGAGCGAGATTAAGATTCTCGGTGATGAAGCCTATGACTATGGCTATTATGAAGGAACCTCACAAGGGCCTGACGGAAAATCTGCCAATTGGAAGGGCAAATACGTGATCGTCTGGAAAAAGATAGATGGTGAGTGGAAGATCTACCTAGATATCTGGAACAATATCCAAAAATAGCGTTCTCAAATTTGAAAAATAGAGTTTCTACTGCCCAATCAATTCGGCAGCATTACGCATTGCAGATTCGGTAGGCGTATCTCCCGAAAGCATTTTGGCCAATTCCATGATGCGCCCTTCGTGGTCTAAGCCGATCACATCAGAAGTAGTGCGTTCGTTTTCAACGCGCTTGAATATCTGGTAGTGGCTATGACCTTTGGCTGCGATCTGGGGTAAGTGAGTGATCGCCAGTATTTGAAATTGATCAGCGAGGCGTTGCATAACGGCCCCAACTTTATTGGCGATCTCGCCGCTAATTCCTGTATCTATTTCATCAAAAATCAACACCGGAAATTCAGATTTTTCCGCGAGTGCAGATTTTATGGCTAGCATAACGCGGGAAATTTCTCCTCCAGAGGCTATCTGGGAAAGTGGGCCAGCAGGCATACCGGGATTGGTACGCATTTGAAAATACACCTTATTAAGTCCCGTTGGTAGTGGTTTGATGGCTTCTCCTTCTAGTTCCCAAGGAGAAGTAGATACGATATTTCTCTCTACGATAACGGAGAAAACTGCTTTTTCAAAACCTACCTCACGCAACAAGGCATGGATTTTATCTTCTAGCCGCGGCTTAGCAGCCGAACGCTTAGTTTCAATGGCAAGGCCATCGGTGATAATTCCTTTTTGTTGTTTTGCAAACTTAGCTTCGAGTTCCGCGATGCGATCCTCTAAAGAACCATACTGATCGAGCTCTGCTTTTAGCTTTTCAAAAACTGCCATCAAGGCTTCGCCTGAGTTTGCGCCAAATTTGATCTTCAAATTATGATAGACGGCCAAGCGTTCTTCGATGAAGCTAAGTCTCTCAGGATCGGACTCTACAGACTCCAATAGTTCCTGTAAGGAAAAAGCATCGTCTTTCATCTGCTCACGCATTTCCACCAAGCGAGCGGTAGTTTCCTTGATTTGGTTATTGACGTTAGCCAGTTTGGCTAAGGGCTCAAGTATCTCACTCAATTGCTCATAAAGTGATTGTTCTTGATTATACAATACCTCTGTAGCTTGGCCCAAGGCCTCACGGACTTGTTCAGAATTTTGTAGGAGGTTAAGTTCCTGCTCTAGTTTATGCTCTTCATTAGCTTCAATTCCAGCCGATTCGAGCTCTTCTATTTGAAATCTAAGGTAAGCTTGTTTATTGGCGGCTTCTTGTTCTTTCGCCTTCAGCGAACGAATCTCCTGCTGCAATTGATCGGTAAGCTTGAGTTTAGTCCCAAAGGCTAGGGCCATTTCAGTAGTTCCAGCATATGCATCAAGCAATGCTAATTGTTGGTCATGAGAGACCAATTGCTGATTTTCATGCTGCGAATGCATATCCACCAAGAGACTACTCACTTCTTTGAGAACCGTCAGCGAAACGGGAGTATCATTGATGAAGGCTCTCGATTTGCCCGAAGGATTAATCTCTCTCCTAATAAGAAGTTCATCTCCATCAGAGTCAAAATCTTCGTATTGAGCGATTTTGGCCTTTACAGATTTTGATAAAGAGCCAAATGTGGCCTCAACCACACATTTTTCTCCGTCCCGAAAAACCACTGAATTATCAGCACGTTTGCCATTGATAAGGCCAAGCGCACCAACCAGAAGAGATTTACCGGCTCCGGTTTCTCCAGTAAGTATGTTGAGACCGTTGCCAAAATGGACATTAGTCTCTGAAAACAAAGCGTAATTTCGAATGTGCAGTTGTCGCAGCATGTAAGTGTTCTATCCTAAAACAAAGGTAGCACAAAAATTGAATACTGATTAAGACATTTTTCCTAAATTGCGTATCGAAAAATCTAATCCACCAAAAGGAAAAGAATCATATAATACTTATGGCAAAATCATACGACCTGATCGTAATAGGTAGTGGCCCTGGAGGGTATGTAGCAGCAATACGTGCAGCACAGTTAGGCATGAACGTCGCTTGTGTGGAACGTGCAGAAATTGGCGGCATTTGTCTGAACTGGGGATGCATCCCTACCAAAGCATTGTTGAAGAGTGCTGAGGTACTCGAATATATCAAGCACGCAGAAGATTACGGTCTAAAGGTTGGTAAGTCTTCTCATGATTTTGGCGCAGTCGTAGGCCGTAGTCGCGACGTTGCTGCGAGCATGAGTAAGGGCATCAACTTTTTGTTCCGCAAAAATAAGATTGATACCATCGTAGGTACCGGACGCGTCACTCCTACGAAACAAGTTGAAGTAACTAATGCCGAAGGCAAAAAAGAACTATATGCTGCCAAAAGCATCATTTTAGCTACTGGAGCAAGAGCCCGCTCTCTCCCAAGCATGCCAATAGATGGTGAAAAAATCATTGGCTATCGCAAGGCAATGACTTTGCCTAAACAGCCAAAATCAATGATTGTAGTCGGTTCTGGTGCTATCGGGATGGAATTTGCCTACTTTTACCAAGCCATGGGCACGGAAGTAACCGTAGTAGAATATCTTCCCAAAATTCTCCCTCGTGAGGATGTTGAGATTTCTACTTTGATGGAGCGCTTGTATAAGCGTAAAGGTTTCAAAATCATGACCAGTGCCGAAGTAACCCATGTTGATACTTCAGGTAGTGGCGTTACCGCGACGGTAAAAACCAAAAAAGGCGAAGAAAAGCTTGAAGCAGATGTTTTGCTTTCTGCAGTTGGAGTCGTAGCAAATGTCGAAAATCTCGGTATCGAGGCGCTTGGCATCAAAATGGACCGTGGTTTGGTGCAAGTAGATGAGTTTTATCGCACTAATGTACCCGGTGTATTTGCGATTGGTGATATGATCCCAGGTCCTGCTTTGGCCCACGTTGCTTCGCATGAAGCAATCATTTGTGTCGAAAAAATCTCAGGCATGGATGTAGAACCGATTGACTACAACAATATCCCGAGTTGTACTTATTGCCAGCCAGAAATTGCGTCGGTAGGCTATACAGAAGCAGCGGCGAAAGAAGAAGGCTACGAAATTAAAGTCGGCAAATTCCCATTTTCTGCCTCTGGTAAAGCAAAAGCTTCTGGAAAAGCCGACGGATTTGTCAAATTGATCTTTGATGAAAAATACGGCGAACTTCTTGGTGCTCATATGGTCGGTGCCAATGTAACCGATATGATTGCGGAAATAGTTGTGGCTCGTAAGCTAGAAACTACCGGACATGAAATCATCAAAGCTGTGCATCCACACCCTACTATGTCCGAAGCGGTCATGGAAGCGGCAGCAGTAGCTTATGATGAGGTGATCCACTTATAAGACCTAAAGTACTTAGTCGAACGTACTGAGAAACAATCAACCCTGTAGCTTTGCTACGGGGCTTTTTTGTTGCCTCATGTTACATTTTCAAAGGCTGCTGCGACCAACAGACAAATGCAACAAACAACAAAAACCTTTAAGCTCATGAAAACGAAATTATTTTTCAATAGCGCTTTCTTTGCACTCATAATGTGTTTTGTTCTGCAGTCCCAAGCTCAAAAAACAGCTGCCTTGGAGGAATCTAAGTCTGTTTTCAATCAACCTTTAGAATTGAAGACAGGAAAAAACCTAAGCAAAGGTGCTCTAGCGGACGGGGAAATGCAATTCAAAGCAGGTTCGACGCTTACAATTATCAACGTAAGTGAGGCAAAAAAATTCAAGCTTCCTCGTACAGTAAAGGTTTTACCCAAACCGACCATCCTTCTTCAAGGCAACAGTTGTTTCCAGTTTAGTTGTGATCCTGCCTGTGGTTCTTGTGTGCTTTTATGGCTCGATCAGAATCGAGATGGCAAAGTACAAGCACTACAAGAAATACGCTGTCTCAATCGCTCTTACAAAAACTTAGGTCAAAGTGGGATAGTCACTGTAAAAAAAGTCAGCTGTAAATAATTATTCTTACTACTTCATAAACCTATAAATACTGATTCCAATGAAATCGAAATTAATATTCTGCTTCGCTTTTTTCGCACTGATGCTCAGTTATAACACTTCCCTAAGAGCACAAGCTGCCTTTAATGACACTTTGTTCATTTTTAACCAACCATTAGAATTGGCTTCCGGCGGTAAGTTTATTCTTGGCGATGGGGGATTAGGTTTTAGACTACAACCTCAATCAGTTATGAAAGTAGTTACTGTCTCCTATTCCAAAAAAGTAGCAATTCCACGTACCGCTAAGGTTTCAGACAAGCCTATCGTCTTGAAAAATCAAAACGGTTGTTTCGAATTTAGTTGCGGTGATGGATGTGATAGCTGTAAACTAGTATGGCACGATCGTAATGGAGATGGAAAAGTCCAACCAAGACGAGAGCTTCGTTGTGTCAATGCAAAGGGTAAAGTGAGTAAAATCAGCGTACAGAAAGTCCTGTGTCAGTAATCAATTACTACGTTCCAAAAACTTTAACATTTCATACAATGAAATCTCAATTCATAATTATTCTGGCATTCCTTGCGATGATACTCTCATTTAGCAATACACTTAAAGCACAAAAGAGCGATTCTCCAATCTTTACAGAATCCTTGGAAGATTTAGAAGCTCAAGACAAGGTTCTTCCCATCTTGAATAAAGCTAGTTTTGTATTACAATCTAAATCAGCGATGAAACCCGTACCTCCAGCATTTGCCAAAAGATACTCCTTGCCTAAAGGCGCTAGAATGGCATCTAAAGCTCTGGTTCTGAAAACTTTTGTTGACAAGAAGGAGACTCACTGTATTCAATTTAGTTGCGCAAGTCATTGTGAATCCTGCAACCTAATTTGGTTTGATCGGAATGGAGATGGCAAAATTCAAGCTGTTGCGGAACTCCGTTGCATGGATAAAGAAGGTAAGCAAAGCGGCATCACAGCAATAAGAGTAGAATGTAAGTAGGTGATTTGAGCTGAGAGTCCTATTTTCAAGCATGAAACAATATGTCGCCTTACTAAGAGGTATCAATGTCGGTGGTCATCGCAAGATTAAGATGGCTGAATTGAGAAGCATGTGTGAAGAGATAGGACTTTCTGAAGTTCAGACTTATATCCAAAGTGGGAATATCATTTTTTGTTCTCCGCTGGAGAACGCGGAAACTATTGCTACAAAGATCAAGGACGCAATTCTCGCCACCTTTGGCCATGATGTGATCACATTTGTGATTGACAAGGAAGCCTATGAGCGAGTGATTGTAGACAACCCCTTCGAGGAACGAGAAGATCCCGATCCCAAGAAACTGCATGTTTGTTTCCTATATGAAGCAGTAGATGCTTCTCTTGAAACTGAACTACAAGCAGTAGAAAGTAAGCGAGATCAAGTCGCACTTCGGCCAAAAGCACTTTATCTGTATTGTCCAGATGGGTTTGGACGCACCAAATACACGGATAGCGTTATTAAAAGAATCCTAAAAACCAGTGGCACCACCCGTAATTGGCGCTCTGTGCTCAAATTACAGGAGATGTTGCAATAACATAACTCTCATGTTTCATTATTCATCTATTCTAGCCCTTCTTTTTATTTGTTTTTTTAGCAACCTCCAAGCTCAGTCGGTTGGGGTTTTCAACGATCCACTAGAGATCACCGCTCCAGGAGACGTCCCAGGCTTTACCGCTCCCGGAGATATCGCAGGAATCACCTCCCTAGGAGACATACCGTCCATCTTGATAATCATTCCTGGTGCGAGCACCTTCAAATCTGTAAGTCCTACTCTCGTAAAAACAAAAAGAGTTCCTAAATACACGAAAGTCAGTACCAGACCAATCACCCTCAAAAGCGGTGGGAAGTGTTATGTATTTGCCTGCGCCGATCTCAAAGTCTGTACCCTCGTTTGGTTGGATCGCAATAAAGATGGTAAAATACAGCCACGTAAAGAATTACGATGTGTCGATTCACGTGGGAACCAATGCCAAATGGTCATTAAGCAGGTAAAATGTAAATAAGCCTAATATCTCGCTTGACAGATAATTTGGGCAAGCTTATCCTATCATTCAACAAATTTCAACAGCATTTCTCACAACTGGAGTCAATTACGCCAATTGTGAGAAATGCTGCACTAATCCCACTATTATGACTCGATTATCCCTCATAGTCGTTCTTCTATTCCTCGGATCATTTACGACCAATAATGTCTTTGCTCAAAAAAAGGATGCAATGTTGCATTTTAAGGCATCACCAGAGATGTTTTTCGAAGCGGGAGACCTGAAAGCGTTAAAAGGGGACTTCATCACCTTAGCAGATTCCAAAGGATTTGCCAATATAGAAGTTAGTTACGCCAGAAAACTGCAAGTCCCTAGCTCTTCTCAAGCGAGCAATGGCCCGATCTATCTTTCGAATCGGTTAAAATGTTATAAAGTAAGTGGTCCTAAAGGTAAGCAAGGCACCATCGTTTGGTGGGATCGTAATGGAGACTTAAAAATCCAACCATTATTGGAACTTCGCTGTGTTGGCCCTAATGACGCAGCCGCTAAAGTTTATGTAGAAGAGGTAAGTTGCAAATAAACGTTCTGCGAAGCAGGAAAGGAAATATTGAATAGCCAATGTCCAATCACCAATATCGAAAGGATAGCGATTTTTCTGGACAAGTTCTAAGGTTCTGCGAAGCAGTAAAAAGACCAATTTACCTACGATCAAAATCCCTCTTCCCACCCGACTTGGCCACCAATTGAGTCTGAGAGATCACTATATCATGCGAAAAGGCTTTGCACATATCATAGATCGTCAAAGCTGCCACACTAGCGCCCGTCAAAGCTTCCATCTCTACTCCTGTCTTTCCCGTCATCGCCACCGTACAATAGATTTCCACTGAACGAGCGTCCACTGGCTCTATTTTAAATTTGATTTTTTCGATCAATAAGGGATGGCATAAAGGGATCAACTCATGGGTACGCTTGACCGCCATGGTACCCGCGATCAATGCAGTTTGAAAAACCGGGCCTTTTTTGGTTTGAATATCGTCTCCTTGCAATTGCTGCATGATTTCTTCCCCCAAAAGCACTGTCGAATAGGCAGTAGCCTCTCTTCTGGTGATTGCCTTGGCGCCGACATCTACCATCGCTGGCTTGCCATCTGCATCTAGGTGCGAAAATCCGCTCTGACTATGTTCGCTCATAGCGTAAAAATAAGTAATTTCATTGGCTATGATAAGCGTTTCACAAGCTGAAGAAATAATTCTCGCCACCCTACTCGATATTCCTAAGCAAAATACTCCGCTGGCCCAAGCCTTTGGTAGCGTATTGCAACAAGACATCAAAGCTGATCGAGATTTCCCTCCTTTTGATCGCGTTACGATGGATGGGATCGCCATTCGCTATGAAGATTTTGTCAAGGGCATTCGTCGCTTTCAGATCAGTAGTATCCAAGCGGCAGGCATGCCTCAACAAAATCTCGACAAAGCAGGACAATGTATCGAGATCATGACAGGAGCGATTTGTCCAAAGGGTGCTGACACCATCATTCGTTATGAAGATATCAAGCTTATCGAAGGAGATTCAGGGCCACGCTTCGCGGAACTCCAGATCGAAACGCTCAGATTTAACCAAAATATTCACTTCCAGGGCACCGATCATAAAGCAGGTTTAGTCTTGGTTTCGGCAGGTCGTCGGATTGAAGCACCAGAGATTGCCATTGCCGCTAGTTCGGGCTACACACAGTTACAAGTCCGCAAATCACCCAAAATCGCCATTATTTCGACCGGAGACGAGCTTGTCGAAATCGAAACCCAACCTCTCCCCCATCAAATTAGGCGCTCTAACGGCTATATGATTCAAGCGGCCTTGGAAGCCTGGGGAGTAAAGGCGGCGACTTTTCACTTGGTTGATGAGCCCGCATCTATGCGAGAATCTTTGCAGCGTATCATGGACCAATTTCCGATCTTGATATTGAGCGGTGGAGTCTCTAAGGGCAAGTTTGATTTTGTACCCGACACATTAGCTCAGCTAGGGATTCAGCAAAAATTTCATCGCATTGCGCAACGTCCGGGTAAGCCCTTTTGGTTTGGTTGCAATGAAAGCCAAAGTCATATTCTATTCGCCTTACCCGGCAATCCGGTCTCTACCTTCGTCAATTTCCATCGCTATTTTCGACCTTGGTTTAGAAATAGTATGGGGATTACCCACACGGGTAAACAGTACGCCAAGCTCAAAGAAGATTTTTCGTTTAAGCCTGCCCTCACCTACTTCTTGCAAGTAAAAACTGAAGTAGATAAAAACGGGCAAATCTGGGCCCAACCAGTAGAAGGCCATGGATCGGGGGACTTTGTCAATCTACTCAAAGTCAATGCTTTATTAGAGTTACCCGCTTCGCGGAACGATTTTAAAGCTGGCGAAGCCTTCCCTCTATTTCGGTTTAGAGCCGATTGAGTTACCGCTTCGCGGAACGCTAAGAGGCACAGCAAAAAAACAAAAACTTTTTCTAAGCATAGATGAACGAATTAGCCCCAAAAATAAAGTCTAGTTTGAATTTAAGCTCAAAAAAAATATTACTCCTGCTTATCGCCAATTGTACCTTTTTGATTGGGTGTAATCAAGAATTGATTGATAAATGGACAAAGATCAATAATCGTTTTCCTAATGTAGAGCTAGCTAAAAAAGGCGAAAATGGGGTGAGAGGAAATTACTTAATCGAAAAATCGCCCAATCCAGGTTCTAGCAACAGGGAAAACGAATATTATTTAAAAACTTCAAAAGGCCAAACCTACCCATTAGCGCTTGGGCTAAAGAAGTGGGAATATCAAATATTATACTTTGAATTCACTGAAAACAGTTTGTTCATCATCATCAATTCCTATGCACCCCGTGATTGGATAAGCTTTAAAAGCTTCGATTTAGAAACCGGAAAACTAATCTTATCAGATGGAGGGGAAATCCCTTGTCGAAAAAAATACACGATTAAATATGATTGGAATTTAGGCAATCGCGATTGTGATTGGATTGATATTCAATCAAAGCAAATTACTTACACCAGAACAAGTCCTGTTAAAAGTAACATTGAAGGGGACAGCCTCAGTCTATTAATGGTTGAGTTGAAAATATTTTCTTATGACTGGTCGGATAACAAAATTGATACAGTTGTCCAATATTTATCTCCTGAGATCGATGCCTTTACTGGGGGCCTACTCAATCTCGAAAATATTCGTTACGATCAAGAAAAAGGAAAATTCAAATCCCCAAACGCTCACTAGCAGCAGGCCAATAAGGGTCTGGCCTAATGGGAGCTACTATATTTTCTTCTCACTACACCTTCGTTTGACGGAGCGAATTCAAGGACTCAAGGTGACAAAAAATAAAAAGCTAAAGCTCAATCTGTACTCGCTGTCCAATCTTCCAGCCTGTTTGTAAAGGCAGGCCTATAACCTGCTTACCAAGCAATACATTAGCTTGTTGATTGGCGATGTCAATGCTAAGGATTTCGGCGACTAATTCGTTCTGGGAAGCAGCAAAATATACATGAGGATGGCCTTGCCATTTGATTTTCCCCTCTTCTATCCATAGCATATGATCGGCTAGTCTGATAACTTCTAAAGGGTCATGACTCACCATTAGGGTTGTCAGATTACGTTCACGACGCCAAGCTTGCAGATCGTCTTGCCATTGTCGCCTCAAAGTTTCATCCAAAGCCGATAATGGCTCATCCAATAGTAATAAATTGGGTTCTTGGAGTAATGCCCTTAGCAGAGCAATTCGTTGCTTCTGACCGCCAGACAGTTGCGATATCTTGTGATATGAGAGTTCAGCCAAGCCAAAGCGATTAAGGCCTTGCTGGATCACTTGCTCGTTTTGGCCTTTTGCCAAGGCAAATTTGAGATTCTGCCAAACGTCCCAATGAGGGAATAAAGCATAATCTTGAAAGACAAAACCGAGATTTCGTTTTTGAGAGTTGAGATTTATCTGAGGGGAAAAGAAAGCTTGCTGGTTGACGATTATTTCGCCTTCATCAGGCGTCATCAATCCCGCGATCATCCTCAGTAAACTGGTCTTTCCCGAGCCTGAGGGACCCATCACGCACCAAAGTTCGCCCTTGGGTATCTCGAACGCTAACTTTAGCTGAAATGGCCCTTGAGTGCCTTTAAGTTGCTTAGTTAGTTGGATTTTGATCATCTAGTCCGGCGTTCTCCGAAGGAGATAATAACCATCCTTCTCTCAGTCCTTGATACAAAAATACACCTAATAATGCGAGAAAGATACCACCGGCCAAATAGCTGGCTTGCTGGGCTCCCGGTAAATGATTGAACCTGATAATTTTCTCGGCAATTTCAGCGAATATCCAGACCAATTTTAGGATATCGAGTAGGCCTTTGTCTGGTTTTTCCCAAAAGCGATAGGCATATCCCAAGCCTGCGGTAACTAAGCTTCCCATCAAGATTTCAGTACCATAGGGCCATTGGACGATTTTCATCACGAGCCCAATTCCCGAGAGTATCAGCAAGGCCTGAAAAAAGCGATTGAAGCGTAATTCATTGAGCATGCTGCTATTGGCGACCATCAAAATCAAACTGCACAAAAAAAAGATGAGATATGATTGTGGGAGAAAGAGACGTGCATCCGCTATCAGACCGAAGGCATGAAGCAAGGATGAGATTCCAGAAAGGAAGATTACGCCTACTAAAAATCGATTTTGCATACCTATCAGATTTGTTTACGTGATTGGTGCTGTGATCCAAAATATACTATCACCAATACCAAAAACGAAAAAAGCAACAAACTTAGCGCATAGATATTGGCTTGATCATAACGTAAGGCCTCCACTTCCTGATAAATCGCAATCGAAGCCACTCTAGTTTCGCTCGGAATGTTGCCTCCGATCATCAAAACTACCCCAAACTCTCCGATGGTATGCGCAAAAGCCATCACCCCACCGACGATGATGGATTGCCTGACATTGGGCAACAACACACGCCAATAGGTTTGCCAAGGAGATTTCCCCATCACATAAGCGGCCTCCGTAAAGCTTGCCGGTAATCCCTCCAAAGCTGACAAGATTGGATTGAGCAAGAAAGGCAAAGAAAATACCATCGCTCCTAGTACCAAGCCAGGAAAACTAAAGGCCAATTGTTGCCCAAATATCCCCTCCCATATAGTACCAAGCCATTTTTCTGATTGGAAACTCACCAGCAGATAATAGCCCAAAACCGTAGGAGGCAACACCAAAGGCAAACTGATCAGACTTTTGAATAGAGGTCCTAATCGACCACTCTTCAAATGCACGAAGTACACCAAAGGGATAGCTAAAAGCAGTAGCAGGCAGATGGTGGTAGCAGCGAGTTTGAGACTGAGGACAAATGGGGCGAGCATATGGTTAAGGCTTCAAGGAATAGCCATGTCGTAAAAAGACATTCCTTGCCGTTTCTCCTTGCAAATATTGCACAAATCTCTCGGCTTCGAAACTGGCTCCTTTAATCAGCAAAAATGGGTGAGTCAAAGAGACTTCACTATTTATGCTTGTCCATTGATGAGGGCTAGAGAGCGTATCCATCGCTCTTGCAGCGGTAGCCGTAAAGGCATAATCGACCACGCCGGCAAACAAATATTGATTGACCTGACCTACACTTTTACCAAACACAATATTGGGCTGAAATGCTTCCCATACTCCCAAAGAATCTAAATAGGCTTTGGCAGCCATACCATAAGGAGCTAATTCAGGATCAGCAATGGCTATTTTGATATTCGGATCTAGTTGAGTCTTAGTTTGCAAGGAATCTAATTCGGATTTGCGCCAAAGCATCAATTGTCCCTCTATCAGATTGATTGGATTGCCCTTGGCCAAGTCTTGCTCAAATAGATGTTGCGCATAACGCTCATTGGCCGAAACAAAAACTTCAAAAGGAGCGCCTTTTTCAATCTGGGCTGTAAGACTACCAGAGGCTCCGGAAATCAGTTTTATCTGAGCCTGAGTTTCGGATTCGTATACAGCCACAATTTCTTCAAAAGGTAACAATAGATTCGCCGCAATGGCCACATTAACCCCTGACTTTGTGGTTTGACAAGCCAACGTCAAAAGCAATGAAAAGGCCAGCAGAAGCCGCATACTAATACGCTAGTTTTAAGCTCTCCACTCCAACCAATACGCCATTGGCAAAGAAGCCTTTTCCTTGGGCTAATTGGGTGATTGAGTAGGTCATTTGGGGAGTCTCTATTTTTTCTATCGCTTCAACGCGAACGCTTTCCCCGCTAGCCAAGACTAAATTATCACCAATTTCGATGCGAGCGAGTGTATCAAAGCCTTCATAACGACCAGCCGTTTCGGGAGCTAATACTGCCCAAGCTTTTCCTTCAATCCAAAATGGATGATCGGGAGTGGTGATGATCTCGCCACCCAGCCATTTTATCTGCTGTAAATCAGTATGTCTTTGTTGACCCAAGCGTAATACTTCAGTATTAATAGTCTCCTTGGAGATCGCATCCCATGCAAGGATCTCGTCGCCAATTTTCAATTTTTCGATAGCTTTTTGGCTATGGTCAGCCATCGTGATCATGGTACCCGCGCCAAAACAAAGGACTCCTGTCCCGTCAAATTCGAGTTCGGCGAAGCCAGTATCTGCATATTTATCTCCTTTGTAAACCTCGGTGATTTCAAAGCGTAGGACAAGATCACCGCTTTTACTTTGCAACTCCTCCCCTAATTGAAACTTTTGCACACCACGTTTATCCTCCAAATGCAAGATTGCTTTGGGCTTATTATCCACGTAAAGCTTCAAAGTTTTTACTCGGCTATTATTTTTCCAAGCACTGATGCTTTTGAGATAGCCATTGTAAATCAACACCTCTGTTACTGGAGGCGAATTGGCTTGAAAAAAGTAGTCAACATACTCCCCTTCGCCATAACCTTCCACACCTTCTATCCATGCGGTAGAAATATCAAAATCGTGCGCATTGTCAGGATAATAACTATTGGGAGGGCTAGGCGCTAGTGTAGAAGAGGCACTTAGTTTATAAGGTCCCCCTGCATTGTACCAAGAATCTCCTAAGGTCCCGATATAAGAAATGTTTTGAGAGCGAGTTTCATCAAAATTGCGGAGAAACGCTTGATCTTCTGCATCAAAGCTACTTGGCAATTTCCCATCATCCATCTGCTTGCTTAGATAGTCGAAGTGGTCCCATTCGGCTTGATATGCAAGCTGAGCTTCGGGGCTCAAATCTCGAGGCTCTCCGATCTCATAAGGGAGGATATCATTCAAACTATTGCTTACAGGCGCAGTTTTTTCTATCACCTCCTCCGGAGAACGCTCCGTTGAAGGTTCAGTACTCAATCCAGATTCGCCCTCTTCCTCCAGGGTAATACTGCCGCTATTATCAGGGCTTGTCTGACAAGCAAAAAGTACAAGAGCGAAAGCGAGTAGAAATATATGTAGTGTTTTAGGCATGCTCAGTGATTATCCTCCAATAGTTGACATAGATTCGGAGACTTTTCCTTGGGATTTACGGGCTTTTTCGGCTTCGTAACCATCTTTGGCTCGACTGCCAAATGCTTTTAAAAGTGCAGTTTCAAGTATTTGATCATCCGAGCCATCTCGCAACAAAGTACGCAAATCTAATACACCGTCATCATAGAGACATGTTTTGAGCGTACCAGTAGCGGTCAATCTGATCCGATTACAGCTACCACAGAAGGTACGGGTGAAAGCGGCGATGATCCCCACTTTACCCTTGAAGCCCGGAATTTGGTAATTGACAGCCGTTGCGCCTGACTTAAAAGGCAATGCTTTGATATCAGGATAAGTCACTCTTAGATGGGAGAGAATCTTTTTGTGATCCCACTCAAGTTGTGCATAATGGTCGCCTGTGCCGTTAAAAGGCATTTCTTCAATGAAGCGAACTGTGACAGGATGATCACGTGTATATTCCACTAAATCAATCAGGTCGTCAGTATTTTTGCCTGACATGACCACTGCATTGATTTTGGTTTTGATGCCAGCAGCTAAGAGTTGATCTAAACAGGCTTTGACTTTTGGTAGTTCATCACGTCGGGTGATCTGGTGGAAGCGTTCCCGATTGAGGGTATCACAGCTAAGATTGACCGAATGGAGGCCCATCTGGACTAAATCAGCGATATATTTTCCGGTTAGAACCCCGTTGGTGGTAAGATTGACTTCTTCTATGCCTTCAATTGCGTGGATCCGATATAGAAATGGTACCAGATCACGTCTCACAAATGGTTCTCCTCCTGTAATCCTGACTTTGCTCACGCCCATACTTGCTAGAATCGTCATCAGGCGCTCCATCTCCTCATAACTCAATAAGTTATCCTTAGGCACATAATCGATCCCTTCTGCGGGCATGCAATAGAAACAGCGCAAATTACAGCGGTCGGTAACCGCTAGGCGCACATATTCTATAGGACGTCCGTGATTGTCAAATATTGGCATAATTCCAATTTACAAAGCTTCTATGGAAATCACTACCTGTTTCGAAGCTGGAGTATTACTGCCTTCAGCTCTACTTTTGAGAGGCACCAACACATTGGCTTCAGGAAAGTAAGTAGCCGTGCAATAGCGAGGGATATTATAGGGTACTAGCCTGAAGTTACGGGCTAGTCTCTCTTCCCCTTCGTAATGACTTTTCAAATTCACCAACTGCTTGGCTTCGAGATTAGCAGCTTCGATATCAGCGGGATTCATTAAAATCACTCTGCGGTCTCCATAGATGCCGCGATAGCGATCCTCCAAACCATAAATGGTGGTATTATATTGATCATGACTCCGGATCGTCATCATTACATATTGGCCATCCTCTCGTGGATCATCTGGCAGCGGATTGAGGCTAAAGTGTGCTTTGCCATCTGGCGTATTGAATTTGCGCTCACGGGCTCCATTAGGAAGATAGAAGCCGCCTTTTCGACGAACACGCTCATTATAGTTTTCAAAACCGGGGATACAATCTTCGATTAACGCGCGAATCTGATCATAATTTGCGGCCCAGTCCATCCAATTATGTCTATGCTCAGGACCAAAAACTGCAGTCGCCATCGCGGCTACAATCATCGGTTCACTTTTGAGATGGCTAGAAGCGGGAGGACGATCTCCCGTAGATTGGTGGACTTTGCCCATTGAGTTTTCCACGCTGACAAATTGTTGTCCTGTGGCTTGAATGTCCTCTTCAGAACGTGCCAAACACGGCAATATTAAAGCAATTTCGCCATGCACCAAATGACTGCGATTGAGTTTGGTGGAGATTTGGACGTTGAGCGAGCATTTTCGCATTGCTGCTGCCGTCTGCTCTGTATCAGGACTGGCCGAGAGGAAATTGCCTCCCATTGCGATAAATATCTTGGCAGCGCCCGTTTGCATCGCTTCAATTGCATGGACGGTATCTAGGCCATGTTCTCTTGGTGGTTCAAAGCCAAAGCGTTCCGCAAGGCGGTCCAAAAAGGCAGGCTTGGGCTTCTCCCAAATCCCCATCGTGCGGTCGCCTTGCACATTGCTATGGCCACGAACAGGACAGGTACCTGCTCCGGGCTTACCGATTGCGCCTTTGAGAAGGAGAAGATTGACCATCTCCTTGATGTTTTGTACCCCATTGCGATGCTGAGTCAGGCCCATGGCCCAGCAGATAATGATTTTCTTATGGTCGATCAAGAGTTGTGCTGCTGCGCGAACGCTTTCCTCCCCTACTCCGCTTTCGGAAAGTAATTGAGGGAGCGAATATTGAGCCACATCTTGAGATAAAGCAGCAAAGCCTTCAGTATAGCGTTCGATGAAATCGTGATCTAAGACTTCTCCTGGAGTTTCGGCCTCGGCCTCAAAGAGCAACTTCATCAAAGCTTTGGCGAGGGCGACATCTCCATTGATCCGCACCTGTAAAAAGACGTCGGTCAAAGCAGTCCCACCACCAAGGATATCTCCTAGTTTTTGTGGGTGCTGAAAACTGATCAAACCTGCTTCTGACAGAGGATTGACCGTGATGATCTTGCCACCATTTTGCTTGCACTCTTGCAGGGCAGAAAGCATACGAGGATGATTCGTACCTGGATTTTGCCCAACTACCATGATCACTTCTGCCTCATGCAAATCCTCTAGTGTAACCGAGCCTTTGCCAATGCCTACTGTCTGTGAGAGTCCTAAACCGCTCGACTCATGACACATATTGGAGCAGTCTGGCAAATTGTTGGTGCCATACATGCGGACAAATAGCTGGTACAAAAAGGCGGCTTCATTGCTCGTTCTACCGGAGGTGTAAAACAAAGCCTCATCAGGACTAGACAAGGCATTGAGCTTGTCAGCTATCAAGGCAAATGCGTTTTCCCAACTGATCGGTTCGTAATGGGTGGCTCCTGCTTGCAATACCATCGGATGCGTCAATCGACCTTGCTTACCGAGCCAATAATCGGTGCCTTGGAGGAGTTCGGCGACGCTATAGCGGGCAAAGAAATCAGGATCAACTCGCTTTGTAGTCGCTTCTTCAGCAAAGGCCTTGGCGCCATTTTCACAGTACTCTGCGAGAACAGATCGTTGGTCATCAGGGTCAGGCCATGCGCATCCGGGACAGTCAAAACCATCAGTTTGGTTCATTTTGAGCAATGCGCGCAGACCAGCAATGGGACCAAGTTCGTCCTTTAGGTGCTTGAGGCTTGAAAGCACCGCCGGAATTCCGCCCGCTACTTTTTTGGGGGATCCGAGTCGTAATGTTTTGTCTTCCGCAGGTTCAGTAGAAGGATTCATAGCTATTAGTCGGGAGTCCGGAGTTGGGGAGATTATTGTTTTACGAAGCGTTGATAAACCCCTTCAATCTCGAGGAAATATATGCCGGGCGTTAGCTTATCCAATGATATCGATCCTGCATTCTGGATGCTTCCTTTTATCACAACTTTGCTATTGAGATCAAGTATTTGATAGCGACTAGCTTGCTCGCTGCTTCGCAGAACGTTTAACTGGTTCTCCACCGGATTGGGAAAAAGGCTGAAGCTTGGGATAAAAGTCTCTTCGATAGCAGTGGTGTTTCTCAGACCATTGAGATCATACTGAGCAAAAAACTGCCAGATCGCGAGTGAAGCATCGAAGTCAAAGTTGGTGCCATTGGTGACATATTGGTTATTGGGCCAAGTATGACCGCCATTAAAGACTTTATAAAGCTCAACCGTTGCCCCTGAAGTACCATTGAGATATTGATAATGTCGGACAGTCGAGCCATCAGTAGGATTGATATCGGGGAGGTCTGTTTCGATCGCGGGCAGTTGGCATTGGTTAATATTGAGCCAATAATCTACCACCGAGTCTACCGCTGTAGTCCAAGGAGATTGGCCGGCATAAGGCACCACCAGATCGCCAGTACCGTGAATTTGCATCATTGGCATAGGATGCTGAGGGTTGCAAGCGCTTAATTTGGCATCGGTCATAGACCCTGTTACTGAGGCGATGGCAGCAATACGATTGCTCAGTTCACAAGCTAGCATATGGCTCATAAAACCGCCATTGGACATACCCGTGCTATAAACTCGATTGGGATCAACATTGTAGTGAGCGATTAGCGTATCAATCAAAGCGTTAGTGAAGCTTAGATCATCAACATTACTGCCTCCCCAACCAACGTTCCAATGGGTGGTGTTAGTAGCATCTCGCGTGCCATTCGGAGACACGATCAAAAAGCCAGCGGTATCCGCAATCGGTTTGAAATCACCGTAAAATATTTGTTCCCCAGCATTGGAGCCATAGCCGTGAAAGTTTAGTACTAGCGGCATCGGGCTAGCGGAATCATAATTGGCGGGTACATAAATAATATAGTCTCTCGTGAGAGATTGGTGCACAAAAGAAGTGTCTATGAATTGTTGCGCTTGTAGTTGACCAAGAATCAGCAATAGCCAAAATAATGATTGAGTCCGTTTCATATCACAAGATAAAAAAGCAGATCAATAATCTTGCTATGTGGCAGTTTTAGATATGAGTGGTGGCGTTCCGCGAATAGCGGGAAAGAGAGTAGGTTAAAAACAATACGCAGCCATGAAACAGATGCAACTGTTCCCAAAGGGAAAGTATCGAAGAATAAATTTGTTATATTAACTAATGAACGTTAGTTAGTCTAGTGCTAGCAATTGTTTTCGCTTGTGGATTTTAACGCCTGCCCCCATGCAAAAAAGAAACATCAAGTATATCTACACTGAGTTTGGACATTTTCTATCCTCCCAATTCAAACAAGAAAATTTCACTAACTCCAGTTTACTAGCAAAGAAACTGCCGATCATTGCTGGCAAAGTGGCACCGAATGAATTTAAATATTTCTCTGACTTTAAGTTGGGTAGAATCATCTATGCAAAAGGATTTGAGCAAACGTTTGGTTTGTATGATAAAGATATTCTCAAAAATCAAGATCTCTATTATAGTAGGATACATCCAATTGACAGATTGGACATTCAAGATTTGATGGATTTGATTCTGAATGAATTTATCGCTGGCAATCTATTATCAACAAATCGTTGGCTGGATTTTGTGATTCTTATCTCCCACACCAATTTAAACCATGAGGGTCAATTGGTTAGAATTAGCTGGCAGGCAGGTTTTAGTAATCATGGCAAGCAATACCTACTCGAGAGCATCTGCCATAAGGAAATCACCAGTTTTCCAAGATACAATAGGCGTCTTAGTTTTGAAATAGTACCAAAATCATTGCCAATGGATCAAAGAGGGGAGGAAAAACGAAGACAAAAAATTGCTGCTCAAATGAATGATTTTGTTTGGACCAAATATTTAAGAATACCAGGTAAAATAATATTTGACGATAAGCAAAGAAAACTGTTGCGCTATCTTTCCGAGGGCCTATCAGAGCGTGGGATAATCAGAGAGTTAGCCTGGGACTGTAAGCCCAAACAAGTGCAGAATCTAATTGAAAGAATAAAGATTCAAATAGAAACTCAGTTAAATAAAGAAAGAAGGGAACTTGGGATTGAAGGGAATCAAAGCCTAGTTCGATTTATCCAAGACAACTTCTATGATTTGCATAAATATTGTGATCCCTCATAAAAATACTTAACAATATACACATTTAATTGGTAAATCATATAGCCAATTCTCTTATCCTCTTTTTAAAGTTTCCTTCCATTTTGCCCAAAAGAAATTAACAAATTTGGGCACTATGAATAACCGTTATAGAAAGAACAAATATCTAAGGATTCTTATCGTCTTTATTTCAATCCTCATTACAGTATGGGGGTTTATGAGTGCTTTATACCTAGCCCAATACATTGAAACCCCAAATCAATTATGGTGGGTTTTCTCAATTTCTATCCCTACTAGTTTTTTCATTGCAATGGGTAGTTATATTGTCATGATTCGCTTAGAAGAAAACTTGCTCCATGATAGAAGAACTAAATCAATTATCAAAGATCTTCATGCAATAGAAGATCTAGCTATCGAGATGGCAAATGAATCTAGTTATTTCAAGCTCATGCATACGCAGTGGCGAGTCGAATGTGAGTTAAAAAAAGCGAGAAACGTTAATGGAGGCATTAGCAAAATCGAGGCATTAAGCTCAGATGATTATATCATCTATGTATTTAGAAGCTTTATGCTAAAATTTAAAGCTGGAGATGTTTATAGAGGAGTGTGCAATATGTCCTTTTGGGAGAACGTAGACTTCCATCGTGGAGGAATGTTTTTATCAGAGAATATTGAAGCAGTAAAGAGAGGCGTTGAAATCCATCGAATTATTTTAGTCGACGCAAAAATTCTCCACGATCCTAGTAAAGTACATGAAAAAAATAAATTGATTGAAGTTATCAAAAAGCTTAAAGAGTGGGAGAGAGAGTATAAAACCGAGTTCGAAAAAATGGACTTCACATTCCTCTTTTGTGAAAATTATGAAGAAGTAGCAGTAACTCCAGTTCCTTTTGCCCTAGTTACCAACCAGCTCTATCAAGAACATATGATAATAGAACAAAATTTTATTCGAAGTAATGGCTCTAGTTCAATAGATTTTTTCTTTTCGAAAGATCAAAATACTCCAAGTTATACTAGCCGAATTCATAAATACAACAAACTACACAATACAGCTTCCGGCCATCTTAGTATCAGAGAAGCATATACTTACGTGATAGAGCATCAGTAATAATCACAAACGTTCCGCGAATAGCGGGAAAGTTAAAACTAATCGACATAATCTAGACTAATATCATCTACCCACGCACTGCCAGAAGTATTGGCGAGATATACGACATAGACGGTAAGCCTCGTAATGTTTGCGGGAATAATATCATCAGTTATCAAGGTGTATTCTGTCCACTTATGTGTCCCAGAGATCTGCACTTTGCCTTGAGTGGTATAGAACCACTCAGCGTTGACATTGGGTAAAGGGGTATCGCCTCTAACTACAATCGAAAGTCCTTCTCCTTCGACCTCTTTTAATTTGATATAGGCGCTTAATTTAAGTTTACGCTCAACTTCAAAAGTGCTGAACTCTTGCGCGATAAAACTAAAATTATTGCCGCTAGCGAGGCTGCTGAGTAAAATCGACTGCTTGCCAGAACGGGATTCTTGGCGGGAAATAGCTACAGTTCCTGCACTATTATTAGCAAACCAGCCTGAATAATCATTGTCGCTGGCTTCAAAATCATTATTGTTTAGCAAATCCGGTTCAAGTACAGGATCGGGTTGACAAGCTGATAGAAATAAAATGGCTAAAAGAATGGGGAAGAAATTTCTCATGATATTAGCTTTTCATACACACAAAAGCCTAGTCAAGCTTTGGACTCTATTTACAGGCTCGTATATGTAAAAAAATATTTATCCTAAAAAAAGAAATGAATCTAAAATTTAGGTAAAAAAAAGGCCGTCCGGGGAAGACGGCCATATTGAGGATAATTGGGGATATGTAGAAACTCTTTGTGCAAAATATTTAGCACCTGAGCGCTGCCATATCACATCAATTATTAATGGGAATAGGCTTAAAGATACTGTCGGTCGGCTCATTTCCGTGTGTATAATGTTTGAACTGTCAAACTTTACGGTTTAGCTGTCCAAAACCTTCATCTCAACCGGATCCCAGTTTATTGTCTTTTTTTCAAAGTAGGACATATTCGAGGCCAATGGAGGCCCAGCAGCTCTAAGGCCAAAGCTCGCATCTTCCACGATCACCTTACCTTCTCGCATACCGGCAAAAAAGTTTTCATAGTGATGGACATGATCGTTATAGCCTTTTGGCAAAACGTATTCAAATTCATCAGGGCCTTTTACTTCCGGTCCCTTTTGGGGAAATTTCGCCTGATACCACTTTTCATATTCAGCTTGCTGGGCTTTAGTGAAAGTGCCAAAGGAATCCCAACCACCATAACCGGGCGCATCTGCGAGTTTATTGCGCTTTACGGTAATACTATTATAGCCGAGTTCCATCACACCTTCAGTACCAACCATCCGAGCATGCGATCCACCTCCACTACCATCGGTGAAATTGACACGCATCTGGACATTGAAGGCGGCGTGCGCATCTGAAGCAGGATAGTCATATAGGGCTGCCATAATATCAGGAACATTGCGACCATCCTTCCAATGACGTAAGCCTCCTGTAGCGTAAATACGCTCTGGCCCCATCGAGGAAGTAATCCTATGCAAACGAGAAAACAGATGGACAAATAGGTCTCCCGCTACCCCAGTGCCATATTCTTGATAATTTCTCCAGCGAAAAAAATGATTGGAGTCATACGTTCGCTTAGGCGCATCTCCGACAAAATTATCCCAATCAACCGTCTTGCTTGAAGCATCGGTAGGGATCGAATATTGCCATGCTCCCATCGCAGAGAAGCGATCGTTGTAAATATCTACTAAGACCAAATCACCAATCGCGCCCTCTTCAAAAAGCGCTTTCGCCTTATCATTAATAATTGAACTCACTCCTTGACTACCAACCTGAAAAACCATTCCGGTCTCCTTTTGAGTCTTGATGACAGCATGTCCTTCGTCCAGCTTATGCACCATGGGTTTTTCACAGTAAACTGCTTTACCCGCCTTCATGGCTGCAATCGAAATATGATCATGCCAATGATCAGAAGTAGCCACAATCACTGCGTCTATATCTTTGCGTTCAAGTATCTTACGATAATCTTTGGTTATAAATAAGTCCTTACCAAAGAGCTCCTGAGCACGGTCTAGGCGCCCTTGATATAGATCACAAGCAGCGACCATCTCAGTCCCAGGCACTTTGAGGGCAGCGTTAATGTTGTTGTGTCCCATGATGCCCATCCCGATTACAGCTAATCGAATGGTATCATTAGGGCTATATTTTTGATACTCAGCGGCAGTCTCTGGTCTGACTAATATTTGCTGTCCCTTTATCCCTCCGGGAATAGCCACAAATGCAGCTCCCGCAAGTGCCGTCTTTTTGATAAATCCTCGACGACTGGCAGAATGATCCGAATGCTTTTTCATGTAGTAGTAGTGATTTAAAGATTAAGCCAATACGTTAATTTAAGAATTAAGGCGCGATTATACGGCTGCCATTCCGAATCATTTAACTGATAATTATCAATGTAGACGAGAAATAAGTCCGATACAGGTTTGTAGCGCCATTGCAAACGAGCATTGAAGTTGAGATTATCAAACTGGCTATTGTACTGAGTGAATAGCGTAAAAAAGAGCTTGCGCGTAAAAGTGATATCTAATCGTGGGCCGATCAACAATAAATTTACCGTGGTATCGGCTTGGGTCGGCGTAGCAGGCAATGATATCCGGTTATAGCCCGCTCTCAATGAGAGAAAGCCGAATGGCTGCATACGAGCCGTCAATGTACCCGAAATACCGTATCGCTGCCCATTGAAGTAATTCCCTGCATTGATCTCATAGTTGGCGTATACTTTTTTTCTGCGATCTCCTCTATAGGAAAGTTCAGCATTGAGATACTGATAATCCGTGCCAGCAGGCAGAGGTTCTAAATCGCTTCGACTGGGGTCAAATTCATCAAAGAGGTAAGTATAATTTTGATTGACGGCAAACTCAACTCGTCCCGTATTGCTTAACTGTCCTTCATAAGTGAAGCTAAATTGATGATCTGTTTTGCGATAAGTATCATCCCAAATCACCTCTGAACTAATGCCTGGACCATGAATATTGATAGGTCCTTTTTTCGGATAAAAAAACAGCCGTGCTTGTGGTGCAATTCTGAGAAAACCCGTTCTCGGCACGAAGCCTACCTCTGCCTCATAGCCCTTGCCGACCGTCTGTTGGTCCCATTCTATTTGGAATTTTCGTTTGGTCAGACTGAGGTTAGTACCGTAGGTGAACGCTTGGCTCTCTTGACTTTCGTCTAAGCTATAATGAAAAAAGTAACGTCCATTCCATGCATTATCGGCTGATGCTAAGGTAAAATCACTACCCAAGACTCTATTATACTTATCTGCTTGAAAGGCAAATTTGCCAGTCGAGTCAGTCATATCTTGCTGATTGACAAAGAAAAATGACAAAAAAGAACGTTCAAAAACCTGGCGCTGGAGAGTAGCAACGGTATAGTTGACGGCGGCTTGGTTGATTTCATTAACTGGAGCTGTCTGCATATTGAGGAGCCCCATCCGCCAATTGTTATTGATCTTACCGCTTAAACGGGCACCGTAATAGATAGGGTTTTGTTGATTTTGTCCTGTGGCGGTGTCTTGGGCGATGCCGATACGACGGGAGAAAAAAGGTCTAATCCGCTCCGTACCCATATTGGCAAAGAGATCGCTGTTTTCAAGAAAAAATTGCCTCCGTTCAGGAAAGAATATCTCAAAGCGGTCGAGATTAGTTACTTGACGATCCGCCTCTACATTCGAAAAATCAGGATTAAAGGTCAAATCCAAATTAAGAGACGGCCCAAGACCGATTTTGGCATCTCCCCCAACTTGATAGTTATACTTTGGTACTCCATCGCCTTCTGCAATTTCTTGCGCCTGTGTCATTCCGCCTGATAAATAAGGAATGAGAGAAATATTCGCGCCGGGTTTTTTGAGTTTTTCCTCCCAGATCAACTCTCCATTATACGCCCGGTTCATGATGATCTGGTTTTGAGGGATTCTCGCCCATGTCGAACGCTCATTTCCCTGCATATCGAAGCGATAAGAATTAAAAAACCATTTATCCTCGCCTTCGCGATAACGCAACGTCTTGAAGGGAATAGCAATCTCTGCAACCCAGTAGCCATCGTAAACTTTCACACCAGAATACCATTTGTTGTCCCAGGACCCGAGAAAATCTTCAATGCGTTGACCGCCACCGCTAATCAAAGCTTCTCTTTGCACCCCAAAGGGCGTAATTCCAAAAATGAAGGCATTGGTTTGATCTCTAAAAGGATCAAAAATCAGGGTGATATTATCATTTTCACTCGCTCGATAATCTCTTTTCAAGGAGGTAGTCATATAATCATCTCCGATGACGTAGCATTTGACAGCGACATAGACAAACTCATCATCAAAGGCAAAAGACAACTCTGTTTGAGATTCTGCCTTGACACTATCCGTCGGGAAGTATTGCCAAAAGTCTGTAGCAGGAATCGCTCTTTGCCAGATCATCTCATCGAGCTGCCCATCAAGTTCAATAGGAGATTGTGTCCGTAATACCGAAGCTTGGGGCCTCGAATTCTGAGCCTTGACACCAAAAGCAATCAATAAAACAGAGAATAAGAGAATAGAAGTTTTACTCATTTATAAGCGTTAGGAAGTATTGTAATATACTATTGCCTCGTCTAGCAAAGACATAGGGATGTAAAAATAGCGAACCAAATTCAGTACAGATAGTGTTACGGCCGACAATTGATCGAGAACGCTTGCGAATTATGCATTTTTTGTCTTGAAAATTATCTGATTTTTTACGATATTTGTTATCATAACAGTTGTCATAATAACTAATTTAATCTCTTTGTATATGAATAATCCCGCCCTCAGTCCCGAGACTCTTTTTGAAGGTGCCCAAGACTTCTTGCCTCTCAACGGAACTGATTATATAGAACTTTACGTCGGTAATAGTCGCCAAGCCGCTCACTACTACCAAACCGCTTTTGGATTTCAGCCACTAGCCTACGCAGGTTTGCAGACGGGACTCAAGGATCGTGAGTCATACGTTATGGTACAGGATAAGATTAGACTCATTCTGACTTCCCCACTCAACAAAGGCACCGATATTGGTCGCCATATTGATGAGCATGGAGATGGTATCAAAGTGATCGCTCTTTGGGTAGATGATGCTCGTCAAGCATTCATTGAAACAACCAAGCGTGGTGCTAAGCCATATTTAGAACCAGAAGTAATTACAGACAAGCATGGTGAGATTGTCCGTTCAGGCATCCACACTTATGGAGAGACTGTCCACTTATTCGTGGAACGCAAAAACTATGAAGGCGTCTTTTTACCAGGTTACATCGCTTGGAATCCTACTTATCAGCCAGAAAGTATCGGTCTAAAATATGTCGATCATATGGTTGGCAATGTAGGCTGGGGAGAAATGAACAAATGGGTAGATTTTTATGCTGATGTCATGGGCTTCACTCAGATCGTTTCCTTTGACGATGAGGACATCTCCACCGAGTACACCGCTTTGATGAGCAAAGTGATGAGCAACGGCAATGGCAAAATCAAATTTCCAATCAACGAACCAGCCGAAGGCCGCAAAAAGTCTCAAATCGAAGAATATCTAGACTTTTATAACGGTTCTGGCGTGCAGCATTTAGCAGTAGCTACTGATGATATCATCGAGACCGTCAAAGCAATGCAAGCACGTGGGGTAGAGTTTTTACACGTTCCTACCACTTACTATGATGATCTTCTCGACCGTGTCGGAACGATAGATGAAGACCTTGCGCCACTCAAGGAACTTGGAATTTTGGTAGACCGTGATGATGATGGTTATCTTTTACAGATTTTCACCAAGCCAATTGAGCCTCGCCCAACTATGTTTTTCGAAATTATACAACGTAAAGGAGCTCGTTCCTTTGGCAAAGGCAATTTCAAAGCCTTGTTTGAAGCCATTGAACGTGAACAAGAATTGAGAGGGACGCTTTAGCACTGATGCTAAGCAAAAAATGTATTAATATTGAGGCGGTAATCCTTTGCGGTTACCGCCTATTTTATTGGTATACCATGAATCAAGACGCGAAAGCGATTGGCTATTTGATCGATCGTACTCAAAAACGTTTGAAACTTTCTCTTACTCATCGCCTGCAAGCCGCAGACATTGACCTGACTGTAGAGCAATGGGTAGTCTTGGATTGTATTCATTCACAAGGCAAGCCGACCCAAAACCAAATAGCGGACCTCACCTTCAAAGATGCCCCTAATATCTCCCGCATTTTAGGGCATTTAGTGATTAAAGATTTGATCGTTCGGGAAACCGACAAAGAAGACAGACGCCGTACTAATATCAGCCTCAATGCCCAAGGCAAAGCCAAATTTGCTCAAGCACATCCAGTTGTCCAAAGTTTGCGGGAAGAAAGCTGGCTGGGGTTAAATCAGTCTGACTATCAAAGCTTTGTGCGAATCCTCAATCGAGTTTTTGAAAACCTAGAACCGCCTAAATAAGTAAAGCCGGCATCAAACTTAAGATTGACACCGACCTATGCTCACAGTACTTCTTATTATCTTTGATTGGTCGTAAAGAAAAATTGCTCCTTCGCGATTTTGCCATCATTTACTTCATATACGCAAATTTCATCAATTGAGGTGCGTCCAGATTCTTTAAAGGTGATATCCATACCCATATTTACACTAAAGTGATTGCCTGCAACGATAGGATCAGAAACAGTTCCGCCATGCATTTCTTCTACCATAGCGAAAAAGTCTTGTGTCTTTGCTTTGACCGCAGCAAGCCCTTCAGTTCTTTCTGCCGGTGCACCCGCTGGTTCAATACTGATAATATTGTCAGCATATAACTTTTCGACTGCTTCAATATTTTTGCCTTCTCGGCAAAGCGCGACAAGCTGATTGGCTACTTCTTGGGTGTTCATATAAAATATTAGTTTTAATGGCTGCTAAAATAACAACCACAATTTACTAATTTTAATAGTATTTTCACTGGGCGTTTTTGCTAATTCTATTGGGTTTAACTCTTATTTGTTCTTGCTTACTTGTTCCATCACCCAGTTGGTCCTAGCTGCACTAACGCCATCACTCGGGCAACGCCCATTATCGTGCAACTGATCCATAACTCTCTCTATCAGTGGCTGTTGTATATGCTGAGGCATCGTAAAATCAAATTTCTGCTTACCCGATTCAGTTTCGAGTTCCACAGTTGTGGAA
>JBGCFA010000241.1:0-8515 GCA_045106675.1 Bacteroidia bacterium
AGATTTTAGAAATTTCGGCTGGGAATTTCAGAATAAAACTCATGCGAGCACGAAAAGACATATACCAATGGATGAATAACAAATGTGGCCTAGTTGATAAGACAAATCCATGTCGCTGCGCTAAAAAAACAAAGAGTTATAGTCCTCCAAGGCAGGATTTGTGAAAAGTTTGAGGATGTTTTTTACTGATATTCAGAAAAATCCCTCTGTTGGCTTAAATAAGAGCGATTATCTCAAAATCCCGACAAAATAAAAATCACAAATACTGCCTTGGCAGACTATATATCAAGGCAGGTAAAGTAGACCCCAATAACTTACAGTTTAATACGAGATATCGATCTAAAATAAGCGACCTATCAAAAAACAATGCTGTAGACATTACCGATAAAGTCGAAGAATTAAATAGAAAAGTATTTCGAGACCATCCAATGCAAGACCCTATACATGCCTCAAAAATTATAAATGAGGTCTTCAATAATGACCTTATAAAATGGATTATTGATATCTAAATTTGGCGCACGACCATTTTCCAAGAAGAAAAGCCTTAAACCAAACAGCTTTCAAAACACAAGTGATCGTATCCCGAAATCGTTTCGGTCTCAACGTTGGCACCTCAGTTAATTCTTCCTATTTTTACAATTGGTAAAAGTCTTCTGCTTTTGGTAATGATAAGCCAAAGCTGAAGACTTCGTTTTTTCAGTCAAATAGCGCCACTCCAAAGCTTGGAACCGCTCAGAGCCAATTGAATATCAGACATTTTTATGGGATTATTTTTTCCGGATCAAAGATGGACCAGTGAAGGTGAGCCTGAACTCGGGGTGGGGATTGTTACAGAAATCAGCAAGGGTCGAGTAAAAATCCATTTTCCCATAGCGGATGAAACTCGATTATATGCGACGGATAACACCCCATTGCGTAGAGTAGTTTTCAAAGCAGGAGACACCATTGTCGACCTTGAAAAGCGGCCATTGCTGATAGAAAGAGTACAACAAAATGGTGATCTTATCATTTACATTGGCCAAGATAGAGCCTTATCCGAGGCAGAGCTTGGAGATGTATCCGTAACCCATGATGTAGATGATCGGCTGGCCATGGGAGAGGTTGACACGCCACAATTATTTGCTTTAAGGAGACAAACGCTTCAATATGATCATAATCGCAGAATTTCCCCGATCAATGGCTTTGTAGGCGGACGGATCGATCTTATCCCCCATCAACTTTATATCGCTCATGAGGTTAGTTCACGCTACGCTCCTCGGGTATTACTCTCAGACGAAGTAGGTTTAGGCAAAACCATAGAAGCTTGCTTGGTTTTACATCGTTTATTGGTCAGTGGTAGGATTTCCAGAGTGTTAATTCTCGTACCAGAATCACTGGTGCATCAATGGTTTGTTGAGATGCTACGCCGCTTCAATATGTGGTTTAACATCTTCGATGAAGAACGTTGCGCTGCCCTTGATGAGAGTGCGCCGGATGGCAATCCATTTTTAGACGATCAACTTATCATTTGTAGCACCTCATTTTTGGCAAGTTCTGAAAAACGAGCCAGACAGGTGCTATCTGCGACTTGGGATATGCTCGTAGTGGATGAAGCCCACCATCTAGATTGGTCAATAGACAAGGTCAGTCCAGAATATGGAATAGTAGAATTATTGAGCAAAGTAGCCAAAGGATTGCTGCTCCTAACCGCTACGCCCGAGCAATTGGGCTTAGAAAGTCATTTCGCACGCCTCCGTTTACTCGATCCTGATCGATATTCAAACTTTGAGACTTTCAAAAGCGAGTCGCAAGATCATAAGGAGATAGCCGACCTAGTCGAACACCTCTCCTCGGGCACAGTGCTAAACAAAACAGAAAAGACATTATTAGCATCCCTTTTTGGTAAGCAAAGGCTAGCCTTACTCGCCAAAGGAGGAGAAGAAGCCAAGGACAATCTGATTGAAGATTTGCTGGACCAACATGGGCCGGGCCGAGTTATCTTTAGAAATACGCGTTCCGCGATGAGCGGCTTCCCCAAACGAAAAGCTCATCTGATCCCTCTCAATCCAGCTAAAGATCAAGAACTCTGGCTACAACGGCTTTCGAAGGAATTTTCCTTTGATATCGGAACTACGCACTTGAAGCGCCAGCAATTTTGGTTTGATGAAGACCCCAGACTTGATTGGCTAGTTGCACTGATGGAGCAACTCGATCCAGCAAAAGTATTGCTGATCTGCCGCACCAAAGAAAAAGTACTCGCCTTAGATAAGGCTTTGAGTCAACGTGTCAGTATGAACGTTGGGGTTTTTCATGAAGACCTTAACCTCATCCAGCGAGACCGCAATGCCGCATGGTTTGCCGAAGCTGAGGGCGCGCGACTACTCCTCTGTTCAGAAATAGGCAGTGAGGGCAGAAATTTTCAATTCGCGCATCATCTCGTCCTTTTTGATTTGCCCTTTCATCCAGAATTATTGGAGCAACGCATTGGACGACTCGACCGTATTGGACAGACCGAAGAAATCAAGATCCATGTTCCTTATCTCTCAGGCAGCCCCCAAGAAAGGCTTGCCAGATGGTTTCATGAAGGTTTAAATGCCTTTGAAGAAAACCAAGAGGGCGGCAATCAGATCACCCATTTGTTCAAGGATCGGCTACTTGAGACCGTCAACTCATCGACCAAGGTCAATAAGCCATTCGAAGCCTTAATCGCAGATACCGCCGCTTTCCAAAAGGAGCTCAAAGAAACTTTTGCCAACGGCAGAGATCGCTTGCTCGAAATGAATTCGTTTCGACCTCAAATCGCGGAGAAATTGATCGGACAGATTAGTTCCGCAGACAGCGACATGAGCTTAGAAAATTATATGATGGGCGTATTCGAGCATTTTAGTGTGGACATCGAAGACCTCGCCCCTCGGACTTATATATTGCAGGCTCCTCGACAAAATGCGGAGGCATTTCCCTCTATCCCAGATGAAGGTATTTCGATCACCTTCGATCGAACACGGGCCCTCAGTAGAGAAGATATTAGCTTCATCAGCTGGGATCATCCGATGGTAACAGGAGCACTAGATTTGGTATTGAGTTTAGGGACTGGTGGAGCCAGTTTTGGAGTACTAAAAGGGTCAGGAAGTCCTGCCATTCTGCTTGAAGCCCTCTTTGTGTTAGAAACAGTAGGGGGACAAGACATACATGTAGATCGCTTTTTGCCCAGTACTCCCTTGAGGATAGTGGTGGACCATACCGGCGATGATGTAACGGATTTGTATCCGGTGGAAAGATTGGAGGAGCAGTTGATCACAGCTAGTATGGAAGATTTGCTCCAAAATGAAACTTTGATGGAAACCATCATGCCCAATATGATCCGCTCCGCGAAAGCATTTGCAGAAGCCCTTAGCACACAAGAAATCTCTAATGGTCTGCAAAGGATGCGTCTCAGCCTAGATCACGAAATCAATCGACTCAGCTCCCTCCACAAAAAAAACAATCATATCCGTCCAGAAGAAATTCAAACTGCCGTCGCAGAGCAGGCTAGCCTTGCCACGCTCATCAGCGAAGCTAGGATCAGATTAGATGCGGTGCAGTTGATAAAAAAGGGTCCTATGTAGCGGCGCAAAATCTTGCGCCGCTACATAGGACCGATAAATTTATACCTGATTGGGTACCACATAAGGATACCGATAACGACGAGTCAACATCAAATCTGCCTCTTCGTTATCGATGAAGGTTTCAAACTCACCATTGAAGCGTAAAGTTTGTCCAGTACGATAAGCAATATTGGCGATCAAAGGCAGAGCCGTTGACATATGTCCGACCTCAATATCACAGTTTAGGTCCATCCGATTCTCGGAACGCACCCCCTCGATGAAATTGCCGAAGTGTCCTTTGCTATCTGGAGCAGCCATAAAGCTTTGATCACCGCCTACTGCAGCAGATTCAGCCATATCTGAGCCTGCGAAGGGCTCTTTTTCGCGTTTGCGGTACGCACGCCAAGTGCCACCATCGACCTCCATATAGCCTTCCGTACCAAAGAAAAGATTACCGATTTTGATCCCTAAACCTCCCTCTCCGCTTGTAAAACGACCGCGCGTTTCAAACTCTAAGACTTTCCCATCGCTATATTCAAAAACAGAAGTCTGCGTATTAGGCGTTTCTTGGGAGCACTCATCCGGACTGACTCCATAGATTCCACCCATCGATTGTACTTTGACGGGATGCTCTTTTTTGTTGAGTCCCCAGCGGGCAACGTCAAATTGGTGAGGGCCTTGGTTGCCGGTATCGCCATTGCCAGTGGCCCAATGCCAGTGCCAATTGTAATGCCCTCGTTTTTCGTTATAAGCACGATAGCTAGCTGGCCCGAGCCACATATCATAATTGAGCGTTGCGGGAGGCGCACTATCAGTAGAAATGCCAAATGAATCTCTCGGCTTATAACACATGCCTTTTGCCATATAGACCTCACCGATCCCACCTGCATGCAAAAAGGCCATCGCTTGCATCACATTACTTTTGGATCGGTTTTGAAAACCTACTTGCACGATTCGATTATACTTACGAGCCGCTTCGATCATTTTGCGGCCTTCAAAGACATTGTGAGAACTAGGCTTCTCGACATAGACATGCTTACCAGCCTGACAAGCCCAAATAGCCGAAAGTGCATGCCAATGATTGGGCGTAGCAATACCCACAGCATTGATGTCTGGATCGTCAAACATCTTTCGCATATCTCCAACAGTGCCAGGCTCCGTACCTTTTTGGTTTTTGGAGACCATCTTGATCCGGTCCGCAAAAAACTGGCTATCCACATCGCATAGGGTTTTAATCTCGACCCCATCGCCATACATACCAGAGAAATTATTGATGAGGGATTTGCCTCTACCTCGCAAACCCACGACTCCCATGACGATGCGGTCATTGGCACCGAGGATGCGACGATAAGATTTGGCTGATAACGTACTCGCACCCAGCACTGCTCCGGCAGTCCCGACGGCGGTCTTTTTGATAAAGCTTCTTCTGTTGGGCATATTATTCGCTTGTTTTGTAGTCCAGTTTTTCAATTTCTTTGAGGCTTGGATCATGGCTAAATACTGCCAATCGATATTGGAAAGTGGCTTTATCACCTTTGAGAAGGTGGAAGTTGAGTTCGCGTTCTCCTTTGGAGAACACCTTCTGACCTAAGGGATTTGCCGCAAAAAGTCCATAGCCACGAGCATGCCAATAGGTCGGATAGCCCGCATTATCAGGATGATCATAAATCACGATTGCGACGGCTTTATCTCCGATAGTACCATTGAGTTTCATCCAACTAGCGCGCGTACCCCAAACCTTACTTCCGCTTTTGCCCTCACTGCTTAGATAGTCGCCAGTTACGGCTGAATTATCCACCTCTGCTTGTCTCACCGCTTCGCCTTTTTCGTTGGAAAGGCTAGCTGGTTTTTGGGCTGGCAGCTCAAGTTCTCGGGTGAGGCGGATTGCAAACATTCCCTCTTTATTATCGCTAAAGCGAACGCTATCGACCAAAGCTTCGAGACTAGCCCTACGATCTATAATGCGCGTATCCCCATCGGTCCAAAAACGAAATTGGGTGTTCTCCGCCAGGAGTGCTTGCCCTTGAAAGTCTTGCCAAGAGGATCTAGTCTCAAGGATCGCTTCTCTTTTCCCATCCTGGGAACGCTCAATTGCTTCGTGAACAATGCTGCCATATTTAGCGGCCTTTTCGGGGCTACGGGCAGTGGAATTGTTCCAGAAGTCAAGACCGTTGATATCGCCATAATTAAACCAGATACCGACATGATGCTGATGATCGATGCGTTCTCCAACTTTGATCTTAAAAGGAAAGTGGCGGGTAAGCTCTGCTCCATTGGCGCTAACGACAGGCCAAAGCACAGGCTTTTTGAGGGGATCGCCATATCGATAGCTAGTAAACAATTCACCTCCGATCCGAACTTCGACGAGCGATTCCGCTTCATTGGAGACGAGTTTTATCTTAGGCTGAGGTGTGAATACCCCATATAGTCCCCATGCAAAGCATAGCGAAACAAGTAGTAGTAGCTTCATACAAAATTTATCTAAGCATAAACGTTATTTTCAGTCTTATCATGATCTTGGTGCCAAAGCTGAGCGATAAATGGATTTGTCTTAGCAAGCTGATCATAAGCCCAAGGTGGACCGACACATTTGGGGCACCAATGCCCCGCTTTTAACACCAAATATGGACTAGCGACAAATTCATGCCCCTCGGCACAAACCCAATTAAGTTTGCTTCTTAGATCCCCAGCATCCATCTGATCGGACAAACAATCTCCTCCACGAAATTTTGCAGCTTGTTTGATCTCTAAGAAAGAGAGTTGTTGATCACTTTTCGTTTCATCATAACCATGATCCAGTTTCTGATGAGGAGGGTTGACGATATGTAAAAACTTGTCCCAATCGGGAATCTCTTCCCATTTCTCTTTTGAGCCAATAAATGCTTTCACCTTATCTTCGATATTATTTTCGATCCAATAAAGGGGGCTATTGGGAGTGGTAGCTTGGGGCCGCATCACTTTGCGCTTGACCCAATTTTGAGGAAGAAATTTGAGTAACCTCATAGACAGAGGTAGGATCTTTTTGATCTGGGCCAATACGTCATCTACGCTTTCTGTCCTAAAATTGAGATATTCATTTAGACGATCAGAATCATAATACCATTGTCCGTGAAAGTTGCGAGTGGCATACCAGTTGGGCTCCTCTAATTTGCGAAAATCAACCCCCAGCATTTTGTATATCTTATCCGTAAACTGATAAGCAGTCAAGCGGCAAGTTTCTCCCCCGCCGATATTATAGACATTGCCCCAAAAGTCCTCAGGTATATCATCTTCACAAATGTTGCGGAGTATCCTACCAGAATCATGGACGCTTACCCATTCGAGATGATTGTTTGGCGGTTGATGGTAACCAATACCATCATTCATCTTCAAAATATCAGGATGTAAAATCCCTGTTTGTCGTAGTGAGACCCATGTTTTCAGGCCTGATTCAATCACATATCTTTCTGCGGCGATTTTTGAAAGGGCATAATAGTCAAAGACACTGGGGAGAATGGGATCTCCTATCCTACCCCAATGGTAAGGAGCGGCTCGATTGCCTGTCTGAGCAATAGTTCCAATGTACATCAGCTTCACTTGATCACGATCTTCTCTAGCAAGAATGGCATCAACGATATTCTTAGTCCCTTCAAAGTTTACTTTCCAAGCGAGCTTGGGCTTACTATCTGCCATCGGAGAAACTAGTGCGGCAACGTGCAGTACAATATCAACCTTCTCGCTTGCTCGCTTTACATCATCGTAATTAGTGATGTCTCCCCAAATGATAGAAATACGCTTATCATTTTTATATGGTTTGAGTTTTTTATTATCCTTTTCACTTGGTAGCACTAAGAGGCTTAGATGATAATTATCTTTGTGGGCATGAAGTTGTTGCAGGCCGGCAAATCCCATATTGCCAGTAGCTCCTGTCAGTAATATATTTTTTCTCTTCATTGGGTAGCAAATCGTTTAGGAGGTAGCTCTTTGGCTAAATCAATATATCAATTATCTGAAAACCAGCCCATTCAAGCGTTCCCATACATGGGGAAAGACAAAAACCTCTCAGATAATCAAAAGCTAGGTATATTGAAGCTATCTGAATTGAACTAATCTACTAATCAATGAAATCTCTACGCTTTTTTGCTACGCTACTGATACTCTTTGCCATGAGCGCTTGTACTGAGCCTATGGCCAGTGAAGCCCAAGCCCCTGCTGCGGCAAGTCGAGAATATTATCAACTCAAAACCTATACTTTTGACAGCGAGGCTCAACAACAAACCACCGATCAATATCTAAAGGATGCTTATCTACCAGCACTCAAAAAATTGAATATGGCTTCGGTCGGGGTCTTTAAAAATCGTTTAAGTGAGGAAGACACGCTGCGCAAAACTTATGTATTGATTCCTTTTGCTTCGTTAGCAGACTTTCAAGCCCTTGATGGCAAGCTCATGGGAGACGCAGCACATGTTAGTGCAGGCTCAGCCTATCTCAATGCCGCTCATGACAATGGGCCTTACAAACGAATCGAATCTACTTTGATGTATGCCTTTCCAGATATGCCACAGATGAATCCTACACCAGTAGAAGGCACAAGAGCCGAAAGAGTGTATGAATTGCGTAGCTATGAGTCCGCCACTGAAGATTTGTATCGTCGCAAAGTGGATATGTTCAACGCAGGTGGTGAGGTAACTTTGTTTGATGCCTTAGGCTTCAATGCAGTCTTTTATGCAGAGGTGCTTTCTGGCAACAAGATGCCCAATCTGATGTATATGACGACATTTAGCAATATGGAAAGTCGTGATACGCATTGGGATGCCTTTAGGACCTCTCCAGTTTGGGAAAAACTCAAAGTCGTAGATAAATATCAAAACACCGTTTCACACGCTGATATCATGCTACTCTTTCCAACTGAGTATTCAGATTATTGATATTATCTATTCAGTCTAAAAGCCACTTTACCAAATAATCGTGGA
>JBGCFA010000242.1:0-6646 GCA_045106675.1 Bacteroidia bacterium
TCGGCCTTGGCGCTTTATCTTGGGATTACCTATCTCGAAGGAGGGCAGCCAGACGATGCTTTGAAGGCTTTGTCGGAGATTAGTCCGAGCTCTCTATATTCTCCTCATAAGGCTTGGTATAGTGCGATGGCTCATTTGCAGGCAGATCGTCCCGCTGAGGCAAAACCGATTTTACAAAAGATCAAGGCCACGGATGGGCACTTTAAACAGCTTGAAGCCAATTTATTGTTAGCGGAGGAAGTCTTAACCAATTTTTAACATTTTTCTCACAGCGTTTGCGAGTATCTTGTCGTCTGTCCTAATAAAGCACCTACAATGCACGCTAAGGTGGTAGATATCACAGATGAACAAATGCTTCAATCCTGTGCCCGGCAAGAACGCCAGGGCCAGAAGCAGCTGTACGAAAAGTACTATGCAAGCATGGTCTGGGTATGCTTTCGCTATGTCAAGGACAAAGATCAAAGTGAAGATCTTGTGCATGAGGGCTTTATCAAAGTGTTTCGCAATATCGAGCGCTTTCGCAATCAAGGATCATTGGAAGGTTGGGTTAAACGCATCATGATCAACGTATGTTTGGATTACCTCCGTAAGCAGGGACGGTGGCAAGACGAACTACCTCTGGTGTACGCAGAGTCGGAAGCGGTTCCGGCCCAAGCGGTAAACGACCTTCAAGCCGAGTACATATTTGAATGTATTCAGCAACTACCACCCTTATTGCGCTCAGTGTTCAATCTCAATGTTGTCGAAGGCTATCCACATAAAGAGATAGGTAAGATGTTGGATCTCAAAGAATCTACTTCGAGAGCTTATCTGAGTGAAGCCAAAAAACAATTGCGGAAGGTATTGCAGCATTATCGAACGGATCAAAAACAATTTCAGAGCAATGGATAGCTGGGAATCAGAAATACGAAAAAAGGCGCTTGCAGCGCGTCCTTTTGAGGCCCGAGCCAATTGGGATAAGATGGAGGGTATGCTAGCGGAACCCGTCGCGGTGAAGAAGGCGCTCTTTATGAGAGGAAAGCAGTATTGGTTGATCGCTGCGGCCTTGTTGATGTTATTTGGCGCTACTTCAGCGCTAACCATTTGGCATGCGCCGACTTCAAATGTAGTTAAGTACGATGAACTATCGCGTAACTGCTATGATATGTCGCATGAAACTCAAACGGGATCGACTCCTCATATACTAGGGTTGGTGGCTTCATCAGAACTCACTGATGAAACGGAGGCTTACCAAACCGACGAAGAGGCTGTTAAGATCCATTCTGTCGCTGCACGAACGTTTAAATCCGAACTGCAGATAGGGGCTGCAACCAAGACAGAGGGTTTATACTTAGCGTTCGCGAATAGCGCATCCAATAAGACGTATAATATCAATCGCCTACCGACCCCTTATACTCCTAAAGGGGGGCAAAAACTGAGTGTAAATTCTCAAGTGTCTCAATATCAAGCCGAAATTAAAAATAGCAGGGTGGTGAAAGACCTGCGGATTGGGATGTATTTGACCCAAGATAAGATTCGGAAAAAATATGATTTTGGAGGAGGGACTGCAAGCACTGTGCATATCCACGCAGGCTTTGGCGTCGGTTTGATGAAGCGTATCAAGCGAGTTTGGGAAGCAGGTATTCGCTTGGAGTTATCGGAGATGTATTATTATGTGGCTAATACAGAGGAAAGTTACACTGATCTCGTCGGTAAGGAATTTAGAGGCAAAATCAATCTGCGGAGATATCTACGCAAAGATGTGAGCAAAAAACTCCAACCTTATGTAGGCGTGAGTTCGGGCATCTCTAGAGCAAATCTCTCCTTGTATCAAGTACAATATATAGAACCTGCGGAGCCAAATGAGGACCCAATTGCCCGTAAATCTGATGATAATCCAATTTTGCCAGATGGGTATGAGCAATATTTCAGTGAGCTAAATCAATTGCCTCTGTATGAGATTACGGTCAATCATGATGCAAACCAATACCTTCGCTGGGAAAATAGCCTGCAATTAGGTACTGATATTAGACTACGACCAAGACTGAGTCTCAACTTTGAGATCGGAGCGAAAGTTGCCACTATGCTCAGCGGTAGGGTGGCAGTCCTAGATATATTGGATAATCAAGCATTTCAAATGCAACAAAATATAGGCCTGCAATACGCTTTTTAGCATTACTACACTATAGTATTTATCATGAACACTAGAACCAACTCAAGGGTCTGGCTAGTCGGACTATGTCTACTCTATACGATATCGCTAGATGCACAGGATCAAGAATGGAAGGTGTCGTCTTTTGGGATTCATCTCCAATACAATACGCCTACTGAACCCCAAGTTGATAGTGCCTTTTTCCAGGCTCACTTGATCAATCCAAGGCAACTAGATATCGGAAATAATGGAATAGGGATTGTGCCTAGAAGAGCTTTCGAAATGAAAAGTCGCTTTCAGAGTGGCGTCAATTTGAGTTTGGAGAAACAATTAAAAGACAATACTTCTGCTCAGCTTCGTCTGAACCTCAATTATTCTTCCCCACACGGACCGACGCTTCAGTTTCGAGAGTCCTCGACAGCCCGTATCTCTCAGCAAGGTCTGGGGCTAAATATTGATTATCGAGGTGTCTGGAAAAAAGGTGCAGTGTCTATTTCTGCTGGGATTGGAGTAGGGGGGAAGCTGTATATCAATCCTAATATCACTTTTATTTCACAGTTTGATACGATAGGGGTGGATACCTTCAATTTTCCTGGCGGGCAAGGGCAAGCATTTCGCAGGCTGATCGTCCAAGTGGATCAGGATAATCGTCTTAGGCCGAGAGTAGATTTCAATGTGTATTTACCTTTTGGGGTGGCGATCAGGCTGACCAGAAGGATACAGTTAGAGTTTGATGCCCGGCTTAGCGCTGGCGCACAACATATCAAGCAAATTGGCACATTCAAGCGCCCCTTGGGCGGGAGTTTTCAGCTAGCTTATGTATTTTTGTTATGAGCAACCTAAATCATAGCAATATGAAAATATCAGTTGGTTTGGGAGGCTTAGTTTTGCTTTCTGTAATATCTAGTTGTTCGCCTATTTTAGGGATGTATGGAATACGAAATCCGAAAAAAGTTAATGAGAAAACAATCTTTCGAACTTCAAAAAGACTTGATATTCCCATTTCTGATGTCTATGAACTAGACTCTTCTTATTTCACATTTTTATTCTCATTAGACACAACAAAGTTTAAGGAAGAGGTAAAAAATCACTGCCAGCCTTTGCAAGCACTTTACTTTAATAGAAGTGGTCAAATGGAATCATTTCAGATCAACTGTTATGCGGGGGGATTTCCTAATTTAAATTGGGCAAGAGATAGTATTTTAATGACTTTTCCCCCAAAGCAACAAGCCCCAGTTGATACAATAATTTTAGTCAATACTCAACTTGAATATTTAAAGCCCATGTCTAGTTCTCAAAAGGTTCTGTTTGAAGACTATGATTTCATTGTATTTGTTTATTGGAGTAAGTTTATGGGAAGACAAAATCGACGGTTTATTGATTTTATCCAGGAAAACCTTAATCTTATAGAAGGCTATGATGTTAGGATAATCTATGTGAATACAGACAATATATTTGCATTGAGTGGATTATGGTGAGTGCTAAATATTATAGGAAACAAGTCAATGGAGAATGTTTTTGTTAAATATCTATTTTAAAAAAATGCTTTGTCACAGGCTCTTTAGCCGAGTGCATAGTCCGGTCCTTAGGACCTTAATGATTAATGGTTTTCTATACTAGTGCAAAGAAGGCGCTCCGAGAGGAGCGCCTTCGTCTTTTTAGTGATGAGTCTCCTTTTCAGCATTATCTTCAGAAGTCGGTTTGAATAGTGGCATCGGATCTATTGGACGACCATTATGCATGACCTCATAGTGCAAATGAGGCCCTTTGCTCAAGCCAGTATTACCTGATAGAGCGATTTCTTCGCCTTGCTTAACCGCTTGGCCTAGCTCTATAATGACTTGATCTAAATGGGCATAGCGGGTCTTATAGCCGTTGGCATGTTGTAAGATGGTCTGTATCCCATAATTGTCTTTTTCGTTTTCGCTCACAAAAATCACCTTCCCATCTGCGCTGGCTTTGACTGAAGTGCCGATGGGAGCATAATAATCTATGCCTCTGTGTAGTATTTGTTTCTTCGAGATCGGATGTGTACGCATTCCAAAACCTGAAATCATGCGTGCATCGATCGGCTGATATTCTGGGATATCTGGATTGAGTTGAGAAAATACTTGAAGACTAACTCTGTCTAATTTAGTCTCCTTCCGTTCTTCAATCACTAGCGTTTCTGTAGCTTTAGTAGCTGACTCTTCTATATTAATCTGTAGTTGCAAGCAAGCAAAACTATTGAAGTAATATCCTATTCCTGTGATGAGGCCGCCAATCAGTAAGATGGCGAGAAGGTAATATTTGCCAGAGGTAAATATAGAACTCTTGGTCTTTAGCATTTTGATTCGTGTTTTTAATGGATGCTCTGCAATGGCAAAACTAAAAGAGGAGGGTGCTTTTTGTTTGGACTGGAGCTTAAGCAACAATTGAGCATAAGCGGAGAAATCATACCCTGCATCAATGACAGATTGATCGGCTTGATACTCGTGGAGGTGTTTCGCGGAGCGGAGGAGTAAGTGGGCTGCCGGATGAAACCAAAAAAGCGCTCTAATCAGGTGGAAATAGTATAAATCATAGCGATGCTTCAATGCGATATGTGCTTGCTCATGACTCAGGACAATGCTTCGATCTTGAGGAGTCAATCTATTCCAGTCCGATCCTAGATAGATCTGCCTCCCAAATGAAAAACTACTGCTAAAAAAATCTTGAGCGTACACATTGGGTGCTTGGACTAAGCTCAATTGGTTACTCGCCAATTGCTGACGCAATTGAAGGACTGAACTCAGGCTTTTGCTGAGGAGGACTCCAATCCCGATACCATAAACGATGCTCAGCAAGGCATAAATACTATAGGTATTCGAGTCTTGGGAAAAAGGAGCGATTGGCACTAGCTGGGGGCTAAGTGGCGGAGCGTTCTCCGAAGGAGGAGCTACAAACTGAGCCTCAATGATATCTACGCCCTGAGCAAGACCAATCTCTATCTCCAATAAAGGGATGCTAAGACTGAAGATTGGGATCAGCCAAAGAAAAAGTCGATTGAAGCGATAATGAGGCAAAGATTTGAGTCCCCAATGGTAAATCGCCCAAAGGATGAACAAACAGAGCTGGACCGCAATAATATAGGTGATCATGATTTTGGCTTGATATTTTAGACACAAGCGTTTTAAAAACGCTTGCGTCTTAGAAACTATATCATTTGTAGGATTGATCCTCGCCTGTTAAAGCGAGCGGTACTTACTTTTTTTTAAGCGGAGATTAGTCCACAAACAAACTCGCAGGATCGACGTGCTTGTCGTTGAGCTTTACTTCGTAGTGAAGATGTGGTGCCGTAGAAGCGCCAGAGTTGCCAGAGTAAGCGATTACATCTCCTTGCTTGACTTTCGCACCCTCTTTGACCGCTATTTTGGATAGCTGTGCATATTTACTGACGTAACCATTGCCATGATCTACGCTGACCCAGATGCCGTAGCCTTTTGGCATATTCCCTGTTTTGAGGACGGTACCATTGCCAGCAACTTTGACAGGCGTGCCCATCGGTGCGTGAAAATCAGTGCCTTTGTGCTGCATTTTTACCTTTTTGATCGGGTGCATACGCATACCAAAGCCTGAAGTGATTTTGCCAGGCACGGGCTTGAGACTCGGGATATTGTTATCGTCAAGTAATAATGGGTGGAATGCTATCACCATCGGTTCAAGTATTGGCACTCCTTCCATCATCGCAGGTGCTGTACTCATCTTGAAGGCACTCAAGCTCATCAAAAGACCGAGTAATGGCAAAGCGAGAAGATAAGTGCTCCATCGAGCGCGATTGGGGTTTTGGTTCAGTTTCAACATTTTGATTCTTAAGGTTAATGGATGAGAATTAAATGCAGCAATGGGTAAGTGCTGGGCCCTTTGCTGCAGCGTCAAAAGCAGGCGTGTGTATTTTGAAAAATCAGTTGGGCTAGGTGCCGCAATCTGATCTGCTTGAAATTCGTGGATGTTTTGGGCGGATTGGATCATACGCTGTGCGAACGGATTGCACCAAGCGACGATCTTGAAAAGGCTGAGATAGAGCAAATCCCAACTATGTCCTTGCTGAGCATGCACCTGTTCGTGAGCCAATAGATAGGAGCGTTCTGTCGCAGACAATGCCAAATAATCTTGCCCGAGATATATCTCATGGAAAAAGGTGCAACTAAAACCTAAGCTAGGACTCAAATAAACCCCTTTTTGCAACTTATGTTGGCGTTGAGAGCGATGCAGTAATTTGAAGGCTCCGCGCCAGTTTTGTAGGCTTTTGAACAATTGCCAAGCCATGCCGAGGCCGTAAAGCATGAGGATGGTTTTGTCCCATGCGATGGGCGTTTGCTTTTGAGGGGAGACTCCTTCGGAGAACGCTAGGCTCTCTTGTACGGGTTCCCAATAGTCGTGCGTCCAGCTTTGGATTTCGTTTTCTATCCCTGCGTGAACGCTCCATTCTAATAAGGGGATCGTTAAGCAAAGCAAAGGAATAATCAGTAAAATGACCCGATTGAGTTGAAAGAA
>JBGCFA010000243.1:0-15089 GCA_045106675.1 Bacteroidia bacterium
CAAGAGCCAGTTACTGAAAAGTCCGCTCGTAAGCAGGCCAAAGAAGAAGTCAAAACTCAAAAGAAAGCTGCGAAAACCCTCGAAAAGGCTACCCAAACCAAATATATGGTGATGGGGCTTAATGGGAGATATGGCCTAATCCAAGATTTTCGGATGTCAGGACTGACCTATCAAGGCACTGGCCCCGGATTGATATTGGCCTATCGGATGCGTTCACCGAAGGTGTGGGAAGAGTTTGTCGTTGATCCCTCAGTGAGTTTTCAAACTTCGAACAATGAGCAAGCCTTATTGTACAATCCTTATATCGGCATGTCTTACCGCTATCTCAGACATCTAACCGATCTAGGCAGCAAGCAAGATTGGCACTTATATCTCGGCGGAGAGTTGGAAGGTCGTGGCAATGTTCGGATCCTCAGTGAATTAGGCAATAGCGCGGCGCATTGGGAAGGAATTGGTGCTTTGAACCTCGCAGCGGCGATCCAAAAGGATGTCAAACTCCCTTTGATCAAAACGCCCGTCAGCATGGATTATCAATTGATGCTTCCCGTTTTTGCTTACGTCAACCGTGGTCCTTCCTACTCATTATCAGGGCTTGATCCTCAAAACCATGTTTTTACCTCCATCAATGGTCTAAGTCGTGTCAATTCAGAATTGGGACTCAGCTTTCCCTTTTCAAAAAACAATCCCAACAAACTACGAGTCGCCTACCGCTGGGATTTTTATGGATTCAATGACAATGAGATCCATCCTGTACGCTCTGCGCAACACGGCCTCGCTGTCGAATTATTGGTCAATCTTTCTAAGCAGTAAGCCTTAACTCAAAAACTCAACAATCAGATGAAGTCAACTATATATTTATTTCTCCTGTCTTTCTTGTTTTTGGCCTCTTGTGAGCAATTGTTCCTCAAGGAGGAAAGCCAAAATACACCCACGGCAATCTTTGAAGATGCTTGGAACTTCGCGGACCAAGAATATAGTTTCTTTGCTTACAAAGGAGTGGACTGGGATGAGGTGAAAAGCCGATATCAACCCTTGGTGAACGACAATATGAGCGAAGAGGAGCTTTTCGAAGTCCTCGCCGATATGCTCTTTGAATTGCGTGATGGACACGTAAATCTGCGGTCTGATTTCGATCGTTCCAGAAACTGGACCTGGTACCTCAATTCTCCCCCCAACTTTAGTTTGCCCCTGCTGGAACGCTCCTACTTTAAGTCAGAACAACAATTCTGGGGACCATTTACGGTTTATGATTTTGAGGATGTCGGTTATATGCGCTACTCATCCTTTGGAGACGGGATTAGCAATGGTGTTTTGGACGATATTTTGACCCGCTTCGCGGAACGCAAGGGTTTGATTATTGATTTGCGTGACAATGGTGGCGGTAGTTTGGGAAATGCGCAGACCTTTGTGAGAAGATTTGCTGAGCAAGAACAAACGATTGGTCGCTGGCGCTTTAAGTCAGGGCCTGGACATGAAGAATTTACTGATTGGGAAGATGTCTCAGTAACTCCCGCTAAGGATGGCGAAGATGCATTGCGACCACATTTTTATGGCCCAGTGATGGTGCTTACCAATCGCCTGAGTTATAGTGCCACGACCTTTTTTACGCAGTATATGCGTGAATTACCCAATGTTACCATCCTTGGAGATACTACCGGTGGCGGTGGTGGTGCGCCCTCCTTTACTGAGCTCGCCAATGGTTGGGTCCTCCGCGTATCCGCAACTCAACTCGAAGCACTCGATGGTTTTAATGTAGAGGATGGGATTCCTCCAGATGTGCAAATTGATCTTGACCCTGTCGATGAAGCCAATGGGATTGATACAATCCTAGAAGAAGCATTGCGTTTAATTCGTGAAATGTAATGCCGCTTTTGATTCTATCGGTCATGGATTAATTTTGTAGTCTCAATTTATCAAAAATATGAAATCAACCCTTTTCTGTTTGTTGCTAGTGCTTTCGACTAGTCTGATGGCGCAACAGTATCAATATAGCTTAGACCTCAATCAAGTAAGCAATGACCAAGTAATTGTCAATCTCAAGGTTCCTGCGATGTCAGAAGATACTTTGTTATTTCACTTTCCTAAGACGATTCCGGGTACCTATGCAACACAAGATTATGGCAAGTATATCAGTGCTTTTCAAGCCAAAACGGCTAGTGGCGAGGTCATCCAAGCAATTCCTCTCACTGTCAATACTTACCAAATCCCTAGAGGCACTGAATTAGCGAGTATCCGCTATAAAGTCGATGACACCTTCGATGCAGGCGAGAAAAAAGACAAAGTATTTGAGCCAGCGGGTACCAATATCCAAGCCGGTCGCAACTTTGTGTTGAACAATGCTGGCTTCTTTGGCTTTTTTGAAGGCCAAGAAAACTGGCCTGTTGCTTTGAGTATCGATAAGCCTAGTGATATGATTGGTATGACGGCACTCAGTCAAACGGCCCTCTCTTCTAGCAATCAAGCGTTCCTCGCAGCGTCTTACCATCAGCTCTTAGATTGTCCAATTATGTTTTCGGCTCCTGATACGATCTCTTTTAAGGTGGCTAACGCTCGCGTAACGATGAGTGTGTACAATCAAAGTGGTCGCGAACTATCTGGCGAAATCTATAAGGAGGTAAAAGTCTCTATGGATGCGATTGCTGAATTCCTCGATGGCAAACTACCTGTCGACAATTATGCTTTTCTCTTTTATATCGAAGATTATACCCGCTATCAAGCATTGATGTCAGGGGGCAAAGTGAAAGTCAAAGACGTGGCCTCGCTCATCAAGGAAATGGTTGGTCAAGGCTTTGGTGCGCTTGAACATGGCAATTCTTCTTTTTACTTCTTGCCTGATTTTGGTAATGAATTTGCCGTTAATATGATCAAGGATGTTTGTATCCACGAATTTTTCCACATCCTCACTCCACTCAGTCTCCACTCTCAGCATATTGGAGACTTCGACTATGTTGAGCCAGTGATGTCTCAGCATTTGTGGCTCTATGAAGGTATTACTGAATATTTTGCCGGAATCTCACAGCTTAAAGGCGGCGTACTCACTCCCTATGAATACCTCAGTGATGTGCTAAAAGGCAACATCAGAGGAGCCCGTAGTTTTCCGGAAACGGAAATGTCTTTTACCGAAATGAGTGCCAATGTACTCGAAAAACCTTGGAGTAAGGAGTACGGACAAGTCTATGTACGTGGTGCGCTATTGGGGGCCTTGCTCGATATCGAGATCATGCGATTGACTGCTGGTGAAAAGACGCTCAAAGATGTAGTCGTTACCCTTGGTGAACGCTATGGTAAGGATAAATCTTTTGATGAGGATAGCTTTATAATCGAGTTTGTCAATGAGGTCGATCCAAAACTTCAAGACTTTTTTGATCAGTATATCATGGGACGTACTCCACTTGATGTGGCAGGAGGTTTGAGTCCAGTAGGAGTCCTTTTTCAAGAGTCCTTTCAAGGCAAAGCCCCATTTAACCCTCTGAGCGAAAACGAAAATGATATCAAAACGAAATCAGCCTTTTCATTGGATGGAAGTGGCGATATCACCATCAAAAAAGCAGGCAAAGAAGAGGCTATTGGATTGAAAAAGGGTGATATCTTTACTTCTGATGCACTCAAAGGAAAACTTCGCGATGAATATGGTGATTGGCTAGCCGAAGGCACCGTCGTCGAGATACCCGTCATCCGCAAAGGAGAAGCTGTAATGATCGAATATGAGATACGCTATGTTGAAAAGACCCTCAGAGATCAGATTTACATCCTTGAAGGCATGAACCCTCGTGAAGAGCTCCTATTTCGTCGCTGGATTAGCAATGATTCCCTCAAAAAGATCAAAAAAGAGCTAGCCAACAAAAACTAAACGGCTATACGTTCTGGCTTTGTGAGTTTCATAAAGCATATATGATTTCGGCCCGCGCTATCGACATTGACGATAGGTGGGCCGAATTTTATTGTGTTGACCATGATTAAAATGTGGTTAAAAATAGGGATAAGCTCTAACTAAGCCTTCCCAATAGGAGTATATATATTAACGCAAGTCAGTTTTTCAAAACACTAAAAATGGATAAAAATTCTCTCTTCCTCTTTCTCCCAAAGAAGAACTGATTTATGATCCTCAACCGCTTCTCTAATCTTTTTTAAACCTAATATATGAATCAAAATAAAGTAAGATTGAGCGCATTCCTTTGTGTGGCCCTGTTTTTTGTCGCCTGTAACAATGACAATCAGCAAAAGGCCACAGCCGAATCTACTCAAGCTGAAACGACGCCAGCAGTAATTACGGGTCTTATACAAGATGTACTAACCAAAGCTGAACAGGATGCACTCTCCCCTGATATGGTCATTCAGTCTCTCATAGAAGGCAACGAAAGGTTTATGCTCAACGATCTCACGGCACGTGATCATTCTGCCCAAGTCCGAAAGAGTGTACTCGCACAATACCCAAAGGCCATTGTTCTCTCTTGTGTGGATAGCCGTGTACCGGTCGAGGACGTTTTTGACAGAGGTATAGGGGATGTTTTTGTGGCCAGAGTCGCTGGTAATTTTGTCAACGAAGATATTTTAGGAAGCATGGAGTTTGCTTGCAAAGTATCTGGTTCAAAATTGATCCTTGTTATGGGCCACGAACATTGTGGTGCGGTCAAGGCTGCCATTGATGATGTGAAACTAGGGAATATCACCCCCATGCTCACAAAGATCAAACCTGCGGTAGCAATGGTTCAATACCAAGGGGAACGAAATTCGTCTAACCAAGAGTTTGTACACATGGTGAGCGAAAGTAACGTCCGCAATACAATAGAGAAGATAAGGAGCGAAAGCCCCATTTTAAAAGAGATGGAGGATAAGGGAGAAATCAAAATAATAGGTGCCCTTTACGATATGGACAATGGAAAAGTAGAAATCCTGAAATAAGCAAATCCTAACCCCATCAAGGGATTTTGACTAAAACATTTTTTCGGCCCGCGCTATCGACTTTGACGATGCGCGGGCCGATTTTGGTGCATTGAGCCTCCTATCGAGATAGAAGTATTGTTTCTCTCAAGTGCTAAAACCATCAAGGCTAGTCATTTTCAACAGTTAGTTGGGCGCTACGTATATCCGCACATAGCCAAGTTGTTGATTATCAGATCCTTGCCATAATGTTGCCGCAAAATGTTCATCAGGTTTCTTCGCCAGATCTCGCTTGCCATACCGATTGAGATAGGGAGCAAAAACGATGTCATAGTAGGGCTGTTCCAATGCCTCGATCATCAGGTGAATATGTGGATTAGCGGTAGTGGAATTCGGATAAGTTCCTGGCAAAATAGAGCGAATAAGATAGCGTCCTTTGGCATCAGTCTGGATTGTGCCTTTTAAACGAGCGGCGGTCCAATCACCCTTACTACTCAAATCATAGACTCCCGCAGCACTGGTCTGGGTCATGAAAATCGCCTCATTACTAAATGGACAATCGCAATCACGAGCAAAGACCTCAACCATAAGGAGTAGGGGAGTGCCGGGCTCAGTCTCATCAATCGGTTCAAATACGTGGGTAGAGGGAAGTTTTTGATAAATTTTCAAATGCTCTTGCATGCTGTCAGGCAAGGGAGCCAGACGTTGCGCGAATAGCGGTAGAGACAAAAGCAACAATAATGATACTAGGCTAATCTTCATGATCACGGGGATTGAGGTTGAGAAAATAGGAGATTAATTGCAGGCGTTCGGCCTCATTTAGGCGAGCTTTGGGGTGCAGCCACATATAGCTTTCTATCGGCATTGAGTGGCTTTTGATTCGTTTGGCGCAGCCTTTTCCTACCACTGAGATGTCTTCGTCTGAGATGATGTTCCATTCAGAGAAGTTTATCTCTTCTCGGCCGTGCCGAACGTGTCCACTCACAAAACCGCCAATGGGGTTTAGGTGTGCATACCAAGGCCAATGGGTCTGATTGGAATGGCAGTCATAGCAAGCTGCGCGGAGTAAATCCGCAGTTTGTTGGGGCGCTGGATGCAGGGAGAGCAGATCATCGGCTGGATCAAAAGACGGATTGCTCAAGTCGGGCCCTGAGATTTGCCATAACAAAAAACTCACTAATACGGCCGACAGTAAGAGAGATAATCGTTTCATAGGATCGATTGATTGGAAACTCAATTTGTTGATCCTGAGGAGTGATTCCCGACAATATCGACCACGGTATTGGATTTGTCGACCGTTGGGCTACCCATACGCCCATCGACGAAAACAGGCCCTTGGTCGATAAAATCTCCAGATCTGCTAAGGGATCATTAAGTTGAAGCTATGAAAGCCTTAAAGCAGACAGCTTGGATACACCTCATATTATGGGGACTCTATGTCCTTTCGGAGTTTTTAGCCAATATGATGCATTATCGGCCTTGGCAACGGGAGCAATTGGTGCGGGATATCCTGATCTATTTGCCCGTGATCATGGCGGCGAGTTATACGATCTCGCTTTGGCTAGTGCCACGATATTTGCAAACAACTCAGAAACTCAAGTTTTGGCTAGGCGTAACAGCGGTACTAGCGCTATTGTATCTCGGGCGGATTTATTGGATTGCGGCGCTAAGTTATTTGGAGCGAGGCGAATGGACGATTTATCCCGCTCCCAAAGTGCTCAAAAACGTAATTCGAGATTATGCGGTAGTCGGTTTTGCAGTATGTCTGCAAATCATCACCGATTGGCAAAGGCAAGCCAAACTCAACCAACAATTAAAAAACTCCCAATCTGAACTGGCGCTGAAACTCCTCAAAGCGCAGCTACATCCGCACTTTTTGTTCAATACGCTCAATAATCTCTATGGCCTTGCCTTACGCAAATCTGACGAAGCAGCTGATGGCATACTACGACTATCGGCATTGTTGGATTATCTACTCTATGCCGCCGAAAAAGATTATGTATCGCTCCAACAAGAGGTCGAATTATTGGATAACTATATCGCGCTAGAAAAGCTCCGTTATGGTGATGAGCTTGTGGTGGATTGGCAGATAGAAGAGCCGCTGGATAGCTTGAGATTAGCGCCACTTTTATTACTTCCTCTTGCAGAGAACGCTTTCAAACATGGCCATAAAGGCTTGGACGGTCGCTTACACTTGGCCTTTGAGTTGAAGATTGAGGACAATAGTCTTAGGCTTAGCTTTGGCAATAGCTTTCAAACTTCTTTAGCAAAGTCTGTCGATCAGGGCGGTATCGGTTTGCAAAACCTCCGACAACGCCTCGATTTACTGTATCCAGCGAGTCACAAGCTACAGATTGAAGCGCGGGAAGATTGGTTTGAAGCAAGACTATGGATTTCTCTAACTTAAGCTTAGTTGTCAATTTTTCTAGCGAGCTGAGCCCTCAATCTTTCGAGAAGTAGGATGGTTTTTAGCGTTCTGCAAAGCATTAAACTCAAAACTAAAGCTCTCACGTCATACCAGAATGAGAGTAAAACGAACATATCCGGTATCTCTGATTCCCTCACCGCTGGGCGGAACGCATTTACCCAAAGATCCCGGCTCTATGAATTCGCTATCGCTTATTCATTAGGCCGGGATGACAGACGGGAAAGCTTTGACTCGTAATTTGAATTAATTTAAGGATATGTCTACATACAGCTGCCTCATATTGGATGATGAACCGATTGCACGGGAGATTTTGGCACATTATGTCAGCCAAGTGCCTGATTTGCAATTAGTAGCGAGTTTGGCTGATCCAATGGAGGCTTTGGTGAGCTTGCGTCTTGAGCAGATTGATTTGTTGCTGCTCGATATCCAGATGCCCGGTCTCAATGGGCTACAAGTGCTCGAAAGCTTAGACCAAAGTCCTGCTGTGATATTTACGACCGCTCATCGAGAGTATGCCTTAGAAGGTTTTGAACTCGCGGCGATTGACTATCTCCTCAAGCCGATTGCACTGCCTCGTTTTCTCAAAGCGATCAATCGTTTTTTTGAGTCGCAGAAGATGGATAAAAGCGTTCCGCACAGCGATAATCCAGATCATCTCTTTGTCAGAGTAGATCGTCGGTCCGTCAAAATCTTGCTGGCGGATATCATTTGGGTAGAAGGACTCAAAGATTATATCCGTATCCATACTCCCACTCAAAAGTGGGTGGTGAAAAGTAGTCTGACCGCCTTCGCCGAACGCTTGGAATCAGGGAGTTTTTTACGGATTCATCGTTCCTACATCGTAGCCCGCATCAAAATCACCCAATACGACGGCGAAGAAGTAGTGCTGGGAGCGCAAAGTCTACCACTGGGACGTACTTATAAGCAGGCCTTTTTGCAGATAATGTCAGGCGATCCAAAATAAATCTTATTTTGGCAGCGATTTGATGGCCGCATCAGATCATCCGCTACTAACACTACTATTAATGGCCGACACGACTCCTAATTACCGTTCAGCCTTGTACACGATGTTCTCCCTCTTTTTTATGTGGGGTTTCATCACGTGCATGAACGACATCTTGATTCCTTATCTCAAAGAGGTATTTACTTTGAGCTATACCCAAGCGATGCTGGTGCAATTTGCCTTTTTTGGGGCTTATACGATCGGTTCGCTGATTTACTTTTTGTTTTCCTTGGCGGGTATCGATCCTATCGAACGCGTCGGTTATAAGACTGGAATACTGGTTGGCTTGGTGATCTCGGCTATCAGTTGTGCTTTGTTTTATCCTGCAGCTGAGTTTCAGGTGTACGGCTACTTTTTGGCTGCGCTCTTTTTGTTAGGGATAGGATTTACGATCCTCCAGATAGCAGCCAATCCTTATGTAGCGATTTTGGGGCCCTCTTCTACCGCCTCTAGCCGTCTCAATTTGGCACAAGGATTTAATTCATTTGGTACGACGATCGCCCCATTGATCGGCGGTTATTTAGTGTTTGAGTTTTTTGCTGGTCCCGGCGGGGAACTCTCCGCTGAATCTGTCAAAACGCCATATTTGATTTTTGCGGGACTGTTTGTGCTGTTAGGCATCTTTATCGCCTTTTCCAAACTGCCCGAGATTAAGAATGACGAAAAAATAGAAGCAGGCCTTGGTGCCTTGAAATATCCTTTCCTGATCCTCGGTGGACTGGCCATCTTTGCCTATGTAGGAGGCGAAGTTGCCGTAGGAAGTACCTTGATCAATTATCTAGAACTGCCTGAAGTGGCAGGGATGGAAAAAAGTAAAGCGGACATCTTTCTTGCCTTTTATTGGGGAGGCGCGATGATCGGACGATTTGTGGGAGCTGTATCGCTCGGTAAAAAACTGACGGTGCAACTAATGATAACAATGGTTGGGGTGGCTCTAGGCTTTTTTGCCGTAGTTTTTCTTGCTGCTTACCTCAAGAGTGAAGGAACCCTCACGCTGACCGAAATGTTGCCTTTCTTGATTTTTGTCGGCCTCAACCTTGTGGGATTCGTAATTGGGCGTTCGCTGCCAGCGAGAACCCTCGGAGTCTTTGCCGGAGTCAACGTCTTGCTGCTCATCATTGCGATCAATAGTACTGGTCCAGTGGCGATGTGGACGATTATCGGTATGGGATTGTTTAACTCTATCATGTGGTCCAATATCTTTACGCTCGCCATCGAAGGTCTCGGAAAATATACGAGTCAGGGTTCTTCGGTGCTGGTAATGATGATCTTAGGGGGAGCTTTGGTGCCATTGATTCAAGGGGCAGTCGCAGATAGCACCGGAGATTTACAGTTTTCGATGATTGTACCTATTTTTTGCTACCTCTATTTGGTGTTTTACGGCCTCAAAGGAGCAGATATTGGGAAACCACAGAATTCTGACTCCTGACTTGGAAGTTCATCATTCAAAAAATCAAGCATTCAATCCTGATCGTTATCGGGATAACAATAATAAGCATACGCCAAAACAATGACATCAATTGCTATCGGAATAGACATTGGAGGAACCAATACCAAATATGGCTTAGTAGATCGGACAGGCAAAGTGCTGGCTAAGCACTCTATTTCAACTCGACAGTTTGAGTCCGTAGAAGATTACGTGCAAGCGGTATCTAATGCGGTAAAGGCAATGATCAGTGACTTAAATGAGGAGGTTGAAGTAGCAGGGATTGGGATTGGCGCTCCCAATGCAAATTATTTTACGGGTAAGATTGAACATGCGCCCAATTTGCGTTGGAAAGGAGTAATCCCTTTGGCGGATTTATTTGAAGCTCAGTTTAAAGCTAAGGTTACCCTTACCAATGACGCCAATGCAGCAGCTATTGGGGAGATGATGTATGGCGCTGCCAAAGGCTATAAAGATATTATTATGATCACTCTGGGTACTGGAGTGGGGAGTGGTTTTGTCGTCAATGGCGAACTTATATATGGACATGATGGTTTTGCCGGAGAGTTTGGCCATGTGATTGCTGTCCGAGGCGGTAGACTTTGTACTTGCGGGCGTCGCGGTTGTGTCGAGACCTATGCTGCAGCAAGAGGAGTGGTATTGACGGTACAGGAGGAATTGGCTGCTTCTAATGATGATACCAGCTTGCGCCATGTTTTGTCCGAAGACCTAACTCCTAAGCATATCTTTGAAGCTGCTGAAGCAGGAGATCAGATCGCGCAACGCGCTTTTAATTATACTGGGAAAGTCTTAGGCGAAGCCTTAGCTAATATGGTCGCTATTACCAGTCCACAGGCGATTATATTTTTTGGAGGAGTGGCGAGAGCCGGAAAATGGATTTTAGATCCTACCAAAAAATATATGGAGGCGGACCTCTTACCAATATTCAAAAATAAGGTGGAGTTTATCCCTTCAAAACTTCCCGGCAGTGAAGCCGCCATTTTGGGAGCAAGTGCGTTAGTGTGGAAGGAAGAAGAAAATATTTCGTAAATTTATTATCGATAAGAAGATGGATTCCGCTACTATCACTTCTTCTATAGTCATACTACTTTCTAACTACTACTGCTTATATGTTTAAAAGAATAATTATTAAGGGCGCCTCTCGAAATCGATTGCGCTAAAGGCAATGAGCGAATACACTTTTCGCTAGTCAAGGCATATACTATGCAGCTAAAAATTAATATCTAGCTACTCCTGCCTTGCTTGCCCATCAAAAATTTGTAAACTAGTTTTCTCAAAGGCTCTCTCCCGCTAAAGAGAGTCTTTATATCCGTTAATTTTTTCACTTACTAACTACTACTAATGTTGTGCTCATGAATTTTAAAGTGCCTAATTTTTTTAGAAAGGGCGAGCTCTTCAAGCAGTCATTACTACTCTCGCTTGGAATGTTGCTCTCCATGAGCCTCTTTGCCCAGGGACAAATCTCTGGTCTAGTGGCTAACACTGACGGGGAGGCACTAGTCGGAGCTTCTGTAGTGGTTCAGGGTACCTCTAGAGGGGTATTGACCGATAATGAAGGAAAATACAGCCTACAAGCCAAAACTGGCGACGTATTGGTTGTTTCCTATCTCGGACACCTGACCCAAGAAGTCTCGGTTGGTTCTTCAAACACTGTCAACATCACGCTTTCTCCAGATGAGTATGCTCTCTCTGAAGTGGTTGTTACGGGTTATGCTACCCAACGCAAAGAGGATGTAACTGGTTCCGTTTCTGTTGTGAAAACAGAGGAGCTTACTGCAATTCCTACTAGCAATGTTGCTAACCAGTTGCAAGGACGAGTTGCCGGTGTTACAGTAGGCCAAGATGGCCGTCCTGGTTCACCTTCTAAAGTTCGTATTCGTGGGTTTGGTTCATTCCAAAACAATGATCCACTATACGTAGTGGATGGGGTTCCTACTCAGGATATCTCAACCCTCAATCCTAACGATATTGAGTCAATTTCGGTTTTGAAAGATGCCGGTGCTGCCTCGATCTATGGATCTCGTGCCTCTAATGGGGTAGTTATCGTAACTACCAAGAAAGGTACTGAAGGAGTGAAAGTAGGATACAGTGGCTATATCGGTACTCAGATTGCTGGTACTGGGCCAAGTAATCTACTTTCTGCAGAAGAGTATGCAGACCTACAATGGTTAGTATATGCCAATGATGGTACAGTAGAGGAACATCCTATCTATGGTAATTCTGCGAATGCGTCTCCTACTTTGCCTTCATGGGCTGCTAATACAAATTGGTGGGACCAAATCACTGACAATGCAGTGATTACCAACCATGATGTAACTTTCTCTGGTGGTACTCGCAACGCAAGATTCTATTCTGGTATCAATTATTTCCGCCAGGAAGGAATTACGCTTAATACCTATTCTCAGCGACTAAGCGCACGCTTTAACTCTGAGTTTAAGGTTAGAGATCGCGTTACCATTGGGCAAAACTTTACGGTTACTCACACTCAAAATGGTCAAGGAATTGGCCAAAATGCAGAGAGTGCACCTATCAGTCGTGTGTATCAGTCTCAGTCTATTATTCCTGCTGTCATGACTCAGGAAGTACAAGGGATTTCTCACAACTACATGCCAGGTGATTATGGTGGTACTGGTCTTGCGCCTCGTTTAGGTAATGGTCAAAACTACTTTGCTACGCTAGAGCGTGATGCAGATGATTATAGCTTCAATGTTCGTGCGCTTGGTAGTGTCTATGCAGATGTAAAAATTATGGAAGGGCTAAACTTCCGTTCTACCTTTGGTGGTACTTTTGGTATGAACTATTTTACCGATTATAACTTTGCTACCTACGAAAGATCTGAGAACGTAGCTACTCCTGCATTTTCAGAAGGTGCTGGTTATGGTGGTGATTGGGTTTGGACCAATACTATTACTTTTGACCGTACTTTTGGTTCACATGATGTCCAAGCTGTTGCAGGTTATGAAGCAGTTAAGTATGGTATCGGTCGTGGTGTGAGTGGTAACCGTGCTGGTTACTTTTCTGATGCTGTATCTTTCCGTACTCTCAACAATGGTGCTAATATCATCAACGCTAGTTCAGGGGTAGGTACTCCTACTACGCTCGTATCGAATTTCTTGCGTGTTGATTACGGTTTTGATAATCGTTATCTCGTAAGTGCTACCGTTCGTCGTGATGGTTCTTCTCGCTTTGGTGAAGAAAATCGCTATGGTGTCTTCCCTTCTGTTACAGCAGCGTGGAGAGTGAGCCAAGAATCTTTCTTGATTGACAATAGCTTTATTTCAAACTTGAAGATTCGCGGTGGATATGGTACAATGGGTAACCAGTTAGCCGTTGATCCTCAAAATGCATTCTTCTTGTTTGGTGGTGAGCCAAATACTTCGTTTTATGACCTTAACGGTACATCAACCTCTTCTCTTCAAGGATTTCGCCCAACTCGTATTGGTAACCCTAATGCAAAGTGGGAAACTAATGTGAGTACAAATATTGGTTTTGATGCTGCTTTTCTTGACAACCGTATAGAGTTAGTATTTGATTACTACATCAAGGTGAGCCAAGACTTGCTTTTCAATCCTGAGCTACCTGGTACCGCTGGTGCTGCCTCAGTACCCTTTATCAACATTGGTGAAATGCGTAACCAAGGGATTGATCTTCAACTTATCTACCGTGATGAGTGGACACAAGACCTCTCTTTTGAAGGAAACTTGACCTTCACTACTTACAACAATGAAATTATCAAAATCGCTGACGGTGTTAACTTTTTTGATTCCGGTGGATCTCGTATTGGTTCTTTCAACCGTAACCAAGTTGGCCAACCGATTTCTTCTTTCTTTGGCTACCAAGTAGAAGGTATTTTCCAAAGCGAAGACGAAGTAGCGAATTCTGCTACCCAAGATGGTGCTGAAGCAGGTTTCTTGAAGTATGCTGACCTAGATGGTAATGGTGTGATTGATCAGGAAGACCGTACTGTTATTGGTAATCCTAACCCTGATTTCACAGCTGGTTTAAACCTTGCGTTCACTTATAAGCAGTTTGACTTAACTGGTTTCTTATACGCTTCTTACGGAAACGATATCTTCAACTTCAACAAGTGGTGGTTAGATTACTGGCCTTCTTTCCAGAACCAAAAGAGTACTGATCTGCTATACAATAGCTGGACTCCTGAAAATACAGATGCTACTGTACCTAAGGCTTCTAATAAGTCTAATTTCTCTACGAACACTCAATCAACCAGCTACTACATAGAAGATGGTTCTTATGTTCGTCTACGTAACCTACAGTTAGGTTATACTTACAATGCTAATCCTGGTGCTGCAATTGGTAGCATAAGAGTTTATGTACAGGCTGCAAATCTATTTACCTTGACCAATTACTCAGGTATTGATCCTGAACTCAATACACGTGATGACCGTGAAATGGGAGTTGATGAAGGAACTTACCCTGCAGTAAAACAATATCTACTTGGATTTAGTATCAATTTCTAAGAATATTAAGATTATCATATATAATCCAATGAAAAGATTAAATCGTACGAAATTATTTGCAGTCGCCATGGTACTTGCCTTGGTGAGTGCATGCGACGCCTCCTTTCTCGATGTTAAGCCTAACGGAGCTTTAGATGAATCTGTTTTGGCTACTGAGGATGGAATTGAAACATTGCTAATCGGAGCTTACTCTATGCTCGATGGCTTATCTGCTCAAGGAACAGGTGGCTGGGAAGCAGCCTCTTCTGGATGGGTATTTGGTGCAATTCGTGGAATGGAAGCCAATAAGGGTACTGACTCTGGTGACCAACCCGATATCAACCCTCTTCAGAACTACTCGGAAGCGACTACAAATCCTTACTTGAATCTCAAGTGGCGCTCTTTGTATGAGTCTATTTCTCGTTGTAACTCAGTCATGTTGGTTACCCAAACTGCTGAAGATGATGGTGCCATCACAGCTGAACAAGCTACTTCGTTTCGTCGTCAGGCTCGTGCCTTGCGTGGACATTATCACTTAGAGGCTTGGAAGATGTGGCAACAAATCCCTTATGTGGATGAAAACACTGATCAGGCCACTTTGACTAATAGTGCTGATGTTTCAGACCTCATCATTGCTGACCTTACTGAAGGCGCTAACCTTCCTAATAACATGGGCCAGATCGGTCGCTTCAACGGTACCGTTGCAAAAGTCCTCCTAGCCAAAGCTTTAATGCAGATGAAAGGTGATTATGCTGGTGCAAAAACGCAGCTTGCTGACGTAATTGCTTCTGGTACTAAGCCTGATGGTTCTGCTATCGGTCTAGAAGATAAGTTCGGCGACATCTTTGACGCGGCTAACCGTAACGGTAT
>JBGCFA010000244.1:0-6889 GCA_045106675.1 Bacteroidia bacterium
ATTGCTGCCGCTAAATGGGACAGTAAAACCAGTGTTCTAAGCGTCAGCTACGACATAAATCGTTTGTCCGAGGACGATATCCAACAAAAAATCTCCGAAGCGGGCTTCAATACTCAGTTTTATGATGCTAATCCCGAGGTGCGCGCCCAACTTCCGGCTTGTTGCCGTGAATCGATTGATAAGCGCTTGGAAAGAGATAGTTTGATGAATCCCTATTAAGGCTTAAATCATAAATCAGGAGAGCCGAAAACATAAAAAACAGTAGATGCGCAAGGTCTTGCGCATCTACTGTTTTTCCATATAGACTTTGGTGTTCCGCGACTAGCGGAAAGCACTCAAACCTGTAATATCATAACCTGTAATCAGCAAATGGATGTCGTGTGTTCCCTCATAGGTAACGACGGATTCCAGATTCATCATATGGCGCATAATCGGGAAGTCGCCAGTGATTCCCATGCCACCAAGCATCTGTCGAGCTTCGCGGGCTATTTTGAGGGCGCTATCTACATTGTTGCGCTTAGCCATGGAGATTTGCGCGGTAGAAGCACGGCCTTCGTTCATGAGGGTACCGAGACGCCAGGTGAATAACTGCATCTTGGTGATCTCAGTGAGCATCTCTGCCAACTTTTTTTGCTGTAGTTGGAAGCCACCGATAGGACGATCAAATTGTTCGCGCTCCTTCGCATAAATCAAGGCAGTAGAATAGCAATCCATCGCCGATCCCATCGCGCCCCAAGCGATACCGTAACGCGCTTTGTCCAAACAGCCTAATGGTCCACGTAGACCAGAGATGCCAGGCAAGAGGTTTTCTTTAGGGATTTTGACGTTATCGAAGACTAGCTCTCCTGTGGTAGAAGCGCGTAGCGACCATTTGTTGTGGATCTCTGGCGTACTAAAGCCTTCCATCCCACGCTCTACGATCAATCCGTGAATACGACCTTCTTCGTTTTTGGCCCAAACCACCGCAATGTCAGCAAAGGGTGAGTTGGAAATCCAAGTCTTAGCACCATTGAGGAGGTAATGATCCCCTTGGTCGCTATAGTGAGTAGTCATGCCACTTGGATTGGAGCCATGGTCGGGTTCGGTAAGACCGAAACAGCCCATCATCTCGCCTGCTGCTAGCTTGGGTAAGTATTTTTGCTTTTGCTCCTCACTACCATACTTATAGATCGGATACATCACCAATGATCCTTGAACGGAGCACATAGAGCGTATGCCCGAGTCTACCCGTTCGATCTCTTGCATGATGACACCATAGGAAATCTCATCCAAACCGGGGCAGCCATACTCTTCAGGAAGAGAAGGTCCAAAGAGTCCCAAAGCCCCCATTTCTTTGACAAGATGGGTGGGACATTCATTGTTTTGAGCCCAATCGTTGATATATGGAGAGACATTTTCGTTAAGCCAATCGCGAACCGAAGCACGGATCAATTTGTGCTCTTCAGTTAGTAGTTCGTCAAGCTGATAATAATCAGGCGCTTCATAGCGATGCGCCACTTTTCCTTGATTTTTTTCCTTGATCATAAAATCCCTTTTTTAATCGAAAAGTAGTGAGTAATTAGTATGTAGTACTTAGTATAAAAGCGATCAAACTGCCTTACTACTTCGTACTCAATACTATCTACTTGCTCTCAAGTGGCAAATTACTGACTTTTATTCGGATAAGTGCCGATTGTGTAGTAAAATCGCCAATATAGTTGTCCCTCATGAATCGACTGCTTAACATATTTTCTTGGCGTAAACTCCGGAATCGAAAATTTCAGACGAGGATAGGCTTAATACTGGGCTTTTTATTGCTCATGACATTAATATTACCTCGATCGTTTCGATTGAATTTACAGCATAAGCAGGGACAAATCTGGCAGCATGAGGATTTGAGTGCGCCTTATGATTTTTTTGTACTTAAGGCCGCAGATAGCTTAGCCGCTGAACAAGCTTTAGCGGCGGAGCAGGTGGCCGATATTTATATGCTCGATACGAGTCGAGTACGGCAGTCTTTAAACCAGATTGTCATCAACGTCAGAAACCTCAGCAAACGTCTGCAACAATACCGCCAAGCGATCAATCAAGGAGACAGCTTGAATAGTAAGCGACATCTCCGTCAGTTTTTCCAGCCTGAGTACAAGGATTTTGCGATAGCAGACTTCCCTATACCTGATGATTATGATGCATGGAGTTCTCAATTGATAGTGGATGCCTTTCGGATAGCGAATCAAGCATATGAGATCGGCTATCTTAATGCGCCAGACCTATCGCAAAGCAATCATTTTGTCGCCTTACGCAAGCAAGCAGCTTTAGAAAAATGGGTTCCCCTCAACCAATTACTTGTGGACAAGGTCGCGTTGATGGAATACATGCAAAATGACCTCAACCTAAAAAACAGCTTCAACAATCGCTTATTAGCATTTATTCTCAATAGAGACTTAGAGGCAAATTATCTTTTCAATGAAGCCTTAACAGAACTCGAACGGGAGCAACAACGCAAACTCGTTTCGCTTGTTTTGCTAGAATACGAGCAAGGCGAATCAATCGTAGATCGAGGGGAAATCGTTACACTAGAGGTAGAAAAAGCCTTAAATGCCCTGATTCAAGAGCGTCAAAAACGGGCAATCCGAGATAGCCTGTTAGAAGTATCAATCAGTCAGTTTTTAGTGATTGCCTTGATTAGTGCAATTTTGCTGATCTACCTGGCCTTCGATCGACCTCGCATCTATTTTGACAATAATAAATTAGCCCTCATCTTCTTCACCTTCATCATTACGGTGGGCTTGATGGTACTTACCTCTAGGATCGGCAATTATGTATTGCGGCAAGGGAGCACCCAACCAGCATTGAGTTTTATCTATCTAGCTCCGGCCTGTTTGGTTCCTATATTCATGCGCAACTTTTTTGGCTTAGGGACAGCCTTTCTTTGCAATCTTTTGGTCGCATTTTTTGGGGCGGTACTGATTCAGCAAGATTTAGAGTATGCTTTTGTCCAGACCGTTGCCGGAACGGTAGCAATCTATAGTATGACCAATTTGCGGAAGCGCGAGCAATTTTGGTTTACCCTCTTGTATATCTTCATTGGTTATGTAATCTCCTTTTTGGTTTATAACCTCTACTCTAAAGGCGGATTTAAAGGTATCGACTATCCCAATATTTTGCTCTTTATGGGTAATGCCTTGGCGACCGTGATTGCTTTCAATTTGATATTCCTCTTCGAGAAACTCTTTGGTATCACTTCCGACCTTACTTATCTCGAATTATTAGACACCAATCATCCCTTACTCAAAGAGCTAGCGCGTAAGGCTCCAGGGACTTTCCAGCATAGCTTACAAGTCGCCAACCTTGCCGAGTCAGTGATCAGTGAAATTGGAGGCAATGAGCTGCTCACCCACGTCGGAGCTCTCTACCATGACGTTGGCAAAATGCCAGATCATCACTTTTTTATTGAAAACATGTCTGAGGAGGACAAGCGCAATAATCCTCATGACAAAGTCAGCAATCTCGAAAGTGCTCGTATCATCATTGGACACGTTGCCAAAGGAGTGGAACTTGCGACTAAACATCATCTACCGAAGGAAATCATCCAATTCATCCAATCGCATCATGGCAGTACAAGGGTAGAATACTTTTACCGCAATTTTCTCAAGGAAAAAGACGAGAATGTCAATGTTGATGAATCTGCTTTCCGTTATCCTGGCCCTAAACCATTTTCGAAAGAAACAGCAGCCCTAATGATATCGGACTCGATTGAAGCCGCATCCAGGGCCATGAGCAAACCAACACCTGAGAAACTGCAAAAGCTGGTCGATTCAATTATAAACTATAAAATTGAAGATGGTCAATTAGAGGATTGTAATCTGACTTTTAAAGATATCACGACTATTCGCAAAGTCCTCCACAAGAAATTGATCAGTATCTACCACGCAAGAATAGAATATCCCGAAGAAGTAGAGGTAAAGGCCTAAGGCTGATTTTGCTGCCACCAAAAGAGATTGCTTTTCATCTTGTCCCACTTGACTCGATTCATAGCAGTTTTCTTGGTGAGCTTTTTAAATGCTCTCTCGTCGATTTCTTCCCACTCTTGTGCCGACATAGCATGATGTCCGAGAGGTTTAAATTCTTCTCCATGAGAACGGGAAAACCGATTCCAAGGACATACTTCTTGGCAAATATCACACCCATAAGCCCAACCTTCTAATTGCTGGGACTGCTCGGCATTCATGGCATCTTTGAGTTCGATGGTGAGATAGGAGATGCACTTATTAGCGTCCATTTCGTAAGGCGCAAGGGCATCAGTCGGACAAGCATCAATGCAGCGAGTACAAGTGCCACAAAAGTCTTTGATTGGCCCGTCGTAAGCCAGTTCTAAGTCCAATATGATTTCCCCAATAAAGAAGTACGAGCCTCTTTGTGGACTAATGAGATTGGTGTGTTTTCCGATCCAACCCAAACCACTTCTTCGGGCCCATGCTTTATCCATCACCGGAGCTGAGTCCACAAAAACACGACCTTCTACCTCTGCTCCGACTTGCTCATGTATCCAACGAAATAAGGTATAGAGCTTCTTTTTGAGAACTTTGTGATAATCTTCTCCCCAAGCATAGCGAGAGATTTTGGGGCCGCCTTCGGGGAACGTGTCTTTTTGATCCGGATAGTAGTTGTGTATTACACTGATCACAGATTTTGCGCCTTCCACAAGTTTTCGAGGATCAACTCGTTTATCAAAGTAGTTTTCCATGTATTGCATGGAGCCATGACGGCCAGCTTCTAGCCACTTTTCGAGATCGTAGGCCTCTTTGTCCATCATCTCTGCCTTGGCAATACCAAGCATATCAAAACCAAGTCTTTGGCCTTCCTGTTTGATTGCATCGCTAAGGGATTCTGGGGACATGGAGATTGATTACGGACTTAGGGAGATCAGAAGTTGGCTTGAAATTGGGCAATTACCTTCAACTATTCAACAATTGTCTAAATCATCTAATAATCATGTGCTCTTATAAGCATTTATGATTTTGAACTTTTGGAGATTAAGCAGATTTTGGGCCCAGGAACTAATCAAATGCAAAGAACGCTGGTATATCTATTATTGATGGGCTTTTTGACGCCATTGTTTGGACAGGAAGAAGACATTGTCTATGATTTCCCTCCCGGACGTGAAGGAGCCCTGCAAATCCTAGAGTATTTGCTGTATGCAGACGAAGATGAACGCATTGAACTGAGTTCGCAACTAAGGCCCGACAAGGATGATTGCGAAGCCATATTTACAGAGGAATATGCACGTAAAGTCTATCGCTATCAAGTGCGAGTTAACAAAATGGCGCGCATCGTAGTCCAACCATTGATGGAAGGCCAAACCGATTATCTTTTATGGGCAGCTACTACCCAAGATTTAATTGATTATCAGGGAGAGGCAAGATTTTTCCCCGGTGGTTATAAGGAGATCGCCCAATATCTACAACCCAATTTCACTTTTTATCGCTTCAAGTTTATCGAGCCAGGGCATAAACTAGGAAGTGCCTATGATGTATTGGTTTATGTCAATGATCATTGGCGGCTGATTCATCGACCTTGGGTGGTGATGTTTGATTAGCGAGAGAGCTCGTAGATACCGATGGTGTTTACAGTGCCTCTCCATTTTACGCTGCGGCTATATCGCCGAACGCTAAAACCTTCTTGTTCTAAATTGGCTAAAAACGGCCTAGCAATAGCTCTACCCGGCTCACTCAATAACCCTTTGACGCCAGGCTTCAAAAGACTATCAAATGCCATCAATAGGGGTTCAAAATTACGCTCTTCGTAGGCTACATCTGCCGCCAATACCCATTCCACTTTGATCTCAGGGTCTATGGCTCGCCAATCAATGATGCGACAATCTGCTTTGGTAGCATTGTTTTCTAACCAACCCAACTCAGCCACTTGGATCGCTTCGGGCAAATAATCGCTGAGTATCACCTTCGCCCCTTTCTTCCCAGCCGCAATACCAGAGAGGCCCAAACCACAGCCTAGCTCCAAAATCGTACTTTCATCGTCAAAGGCATCACTTTCTAAGACATGCTCTGCCATCCCAATCGCCGAATGCCAGAGGTCAGCCCAATAGGGAATGCGTTCGTCAAGGACGTCCTCATGTGTCTCCCCTTTGGCTAGCAGCTCTTCCAGCAAGGCATCAACATCACTGACTAAGTATAAAGCAAAGGTCTCTCCTGAGATATCAAGAGAGACCTTTTCAAAAGTATATTTTGTTTGGAGGAGTTTTAGCAATTCCTCTTTTCTTTGGGACCAAGCGTTCGCCGACATAGGCGCGAAAATACAGAATCTAAAGCGATTTTGCTTTTTGAATTAGCCCTTTTAAATCTTGGCGATACCCAAATGGATCAAAGCTTGAAGCATTGTCCAACCAGCCCAAGATACCGTCATAGGTAAGATTGCCTTTATAGTCTGATTCGCGCAAGATCAAGGCAAAACCAGCAGTCGTAGCAGCAAAACGCTGATTTTCAGAGGATTGATCAAATGGTACCTCAAAATCAGTTACCTCTAGCTGCAAAGCCTGACTGACGTCTGAATTGGGATCTTTGTAGCGAAAATCTACCGTAAAGGTGTTATAATCTTTATAGTTAATATTAGGAACAGGAATCAACTCATAAAGAGCGGTGATGGACTGATTGGCGCCAATTTCTCCAGCATCTTTACTATCGTCTTCAAATTCATCGTTTTCCAAAAGGCGATTTTCATACCCAATGAGACGATACTGCTCTACTACCTGAGGATTAAATTCGACCTGAATCTTTACATCTTTAGCAACAGTATAAAACTTAGAAAACTCATCTACCATGACTTTGCGAGCTTGAGCCGCCTTGTCGAGGTATTCAAAATTACCGTTACCATTATTGGCGAGTTGTTCCAT
>JBGCFA010000245.1:0-8703 GCA_045106675.1 Bacteroidia bacterium
GGGAACCAAAAGCTCGCTTCATGAGACGAGTCGTTGCCTGAGGGCGAATAAAAAGAGCAAAAGCCAAAAAAGTGGTGTAGCCAAATAATATAGCGTAGGCAATCCAAAAGCCCACTACCATACCCGTCCCAAATACTGAAGTGGCATCACCAAGTGGGCCAAATATTTCGGCATAGCTCACGGCCAATAAGCAAACTGGCAAAATCGCCAGATAGAATACTTCATCTAGGAAGATCGTAATGAAGACAATGGCCGTACTACGTCCGGCAGAAATTTTCTCTTTGATCAACATAAAGATCGCAAGAGCAGAACCTCCCACGATAGAAGGCGAAACGGCTGAAGAAAATTCCCAAAGTAAAGTCACCTCGATGGCACTGCGCCAAGTGAGTTTTTTGTCGGTCAGTATCCGCATCCGCCAGATATAGCCAAAGTCTCGCATCAGCATACACAAAAAGCCCAAGCCGATCATGGCAAAGACTCGCCCCGTCCAACTGATGTCACGGATGGGGTTGATGCCCTCCTGTAATAATTGATAGATCGCATAAGCCAAAGCGGCGATAGCAATCAGGACTGGCCAAATCAGCTTTTTCCAACTGAACTGATCCAATACAGACTCATTAGGCACTTCTATAGTGTCTGGGAGCTTTGGTTCTTCTGTTTCGCTTACCTTAATGTTTTCTCGCATTCGGTCTTAGACCTTGTTAGGACGGATTCAAGTGTGGGAATGTTTGTCAAAACCCCATTTTCCGGTGAAATTCCATCAGTTTTACTAAAACTAGCGCCTCTTGGCCGCTATCAGTGCTAGCAAATCAGAAGATGTCGAAATACCGTCCGCAGGCCTCAAATTTCGGGATAAGGTCGGGGATATCAAAGTCAAAATAAAGTCCTGATTAGGTTGTTTTCAGCAGAATAAACGCTATCTTTGTGCCTCCAAAATTTTAATCGTCTTATAATTCCATTATGATGGACATTCAACCAAAATCGTTTCAAAACGAGTATGAGACGACATTCATCCTCAAACCCGAACTGTCCGAGGCTGAATGTAAAGAGGCAGTAGATAAGGTGGTCGCTATGATCAAAGACGCTGGTGGAGCAATTCACAATATTGAGCGTTGGGGCGTGCGTAAACTCGCATACCCGATTAACAAGAAGACCAACGGATACTACGCCTTCGTCGAATTCCGTGCAGACACTGAATTTATCGAGAACTTGGAGCGGAACTTCCGCTACGATGACAACGTTATCCGTTATCTAACTGTAAAGCTGGAAAAGCATGGCTTAGAGTTTAACACTAAGCGCCGTGCTCAAAACTTTGGTCTTCGTAAGGACGCTAAAGTCAGCTAGTCTTTGATTCAATTGCAAAACACCTAACATTTTATGGCTAGAGGTAATGAAATTGGGCCTACGGCGGTTAACCGCATCAAATCGCAGGCTCGTAACAAAAAATACTGTCGCTTCAAGAAAGCGGGTATCAAGTACATCGATTACAAAGATCCCGACTTCCTATTGAAGTTTGTCAATGCGCAGGGTAAAATTTTACCCCGTCGCCTTACGGGAACCAGCTTGAAGTTTCAACGCCGTCTTTCGGTATCTATCAAGCGCGCCCGTCATCTCGCTCTTCTCCCTTACGTAACCGATGATTTGAAATAAGATTATGGAAGTTATTCTCAAACAACTGGTAAAAAATCTAGGTGATCAGGACGATGTCGTAAAGGTAAAGCCAGGCTACGCTCGTAACTATCTGATCCCTCAAGGACTTGCGATGATGGCTACTGAGTCATCTAAGCGTGCGCTAGAAGAGAAAAAACGTCAGGCTGCACACAAACAAGAGTTCGTACTGAACAATGCTCAAGAGCTCGCCGAGAAAATTGGCGCACTTGAGATCAAAATTGTGACCCTCGCTGGTCAGGATGGTAAACTGTTCGGTTCTGTAACTTCTTTGCAGGTATCCAACAAGCTCAAGGAGCACGGTATTGAAATTTCTCATAGAAGAATCGATATCGAAAGCATCCGCGAAGTTGGAAGCTATGTTGCCGAAGTTTCACTTCACAAATCAGTGGTAGCTAAAATCAATATTGAAGTTGTAGGCCAAGAAAAGCCTGGCACTGAAGCTTGATTTAGTTCATAACCCAAAATATTGAAAGCCTTCTGCATCAGCAGGAGGCTTTTTTTTGTTTGAACGTTCTCCGAGGGAGTAAGCGATATCTAGATCACGCCCTTGGCGAACGCTCCATCATTTTGGCTGCAAATTGCCTTGGCCGTAATTCTTCCTTACTTTTATTAGGCAAGGCTTAGCCTGCATAGCAAAATATAAGGGGATGAACACGGTCAAAAAATTACGCGAAGCTTCTGCATATACTCAGCTTGAATTGGCTGAAAAAGCAGGCTTGTCTTTGAGGACTATCCAACGCTTGGAGGCTAGCGAAAAAGCTCCTAAAGGATATAGCCTGAGCTCACTGGCCAAGGTTTTCAATGTTGAGCCCTCCGTATTTCAAAATGAAGCGGGCGCTGCCAATCAGGAAAAAGTAGCGGATAAGCTCTCTGCCAAGCTAATCAATCTGTCCACTTTAGCATTTTTTCTCTTCCCATTTGGCAATATCATATTGCCCATAATGGTCTGGCGTAAAAGGAATCAATCACAGTATGTCGATGAGGCTGGCAGGATCATTATCAATTGTCAAATCTTCTGGATGATTCAGCTCTGTGTCTTACTTTCCATCTCACCATTTATCAATTATACTCTTCCCTTTTCATTCCCTTTGATTTTCGCCTTTCTCTTCCTCGGCATAGCAGCGAACCTGACAATGGTTGGCATCATTGCTCATTTGATACAGGAAGACAACATTCAGGCTCTCAAGCCTCCAATCAGGTTTTTATAAGCTACTGACGTAAAATTGACGCATAATTGGCGGTAAGCAAAGAGGGTCTCTGAGCCGCTGAAAGCCTTTATTACCATCTCATCCTAAATCACTCTAATGATGGTAAAGAAAATAGCCTTCGTCCTGATTGCGATCCTCATGTTTTTAATGATTTTAGGTGTGGGAGGGATCAAGTATCTCGAGTCAAACTGGTTCAAGGAACGACCTCAATACCTTAGCTATACCCATGATACCAAGCCAATCGCATTTTGCTGGTCAAGTGGTAATTATGGTGATTATACCGAAGCACACAACGCAATCTTAGTGCCGGTGAAGCTGGGAAATTTTTCACAGAAATTTTACTTACAGTTTGACACAGGCGCGCCTACCACCATTATCTACGGCAATACTCTACAATCCCTAAAGGAGCACGGCCTAGCGTTCAATGAAGTTGTGAAAGACGACCGAGCGATGATTGAAAAGCTGGATATGAAGCTAGGCGGTAATCAAATAAGCGCCTCCTCGATCACAATCCGAAAGGGATATGGGCAGTCATTTCAATTGAATGATACAATTAGTGATATCTCCTTGGGAACCATTGGAGCAGATTTTATCAATGAGCAAATCACGGCCATTGATTTCAAAAATAAATTTATCCAATTGTATGATGAGCGCCCTGATTGGATGGCATCATTGGCAGACTTTCAAGCCTTTGATTTTTCTGGGCGAAGGATGATGTTACCAGCCAAGATTGGTGAGGAGCAATTGACTCTATTGTATGACTCTGGGAGTAGTGCCTTTGGTCTGATCACCAACCTAAGTCGATATAAAAACTATTCCGATGATGATCGTGAGGAGATCAGATATTCCGCAAACAATATGGGTCGCCAAATCCCTATTTGCCATAAAAGTACCGATAGAATGATCGCCATTGGCAATGCCGATTTGCCATTGACTCGGATTAGCTATGTAGATATGTATGCCAAGCTGCAAAAATTTGTTTCGCCATTTTCGAAGGTTGGAGGCTGGTTAGGCAATAAACCCTTTTTAGAAAACGCCATCATTTTCGATACAAAAGCAGCAGAGTTTCTGGTCATCGAAAGCACAGAAATGCGATAGAGGAACGTCAAGAAAAGCCTAGAAAACACAATCTCTCCAAGCTTCCTGCGCAAGCGAGAGGTTTTTTTGATATTGCATAGCTATGATTTTTATGAGACTTTGGGATCGTGATGATGCCTTACCCTCTCTCTATGAACTTGCCAACTCAATCTCGACTTTCCCCTTTTTGGAGCCTTTGTTTATTTGTCTTAGCCTTTTTATTGGCCCCTGCGGGGAACGCCTGGGCTCAGACCTATGTCGAAGGCTATATTATAGATCAGTCCAATGCACAGCCATTGGCCTATACCCAAGTGTTCACCGAAGGGGAGCAAGGCAGTTTGAGTAATGTAGAAGGGTATTTCCGCTTAGCAGTCAGTAGCCTTCCTGTACGATTGACATTTCAACAAATTGGTTTTGAGACCAAGAGTATGCGTATCGAACAGAGTAGTGAGGTGCTTTTAGTCCAACTCAATCCCATCAGTTATCAACTCAATAGCGTCGAAATAGCCGAAAAAGAATCCAAGCTTCCTTATAAACTGCTTTGGCGCAGCGTCCTCAAGACAAGAAGGGCCTTATCAGGACGAGAACAAGGCAAACTGTTTTTGCGGAGTCATACTATGGTAGATGATAACCTCGCTTTGGAACAATTGGCGGCTTATTACAATTATTACTTTGCGGATGGGAAGCTCGATAGTCTCACGCTCAAAGCGGGTGATCTGAGGCTCCCTAAGGGCAGTTACTTCATGAATCAGGGCCTTCCTTACCTTGTGCGTAACTATGCGCCATTTAGTGAAGGGCAAGGGCTGATGCCAAGCTCCCCTTTTGACCTTAATAGTTGGCGCGGGATTAGAAGATGGTTTCGCGTTCGACTAGTCGAAAAAATCCCTACCGAATCCGATACACTATTACGATATGAGTTTGAAGATCGTAAGCCGGGTGAGGTCTTTGCGGGTGAAGCATTCGTCCAGAAGAGTAATGAGGTGCTACGCGAACTCCGTCTCAATATTCAGGATGCCAAACATATCCCCTTTTATAGTCTTGTGGATCAAAGTGAGGATGCACTTGATCAACTAAGTATGGAGATTCGGATTGCTTTTGAAGGTGACGCGAGGACCTTACGTTATCGTTTTATGACTTATGATTTGCAATACAGAATCTCCCAAGAACGAAAAATCCATACGCAGGCGAGTCTTTGGCTTTTCAATAGCGGCAACCTTTTTCCTACTCCAATCCTGCCTATCGACCCACCGCTAGAAGAATACGAAAAACTCGCTTACTTTCCATACGACTCGGCCTTCTGGCAAAGCCAACCCAATATACCTCTCGCTGCCAACGAAAAAGCCCAAAGCAGTGCTTTACAATCTATTAGGCCCTATGACTTGCAGCAGGACAGTAGTTTACAACTGCTCTCCAATCGCATCGAATATTGGTATGAAGGCTGGCAATTAGACACCCAACGAGTGGGCTATACTCCCTCAATCGATGCCAAATACAATATCCTAGAAAAGAGTTCGCTTGCCTACGATTATGATTCAATCTATGCTTCTACCCATCTCTATTTTGATTATGATTGTTATCCAGATACAGTCATTTATCAGCTTGAGGCCGTGATCGATTATGGCCAATCATATCTGATTCCAAGAGACTCGCTTTCGCAAGTTTTCTTCAATAGCTTCTTATCCATCACGCGCTTTCATGCCAATCGCATGCAGGCGATAGTTCGATTTCGTTTTGGCAATGAATGCCCAGACCCAAAAGCGATTCAAGACCTCTACGAAGAAGTTGATGAAACTCGTCGTCAGGATATCGCCAACTACTTTGCCAACCTCAATATGAATCGCTCGGAGAAGTTCAAAATCAAAATAGCCCATCTCGTTGCAGATCGATTGAAGGAAAGCGAGTCATTTGAATAAGCAACTACTCAACAAGGCTGTTCGATTATGGGTTAAGCTGTATTACCTTTGTCCCATGAACCATCGTACTCTCTCACTTTTGTTGTTGCTCGCTTGCCTGTTTAGCCTCGCTTGTAATAGCAGTCGCGTTCCTCCGAGCAAGCCTTATTCGACTTATCAGCTTTCCCCTACTCCCGATTATAGTTTGTCCGGTGCTTGGTGCGCCTTGCCAGAGAAAGAGGATTTTGCTGATGATACGCCGCCTTCGGTTTCACCAGAACGCCAAGACTCGGCTAAAGCAGATGTTTTTTTTCTCCATCCTACAACCTTTATGGGAGGCTTAGCTTGGAATGCCAATGTGAATGATGTTGAGCTAAACGCTTCTACCGACGAACGCTCTGTTCGTCATCAGGCAAGTATCTTCAATGGAGTCGCAAAAGTATATGCACCTCGCTATCGTCAGATGGCTTTTGGGGGCTTTTTCACCAGCGATACGGCCTCTAAGATCAAAGCAATTGAACTTGCCTATCAAGATGTCAAGGCATCATTTGAGTATTATCTGGAGCATTACAATCAGGGGCGTCCCTTTATCATTGCCTCTCATAGTCAGGGATCGATTCATGCCATTCGCATTTTGCGCGAGTATGTCGATGATCAAGCCCTTGGCGAACGCTTAATTGCAGCCTACGTATTGGGATGGCCTTTCCCGGCAGATACTTTCAAAACGCTCCCTATCTGCAATGATCCTACTCAAACGGGCTGCATCATGGGTTGGTGTACATTCAAGGATGGCTATGTCCCTGACAATATCAATACCCATTACAAAGATGCTGTCGTAGTCAATCCACTCAACTGGAAAGCAGATGGTACGCCCGCGGATAAATCTCAACATGACGGTTTTTTAATGGGGAATTATAAAAAAATGAAAACGGAAAGCCTTTCCGTCCAAGCCCATGACGGGATTTTATGGTCTTCTATTCCGATCCCATTGACAGGATTTTTGGTGAAAAATTATCATGCCGGAGATTTCAATCTGTTTTGGTTGGACGTACGCCAAAATGCAGCTGATAGGGTTGAGGCGTATTTAGAGCAGCAATAGCCAATCGTTATTGTCAGCCTATCAGTTTTTTTGCCCAAAGTCCCCTAAGTGCGTAGGGGATTAGATTGGGCATTGGTTTCACATCTCTTAGCTTATTTGATGCTTTGTAAGTACTCGATTGCTTTCTCAGTATTGAGGTGGTAATCATTGAAGACTACTTTATTGTTTTGGTCGATCAAGATAAACCAAGGAGTACCACCAGTACGATAGCTAAGCATGGTATTGCTTATTTTGGCGGGATTATCTCCCTCGGCATCATGTCCAAAGGGAATCTTCAGATTGTATTGCTTTTGAGTTTCGACCATCTTTTCATAGGTATTGGCTTGAGTGCCTTCAAACACAGTTTGGATAGCCATAAATACGACTTGATCGTTTCCCTTTAGCGCTTTTACCATTTCCTTTAGGGCTGGTAAGCCTCGACTATGACAGCCCGGACACCAAGACTGAAAACAATAGAGGACTTTAAACTTAGCTGCATAATCCTTTAACTGGACGTTCGCCAAGGGCTTACCAGCGCCGTCTATCCATTGCTTGACATTTAATTCGGGGGCTAGCTGCCCTTCGATACCATATTTATTTATAGTCTCTTGCATTTTGAGAGCCTTTATATAGTTAGGGGATTATTAGACCGACTCTTTTTTCAGCTTGTCGGCATAGCGGGCCCGTAGCTTTTGGATTTTAGGATCGATCACCACTCGACAATAACCCGCATTGGGGTTGGCGTTGTAATAGTCCTGATGAGAAACTTCTGCAGCATAAAACTGATCCAAAGCTGATACCTCAGTCACGATCGGCTTGTTGAAACTACTCTTGACTTCAGCAAAGACAGCGGCGATGCTTTCTTTTTGAGCCTCATCATGATAATAGATCGCAGAACGATACTGCGTACCAGCATCTGCGCCCTGTCGATTGGGGGTAGTGGGATCATGACTCGTCATGAAGATCGCAATCAAGTCTTCATAACTAATTTTCTCTGGATCAAAAGTTACTTGGACGACTTCTGCATGCCCAGTAGTGCCAGCACATACAGATCGATAATCTGGATATTTGATATGCCCACCAGCATAACCAGACACCACTTTTTCAACCCCATCGAGCCTTTGGATGATCGCCTCAATACACCAGAAACATCCTCCACCAAAAGTTGCCAATTCTCTATTTTTCATTTTCATCATTCTTTTTGAGTGATACTGAGTTGATACAATAGCGGAGACCGCTAGGTACAGGGCCATCAGGGAAAACATGTCCAAGATGTGAATCACAAACATTGCACATAACTTCTACTCTGACCATGCCATAGGCATTGTCCTTTTCGTACTTGATCGCATTTTCCTGTATGGGCTGCGTAAAACTTGGCCAGCCTGTGCCGGAGTCAAACTGCTCTCCAGAATTAAAGAGCTCAGTGTCACAACAAACACAGGAATACAAACCGGGATCATAGCGGGAGCAAAATTCTCCGGAGAAACTAGCTTCGGTTCCCTTTTTACGACTTACTCGATATTCTTCGTCCGTCAATTGGGCCCGCCACTCTGCATCTGTTTTTTCTACCCGCTTGTCCGGTATAGGATTGCCATGATTCGCAAATTTGATGACATCATTCCAGTTTAAAGTTTTCATATCGCTTCTCCTTTAACTCTATACTACAAAGATGGCATATCGGGCTAGAATATTAGATGTCTGCAATTCCTGATGATTTGCAAATATTTCCCGAATTTATATTTCAAGCCATTCAAACAACCCCAAAACAAGCAAAAAG
>JBGCFA010000246.1:0-10608 GCA_045106675.1 Bacteroidia bacterium
CATTAAATTATACTAAACACAATAACTTCAAAAAAATGAAATTCAACCTCAAACCTCTCTATCAAAGGATAGGGCTCATTTGCACAGCTGCTCTTTTGATAATTGGCTGTACCACAAGAAGTCGGTAACGTAGCTCGCACCAAGGATACCCAGCCGCACAATCAACTCCTTGATAAGGTATCAGTAATTAATGGAAGATTAGTAATCCCATCAGAGAAAGACATTACCGACCTCACCTTGTTTTTTGCTTCTCAACAGCAGGTATCTGATATCTGGGATGCCTGGATGAATGGATGAATGAACTAAATAAAGAAGGTTTTTATTCGATGCGACAAGCATATTCTGACATTAGCGAATCAGATATTCAGGAAATTATTGATAACGATGCCATCGTACTCAGCAGAATGGATAATTACTTAACCATTCGGGCTGGAACTGACAGAGAACTAGAAGCAATTAGTGTAATCCCAGATCCCTTCTACGCTAGAGTTGTCAATTCTGAAGGACTCATTCAAATCGGAGACAAAGTCTATCGCTACTTTTATCCTTACATGTTAGAAGTGGAATCTCCTAGTGAGAGTCAAATAATGGAGTTGATGAGTCTAAAAGAAGGTTCTATACCAAATTATGCGACCTTAATAAGTCTTGATCGGGAAGTAATTAGTCAAAACTCTCAATCTAGAACCACTACTTGTTCTGGAAATACAAACGCTAAGCCAGAGTATGCCTCAAGCCCTAAAAGGAGAATTAATGCAACTTTAAGGAAAGTTTGCAAGTATGATTGCTCACAATGCATGCGTAACATTTTCTTTTATTCTGAAGTCAAAAACCAGCGGAAAAGCGCAGGCATATGGTGGCCGAGAGAGGCAGACGAAATTACTACCAATCTTTCTGGAACAATGAGCGGTTTGCCATATGCTGATCCGAGTCTGGGTTGGTCTTTTGGTCCTCCCACACCTAATTATGCTAGCTACACAGACTATTATGAAAATAAGATCGATTTCCTATTTGCATACTTAATCACACCCTCTTGTTTTCCATATAATAATTCAACCTTTGACTTTACTGGCTCGCATTCTTTAATAGATAAGGATGGCTCAAGTAGTGGGTCTACCATAAACGACTTTGACTGTATTTGATAGATGCAATATCATAAAACAAGTGTCAGCTACTTTTTACAAAAGAGTTGGCACTTGTTTGTATATGAGAGATGGTATAAGCCATATAATCGAAATCAACTTCCAATTTAAAGTCGATGATCTCCGTAGTAACATTTCTTATTACCTCTAAAGGCTTAATCTATAATTATTATCGGGGAGCGTTATGGATATTTTTAGGGCTTTTAACGATTTTTTTTAGCAGACTTCTTATATCTAACTAGGCAGTCAGGAAACTTTATGATTACATCCTATTTAAGTATATCCTTATCAAAGGAGCATCGAAAAAGATTATCTATTCTACTAATATTCCTCTTCACGATACTCTCATCAAGCTACGCACAAAGAGTTACGATCAGTGGTTACGTGAAGGAAGCAATTAGCAGAGAAGCGATCGTCGGAGCAAGCGTAGTGGATTCAGTCAGTCAAAGAGGAGTTTATACCAACGACTATGGCTTCTTTAGCATAAGCGTTTCTCCAGGAGAAGCCCGTTTAAGAGTCTCAATCGTAAGTTTTGAATCCTTGAAGTTGTCTATCATGGCTGAGCAAGATACCACCATCATGATCGCTCTCTCTCCAATGACCTTAAGCGAAGTAGAGATCCTGGCAGATCGAGAAGAAAGACCTCCCAGTATCAATCGCTTACAGATATCACTTCCAGAATTACTTGCGGTTCCGGCTCTATTGGGAGAAAAAGATTTAATCAAATCTTTAGCACTTAGCCCCGGCGTAAGTGTCGGTACTGAGGGGAGTAGTGGCCTCTTGGTGAGAGGAGGGAGTCCTGATCAAAATTTGATCATTTTAGATGATGCTACGGTCTATAACGCCTCCCATCTGTTTGGCTTTGTTTCTGTCTTCAATACTGATGCCATCAAAAATGTTGAATTGTATAAAGGAGGTTTCCCCGCACGTTATGGGGGTAGGCTTTCTTCTGTTCTCGATATAAAAATGAAGGAAGGAAATCGCGAACAAAGAAAAAGAGAAGCTAGTATAGGGATTATTTCTTCTCGTTTGCTGTTAGAAGGCCCCATCGGGGACCAGAAAAAGACCTCCTACTTTCTATCTGGTAGGGCGTCTTATCTTGGGCTTGTTGGTCTTCCCGTATCACTAGCATACCGCGCAGGAAGCAGCAATACAGCAGTCAATTATTGGCTATACGATCTAAATGCAAAGTTGAATCACACTTTTAAGGATAATGGCCAACTATACCTCAGTTTTTACAATGGGTTTGATAATTATACCGCGAGAGATCGATCCGGTGCAAATAATGAGAGTCGATTTACCCTCAATTGGGCCAACCTGACGGGTACGATGCGATACACTAGGATTTTGCATCCTCGGCTTTTTCTGCGGACCGTCCTCTCTTTTTCTCAATATCAGTATCAAGTCGGTTCTGAAGAAAGTGCAGAGCTTGTTAGTGCTGATACGAGTCTATCTTTGCTGTCCACTACTGATATTTCTTCCCGTGTACAAGATCTGAGCTATAAGCTATCTGTAGACTGGTATTGGTTTAGTGAAAGTATCCTACGGTCAGGCATTGAACTAATTGAGCAGGATTTTCGACCGGGACTGATCAGCCGGACTACTAACGATGATCCCGTGATCATTAGTCCAAGCCCACAAACTAGGACTCGAACGGCTAGTGCATTCATCGAAAATGAAACCACACTTTTTGATCGGATCAAATTTCAAATCGGTTTAAGAGCTTCCTCTTTCGCATTACAAGATTCTAGCTTTCAAAGACTGGAACCTAGGGTAATGCTAGAGATTGCTTTACACAAGCATTGGTCCTTGCAAGCTGGCTACAGTATTATGCACCAGAACATGTTTCTATTATCTTCTAATGGTGTCGGTCTACCAACGGACATTTGGGTGCCTGCCACTCGAGAAACGAACTTGGCAAGGTCTGAACAATATAATCTGGGCCTATCTACCCGTATCCCCTCGCTTTCCCTCAATATCTCAGTAGAAGGATATTTCAAAACGCTGAGTAACTTAATAGATTATCGAGCGGGAAGTAGCCTGCTGGCCGGTTTTGACTTAGATTGGCAAGAGCAAATTCTCCGTCAAGGTGAGGGGGAGATTTATGGGGTAGAAACCTTGCTTCACAAACGATCTGGCAAATGGACCGGTTGGCTTGCCTATACTTGGTCCGTGAACCAAAGGCGATATGATGAAGTCAATGCTGGTAATTGGTTCCCTGACCGTTATGACAGAAGGCATGACATTTCTCTCACGGCTTCCTACCAACTCAATGAATTCTGGCGCCTTTCCGGTACTTGGGTTTACACTTCTGGTGCTAGAGTTACCCTTCCGATTGGAGTGCAGGAAGACATAACTGGAATGCGGCAGCTGATATACCGAGAACGAAATAACGGTACCCTACCAGCCTATCATCGATTAGATATTGGTGCTGAGTATATCGTTAGGCCAAATGACAAGCGTTCCCCTAGCTGGAATTTTAGCGTTTATAATCTATACAATCGACAGAATCCATTTTATCTAGAGGTCCAAAGGAACCGTACCAATACTGGTGGACTCTCTTACGAGCTTACGCAACGTTCCCTTTTTCCTTTTCTCCCATCGGTAGCCTATTCCTGGCATTTCTAAGATTATTGATATGCGTATTGTCTTTATTTTCATCTGCAGTTTGATCGTGATCGCTTGCGAAAAAGTAATCACCCGCCCGCTCCCCCCTCACCAACCAGCACTTGTGATGCACGCACTGCTGAGTCCTGATCGCGAAATTAGCCTGCAACTCAGTCAAACTGCTTCCCTGGAAAACGAAATCCCAGATGATTTGTCTGTTGCCAACGGCACAGTACATTTGTACGAGGATGATGTCATGTTGGCCCAATTGATCCATCTTGGAGATGGAGTCTACAAAGCTTCTGATCCTATCTTTCCCGAGATCGGTAAATCCTACCGCTTCTCGGCTAGCGCACCTGATTTTGCTACGGCCACTTCCCAGGCTGAGGTGATCCCGCTTACATTAGAAATTCAGAATCCCAGTTTTGTAGATTCCTCGATCGCTAATGTCAATGCTGGTTTTTCTGCTGGTGTTTTTAGTGCCACCTTAAGTGAGGATCCGGCTACCGAAAATTTTTACGGTGTTGATATTGAGGCATTCACAGCTGGTGGTGAGAACTTACCAACTCTGAAGTGGGCACCAGATATCGATCAAGAGTTTGGTGCCATTTGTGGACTCAATTCAGGGGCGGTAGATTTTAGTTTTACTGATGATTGCTTGACTATCGATCCAGATCAGTTGGCAACGATACGCTTCGCTGTACAATCTGCCTACCAAGATATCAATGGAACCTTCCCCTTTGATCGAATAGAAGTTACGCTCTACCATTTATCAGAAACCTATTATCAATCTCTCTTGAATATGGTATCCTTAGATGGATTAGAGCTGGTTTTTACCTATCCCCCTGAAACCTTCACCAACGTCAACAACGGTTGGGGAGTGGTTGGAAGTTACACCAGGACGACTTATACGTTCTCATTATGACAGATATTTACTGATGTCATTTTAGTACCGGCTTCGCCGAACGCTTGTATCTCTCAAACCTTACTTACAAGCACAGCTCATTTGCCAGCTTTCGACTTCGTCTTGATAATGATCAATTTTGGTCAATCGATCAAGACGAATCACCGTGCCGTTGGTGAGTTTCATAAACTCTTCGCCATTTTTGGCCCAAAGGGTTTCGATGAAGGCCCGCAGCGATTTTAACTCACCACCCGCTTCCACGTCTTGGTACTCGATATCAACATACTGACGACGCATGGCCGAGAGTTCCAACATATCATAAAGGCCACAAGCGACGGGAGTATAAGGGGTGTTTTCCATGATTGATGCAAATTTGTCTCAGTACCAATTACTTTCTACTCAGTACTCAATGCATATATACGAAAGTTCAGGCAAAAGGTCTGTCAGTAGCTTCGGCATGCATGCCTAACCTATTTCGCCGCCCACAGATAAAAAGTCGCATAAGCTTCCCAGCCTTTCCAATCCTCAGCCAACTCATATAGCTCTGTTTCAGTAGGTTTTCGCTCCATCATGAGCAAACGTTTGACCGCGTTTTGCAGGCCCGCATCACCAACCGGATAGGCATCTGGATAGCGTAAGCAGCGCATCATGACATAGTTAGCCGACCAAGGGCCGATGCCTCTTTGGGCGACGAGTGTTTTCTCTGCGGCCTGAGCCGAACGCTCCGCCAAGAGCTTTGCTTTGGAGAGCGTCCCATCTAACATCGCCTGGGCAATGCCAATGAGGTATTCACACTTACGACGAGTGATTTTGAGCGAGAAAAGCGCCTCAACCGTGGTTTCAGCAAGCGCTGCTGGTTCTGGAAACAACCAATAGTCCTGTCCTTCCCATTCATAGGATTGACCATAGTTTTGGACTACACGGCTTTTGAGTTGGTAGGCAAAAGGAAGATTGATTTGTTGTCCAAGAATGGACCAGCAGATCGCTTCAAATAGGTCAGGTACGCCCATCAAGGGTAGCCCACGATTACCGATCAAAGCTTTGGATAAGAGGACATTGCGTTCGGCAAGGCCGTAAAATGGAGAAAGATCACGACCGAGGTCCCACCACTGCTCGACATAGGCTTGGACGATTTTCTTTTCAGACTCCTGCGGAGAACGATTGAGTAGCTCTAGCTGTAATTGCTGTGCTGGCAAAAAGCTCAAACGCAGCAAAATCGGCTCTGCATCCGGAATAGGGATCAGTTTGTAGATTTGTTCCTCCTCTACTCGATGCAATAGTTCGAGGGGAGAGCGGTCAAGATATCGTAGGCAACTGGCCTGATTAAAATCAGTGGGGAGCTTGAGAACTATGGTTTCCAATTATTCAAATCGCATGAGAGTGGATTCATGCCATAGATAGAGAGTTTCACTATCAACACCAAAGCGGCTGGCATTTTGCAATGCCTCAATATAGCGCATTTCCCAGTCTGAACGTTCATCGGAGATGCAGCCTCTTTTGGTCAAAGCAATCGCAGAGATCGTAAAAGCACCTTCCGAATTCGCGCTATAATCTCCTCCACCAAAATTGCAGCTAGAAACCACTCCGGCGCTCGCACTATTCGTCAGGTCTAAAGTCATCGCGTCCCAATCAGCTGGAGGTACATCTCCCGCCAACTCGACCAAGGTCCAATCTTTGTGAAGCAAATTCAATTCACCGCCTACGGGTAAAGGTTCAGGAGGCTTACAAGCGATGAGAAGTAGCGTTCCCAGCAGGGGAAGGCATAAAAATAAACGAGTCATAAGAAAAGGGATTATCGTTCGAAACGGAGGGAAAGATCGTCATTCCAGAGCCAAAGTTCATCATCGGCTAAGCTAAACTGATCGACAGCTTCAAGAGAAATGAGGAATAAACGCTCCCACTTATCACCAAACTCCCCACAATACACATTGGTCAGGGCCCCAGCATTGAAGTCGATACTACCATCAGGATCGACGGTATAAGTACCTCCCCCTTGGTTACAATCGGTACTCAGGCTTGCTCTCAGCTCAGCGTCCAACGCCAAAGTCATATCATTGAGATCGGAGGGAACATCCTCCCATTTGTTGTCCGTTTCGATACCGACGAGGGTCCAAGTATGATATAAGCCTGCTAACTCACCACCGGGCGCGGGAATTTCAGCTTGACATGCAAACAGGCAAGAAAATGTCAGTAAAACAGGGATCAGGAATTTGTTCATAGCGATGCTTTATCACTCTTAACGGAGTGAAAGCACAAAATGCTGCTTCAAAAGACAAAAATGCCTAAGCCATCGTCCATTGACGGGCTTGCCACTCTTTGGCAGTCATCGCAAAGACTTTGAGGGATTGATGTTGGCCGGGCAACACCTCAACAGGTGGCTCGATATAGGCCAATTCAAATCCCATCCGTCTGGCTACGGCTTGGCTACGTTCGTTAGAAGTAGCACATTTGATGTGAACCTTTTTGACGGTTTCACTTTCAAATACATAGTCTACCCAACGTTGCACGGCGCGACTGACGATGCCTTTGCCTTGATATTGTTTAGCAATCCAATATCCGACACCAACTTTGGACTGAGTCTTGTCGCCTTCATTGAAGTCGATCAGGCCCACCAAATTGCCTTGGTGCCAAATACCAAATACCCAACGACCGGAATAGACATCGCGGAAGCGGAGTTGTTTGATGAAATGCTTGATATCGTGCAATTGTTGCATTTGCCAGGCCCACGGGAGCCAAGCTTCTAGATAGGCACGGTTGCTATCTACGAGTTTATATAATGGATCAGCATCCTGCGGTCTTAGCGCTAGGAGTTTGATATCTTCATCAACCTGGAGTTTTGGCGGCGGAGCAGGAAAAAAGGGCTTCAACACATAGGTAGGAAGAATGAGCTTCATGTGCTCATATTCAAAAAAAATGTGATAATTCCAAAACCAATATTCAACTATCCATTGCATGTCTTAAATAGTCTACGACACTGTCCGTTTCGTTAGGTCCGATGACCTCTTTGGCAAGGGATAAAATGGCTGGTTTTGCATTGGCGACCGCTACTGGATTGCCCGCATAACGAAACATACTTAGATCATTATCATTATCACCAAACACTGTTAACTGACTGGCATTGAGTCCAATATGACCCAAAACAAGTTCTATCCCTCTGGCCTTAGTTGCCTGCATGTCATAGACAGACAACCAGTGCCATTCTCCAGTATGTACTGCTTCGTACATATAAATATTCAATTCTTCGGCGTACTCACTTTCGAGACTTGACTGCAATTCTAGTACCGAATCTAACAAGCCGATAATATTAAAAGAGAGCACTTGATGGGCCAAACCACTCTTCAAATCCGAAACTTCTTGTAATCTGTGGTCATTGGCAGACTTACGATCATCCCAATACCACTGGGTTCCAGCGTTGCGTTTGGGCGTCATAAAGAGGCGATTGGCAGTACCATTATAAGCCGACACAAAGGGGTCTAACTTATGATCGAGTATGTGGTCAAGAATCCGCTCATCCTTGGGTTTGGGGATCGGGTTAGTAAACCAATGCTTCTCATCATTGAGATAAGCCATATAAGCACCATTGCCACAAATGATCGGCAAGGTGATGGGCAAGTCTCCCAATATCTGCCTAACCGAAGTGATCGAGCGAGCCGTGGCGATAGTTAGCGGCAGGCCATCTGCCAACAAACGAGTCAGCACTTTACGGGCATAATCTGACAAACGGGCCCCTGATCTCAGCAGGGTGCCATCTAAATCGGTAACGTACAAATGATCCATTCGCATAGGCGGATCAAAGATATTGAAAATTTTGTCCGGATAGCTAGCGGATTTGAATTGTTGATTTGGTACAATAGGCTAATTAGTAGAATTTGCGGCCACTCGGATTCAACAATTTATCCACTTTACGATTTATTACTGCTTGAAAATCCTTTGTATCCATAGTCTCGCCATCCATGGCACTGCCAGCCTCAAAGTCATGATGCGCCTATTGGGTACCAGATTATTGCCGGTTGCGAGCCTCTATTTGAGTGGTTTGACCAATCTCAAAGGCATCATCAAGACCCAAGTAGATTTTGAACCATTACTCAAGAGTACCTTCGAACTGGCTCTCCAGCGTCAAGAAAGGCTAATCGTATATATCGGCTACCTCGGAAGCGCCCAGCAGACTCATTTTATCGGTCAATGTCTAGATGATTATGCTGATTTGATTGAGGCGATTGTGGTCGATCCCGTTTCGGGTGATCATGGACGTGCCTATGTGCCTGCAGAGGTGATAGAAGCCTGGCCAGACTTATTGGAGCGAGCCGATTGGGCCTTACCCAATTTTACGGAGTTGGGCATTTTTTCGGGATTACCCCTAGTCGGGGAACGCTCCGTCGAATCCATATTAACAGCATTTGAAGTAAGATTTCCCAAACTCAACTACTTGGCTACGAGCCTACCTCAAGAAAATGCGATTAGGCTTTGCCTCCACCAGGCCGGAAAAAGAGCGTTTTTCACCCATGAACTATTGACTCCGCACTTTGGCGGCACAGGAGACTATTTCGGAGCTAATTTTGTCGATGCCCTCTATTTACAAAAGCGTTCTCCGGAGGAGGCCATGCAATATGCCGCGCTACAAACCCTCGCTTGCATCCAAAGGACCATAGAAGGCGCTAGTCCAGACTTGCTAATCTGAAATAAGGCCAGAAAATTTTGTACTTTCGCCCTACAAGTCGCAGTGAGATAAAAGTACTTGTTGGTAAGTGCACAGACATCTCATCTGGATTATAAATACATCCTGAATTTTCATGTCTTTATACTCCATACCGACTACTTAATACTATTAACAATCGCATGGCGAAACCTAGAAAAAGAGCACTCGGCAAAGGATTAGGCGAAATACTGGGAGATGATCTCACCAAAAATGCTGGAAAAGCTGTCGAAAAGACGGCTGCTCCCATCGCGACTACTACACAAGAAATTCCGATAGCGCAAATAGAGACTAATCCTTTTCAGCCTCGTACCGGCTTTGATGAAGAACTCTTAGCCGAGCTTGCCGATTCTATCAGTCAGCATGGCATCATACAGCCCCTCACTCTCCGCAAACTCGCTGATAATCAATATCAGCTGATCGCAGGTGAGCGTAGATTGCGGGCTTCAAAACTAGCAGGCCTTACTCAACTGCCTGCTTATATCCGTACTGCCAATGACGAGCAAATGCTCGAAATGGCTCTCATCGAAAACATCCAACGTGAAGACCTCAACCCAGTGGAGATTGCACTTTCGTACCAACGGATGATCGATGAACTCGGACTGAAGCAAACCGAATTGGGGACCAAAGTCGGGAAAAAGCGTTCGACCGTGACGAACTACCTGCGACTCCTCAAATTGTCGCCAGATATCCAGACCGCCCTCCGCAAAGGAGTGATTTCAATGGGCCACGGCCGTACTTTGATTAGTATTGAGCAGCAGGCGGTCCAAGTCCGTGTGTTCGATGAAATCGTCGAAAAGGGACTCTCAGTACGCCAAACAGAAGCTCTGGTGCGCAAACTATCTACTCCCCAAGAACCCAAAAGAGAAAGTAAGCCCGATCCTAAGCAACAAACAGAGGAAATCCACCTCCGTAAAGTGCAAGATGGTCTTGAAGAACGCTTCGGTAGTCGAGTAAAGATCAACCAAAATGCTGCCGGCAAAGGCGAAATCGTTATCAGCTATAGTTCAGTCGGTGATCTCAACCGTATCCTCGAATTGATGGAGTAAGGCGTACAACCCATGAGCGGGAAGTACACACCTTAGGAGGTAGTTTGTGATGGTATTTATGTCTATTTCAGTTTCATCCTTTCGCTATTTTGGGGCGCTACTCTTGAGTAGTGTGCTTTTTTTGTTTGGGCCAGCTTCGCTGAACGCTCAAACAGATAGTCTGTTAGGTAGTCAGATTGATAGTCTAAGCATCGCCCCTACTGACTCACTCATCTT
>JBGCFA010000247.1:0-12674 GCA_045106675.1 Bacteroidia bacterium
CAACTGACTGATGGTGCGATGCAGATGTTTATACGGGACCCCTCTGGCAATCTCGTGGAGCTATCTTCTATCGGTGATCCGGCTGATCCAAAGATCGTTACTGACGAGCTCTATAAAGAAGGCTTATACGTTTCGGGACGCAATGACTTCCGAGGCTATAAAAGTGAAGACGCTACGCTCTATCACGGAGAGTAGAGAGATTCTCTTTGCTGCTTCGCAGAACGCTTAGGTGTTAAGTCGTCAGACTTGTTGAGGCGCAACATCTTGCGCCTTTATCGGATGAGGCGCTTTTTTCACTGCTTCGCAGAACGCTTCATTGCAAATCAGGTCCAAAGCAATGCCTTGGACCTGATTATTGAACATGGCATCATATCAAGATTTATGGGCTAGAGAATACCCAATACTGAATGTCCAATGTAAAAGGCTTTAATCCCTTCTACATTGGACATTTTAGATTACTTATTCTAGCCATCAATCCATATGAAATACCTCTTTCAGAGGAACGCTCAATGGTTCGTTGTCTGGATGGGTTTCCATGATGTCGGCCATATAGGCCCACCACTTTTGGACAATTGGATGTTGAGGGATTTTACTTGGATCAAAATCATCGCTGAGTTTCTGGACAGCAAAGAGCGTAAGCGTCTCATGATCTAGGAATATGGAATAATCGGTAATGCCGTTCTCAGAGAGAAGCGCCTGTAATTCCGGCCATATTTCATCATGTCGCTTTTGATATTCGAGTTCAAAGCCCGGTTTGAGCTTCATTTTGAATGCATTGCGGTGCATGGGCATATCTTTGTTTGGAGTCCGAGATGCAAAAACCTTATACTACTTTGCGTTGAAAGTATTTGCTAAAGATCAGAAACAAAAGGCCACAGCTTATCCATGCAGGCAGGGTCAAGAAAGAGAGGAAAACGTTCTGCGAGGCAGAGAGGAAATAAAATACCCCAAAGCTCAAGCCCCATGCGAGTAGGACCGCCCAATTGAAGGAGCTACCAGATATGGCGGCATAATTGCGTTGAATCCCTGCCTTCTCTGCAAAAAAGTGTTCAAACACGATGATCGCTCCGACAGGCGCAAGTATGAAACCATAGACTGCCACAAAGTCTAATAATTTCATCGCAAAAGCGGGAAACAAGCCTGCGATGGTCGCGATGGCGCCGGCGAGGATCGTAACCCAAAAGGTAGAGGCCTTGGGGATGATCGCTTGAAAAGCTAAGCCCGCTCGATAGATAGTAGGATTGGCTGTGGTCCAACCTGCAATGATCACGGCTACGATGCCAAAGACACCAATTGCATCATAGGCCAAAGGTCCGGGCGCGACGGGAGGGGCTTGATTATTGGTCAAAAAGGCTTGGGCTTCAGGTGATTTCACATAAACCGCATATAGCAAGGCCGCTGCGATCCAAGCGATATAATGCCCGACAAACATACCCGCTGCCGTCGTCCAGCCCGAAGAAGCCTTTTTTGCGTAGCGAAATACGGATAAATCAGACATCCCGATATGCATGGCTGCATTGCAAAACCATGACCACATCACCACATGCCAGAAGGTATATTTGATCTGACCCGGAAAGGGTTCAGAGCCTTCTCCCCATATGTTCCAGAATTCAGCGAAGCTGTCCACCCCTAATTTGTTCAGAGAGACAATCCCACATGCTAAAAAGGCCAAAATAATCAGCGGAGACATCCAATTGGCTACTTTGGAGACTGTGTCATAACCCCTAGCGGCAATCAGTGAGATTACGATTCCAATGGCAACGACGATCACTACCCAGCTGATGCCATTGGGCATGGTATCTGTCAAACGAGGCATCTCCATATCGAAGGGAATCCCTACTGCTGTAGCCGAAACTGTGATCATTGCCCCAGCCAAAAAGCAAAAAAGAACCCCATTAGCGACATTGTAGAAGGTGACGAGCTTTTTGCCACAGATTTTTTCTAGTTGATAATATAGGGTGAGGCGGTTTTTGACGGCGATTTCTGCTGTAATAAAGCGCCAACTCAATACCGCCATGAGATTGCCGATCAGTAGGCCGACGATGAGATCGAACGCGCTTACTCCTGCTGTGAGAAATAAGGGGCCAATGATAAATTCTGTTCCCGCAGCATGCTCCCCGGCATACATTCCCAAAAAGCTTTTCCAGCTTTTGAGATGAGACTTAGGGACTGCTTCCCTTTCAAATTCTTCAGATTTTACGATTTGAATCTTTTCCGCTTCCATGTTGAAGATGTTAGTAGTAGTAGTCCGGTTGATCTAATCGATCAAAATTTTCGCCTTATGCTTTTCCATACTATAATTCTCTTTGAGGAACTGCTTGCCGATGTTTTTTTGTGAGACAAGAATGGCGGCACCCAAGGCAGAACCTAAAGGAGATTGTGTCGTACGAATGTTGATTTTCTGAAAATGATGCGCGAGTAGCTTGATATAAATTTCATTTTCAGCAAAACCTCCATCAATATAGATACTGTCAACTTTTGTTTGTCCGATAGCTCTTTCTGCAGCTTCTATTTGCAGGAAAATTAGCTCCTGCATTAGTTGGTGATAGGCTTCTTCGTAGCTAGTAAAGGGCTTTAGGTTGGTCTTTTTTGGCTGCTTTCGAGGGAGCGAGATGCTCTCGAAATGAAAATGATTGCCCTTGAGTTTGCCTATTTTACGATAAATAGTTTTGTCAAACTTGATGCTCTGATCGTAGCCTTGAGGCTTACCAAAGTGCTCGGCCAGATAGTTAGTTTGTCGATGATACTCATGCCCCAAAAATAAACGGGAAGCCTTTACGGGTTTGCCGTTTCGCTGCATATAATTGAGGCAATCCTGTTTCAATTCCTTCTTCCTGAGCAATTCATGGTTGAAGGGATTGAGACAAATACTCCAAGTCCCTGTCGAGAGCAACAAAAACGATTTGCGTGCCGCTCTCAGATAAGGCACCAAAGCAGCGGAGCTATCATGTACACCGACCCCAACCTTTATGGCTGCGCCAGAACGCTTAATATTAATGCTGGTATCGCTAGGAACGATGGGAGGCAAAATACGATCTAGTTCCTCCGCATAAACCCACTTATGATAGTCCTTTTTGGCATAATCCCATAAGCCAGTATGGCAACCGATACTGGTGTATTCGCTGAGCGGAACGCTTGTCAATAAGTAACTGAGGTACTGAGGAAAATGCAGCGACCAACGAATCTTGCGGAAGGTCTTAGGCTTGGCATATTTGAGCCAATACAATTGCAGCCCAGAGTTGAGCATCGCCAGCGGAGGAGAGGCTGTTTCCTTGGCGAGCCTCAATTCATCGCCATACTTCTGATAGAAAGACTCAATTATCTCCTTGGGCATCGGTTTGAGATAATTGTAAAGCGGACTTACTGGCTTGCCATGCTTATCGAGGTGAACTAAACTAGCACCATAAGTGGAAAAATTGATCGCTTGGAGATTGTAGCGTTTGTCTTTTAAGACCTGCTTGAGACACTTTTGTAACCAATTTTGAATAGTGGTAATATCATCACACGGAAATCCATCTTCATCTTTGATCTCCTCAAAATGCGCATAGTCTTTGTAAACCTGCTGAAACTTTGAGTCAAAGAGGAAAAACTTCTTATTGGTTTTACCGATATCGAAGATGGCCGTTACTTTCATTGTGCTAGCATCATAGTCCCGAAGCGATATTTTCAAAGCCTCTTTCCTCTATCAATTGATTGCGTACGTCAAAGTGTCTAAACAATCCAATCGGATCAATGGCGGCCCCGCTTCTCAGTCTCGCTTCGGCCAGTAGTGGGCGTAAGTCTGTCCGAAAGGCCGCTTGCAGTAATTCTTGGGCACTAGTAACATCATTGCTCTCCCGAGCTGCCTCTAGTTGAGCATGATCTACGATCAGAGCCTGAGCATAAGCCAGTCGAATCGCCTCCAAACTCTGGATCAAATCCTCCAATGGATCTTTTACATTATGACTGGCATCGATCATCCAAGCCAAGTCAGGATTATTGGCAAGATTGTTTTCCATGCCATAGACCAATTCATTGAAGATCAAAAACAGCTGATAAGGCTTGATACTTCCTACTGTGAGATCGTCATCGCCGTATTTGCTATCGTTGAAGTGGAAGCCACCGAGTTTGCCTTGCCACATCAGTGTCGCAACAATCTGCTCAATATTAGTATTGGGTAAGTGATGCCCTAGATCGACCAAGCAGTAAGCGCGTTCGCCGCAGGCATTGGCTAACATATGAGAGGTGCCCCAGTCCTGAATCACCGTACTATAGAAGTTGGGCTCATAAGGTTTATATTCAATATACAGCTTCCAATCCGCTGGCATATAGGCATAAATCTCCTTTAGACTTTCCATGGTTCTTTGCAAAGCCTTCCTGAAATTTAATTGTCCCGGAAAGGATGAACCGTCTGATAACCAGACGGTTAAGCTCTTGGAGCCTAAGCTCTCTCCAATATCAATAACCCTTTTATTATGGGCGATGGCCAAAGCTCTTGCCGAAGGATCAGATGCCGCAAGGGAACCATGTTTATAGCTTACGGTTTGTCCCTTTTGGTCTTGGAAGGTATTGGAGTTGACTGCGTCGAACGCTATGTCATGAGCCGCTGCTAATGCCTTGATCGCTTGAGTATCTTCCGGCACATCCCAAGGGATATGGAGGGAAACAGCGCCTGCCGAGCGAGTTAGCGCGTGAAGCAAACCAATATCCTCGATCTTTTGCGGCAAATTTCCCGGTTCTCCTCCGATCGAAAAACGGCCAAAGCGAGTACCACCCGCTCCCAGCGCCCAACTCGGTATCGCTACCTGAAATTGCATGAGCTTTTCAAGGATCGTAGCTGCGTTTAAACCCAGTTTCTCCAATTGAGCTTGGAGAAACTGGTAGCGTGTTGCATGATCTTTGAGTTGCTCTTTATTAGCCTCTTGTATTTGAGTTTGTGTGATTTTCATGCCTTTGATATTAGAAATGAGAACTCAAATCATCTGACAAAAGCGTTGGCGATACCGCCATCCACATTGATGATATTACCCGTGCTTTTGCTGAGGATGCCTACCAAAGCAAATACTGCGTCTGCAATGTCATCTGGTCGGATGATCTCGTGCATGAGGTTTCGTTTGGCATAAAATGCGGGTAGCTCTTCTACCGTGATACCGTTGGCTTTAGCTCTACCTTCGGCCCAGTCTCCTTCCCATATTTTGCTGCCGATAATCACGCCGTCAGGGTTGACGGTATTAACGCGGATTTTTTCGGGGCCTAGTTCTGCGGCTAGCAGGCGAGACATATGTTGTTGAGCTGCTTTTGCGGTGCCGTAACCTATATTCTTGGGGCCAGCGACTAAGCCATTTTTAGAAGCGATATTGACGATATCTCCTCCTAGTCCCTGCTTACGCAGAACGCTTACCCCGGCTTGAGCGAGGAGAAATTGCCCTTTGACCAATATGTCTTGTAGGATATCCCAATCAGCATTCGTGTGCGCCTCAAGCGTTTTGGAGATCGCAAGTCCTGCTGAATGAACAATGATGTCCACTCCTCCAAACTCCAGACTCGCCTTGGCAAATGCTGCCGCAATAGCTTGTTTGTTCGTTACGTCGCAGACTGCATAAGTAGAAATATCTCGTTTGAAGGTATCGTTGGCAGTAATGAGGTAATCTTCATTGATATCGGTGAGCACCACATTTGCGCCTTCGGCCGCTAATTTGTCTGCGATGGCTTTGCCAATGCCTCCACCTGCTCCAGTGATCAGGGCGACCTTGCGTGAGAGTGGCTTTTCTTTGGGTTGTCTTTGTAACTTAGCTTCTTCGAGCAACCAGTATTCGATGTCAAATGCTTCTTGACGTGCGAGCGCAGTATATTCAGAAATGGCTTCAGCACCGCGCATGACATTGATCGCGTTGGTGTAAAACTCGGCCGCGACTCGCGCCGTTTGCTTGTTCTTGGCGAAGGTAAACATCCCCACCCCCGGATAAAGGATTACTACAGGGTTAGGGTCGCGTATGGCTGGACTATTATCGTGCTTACAGTTTTCGTAATAGGCGCCATACTCCTCTCTGTATTTTTGAAAATCTGGTTCAATCAGGGCTTTGACCGCTGCCAAATCGCTCAAGTCTGCATCTGCAGAGAGATTGAGGACGAGGGGCTGGATCTTAGTGCGGAGGAAGTGGTCCGGACAAGAGGTGCCGAGTGGCGCTAATTTGCTGAGATCGTGGCTATTGATAAATTGTAGGATACGCTCATCATCGGTAAAATGTCCAATCATGCGCTGATAGCTTGAGCAAAGCCCTCTCAAAATAGGCGCTAATTCTGCGGCTTGATTTTGGCGTTCGGCTGCAGCCAGACTCTCTACCTTCTGGCCTCCAAATACAGGGCGATCTTTACCTTCTCTTTCCGCTAAATAGGCAGAAGCCGTTTCGATCACTTCTAGACTGTTGAGATAGCACTCATGTGAAGTGTCTCCCCAAGTAAATAGGCCATGTCCGCCCAATACGATGCCGCGAATACCGGGATTGTCATTTAGACACTTTTCCAATTGTAGCCCTAAATCAAAACCTGGACGTTGCCAAGGGACCCAACCCATACTGTCTCCCCAAATTTCTTTGGTAATCGCTTGACTATCCTTAGCCGCAGCAATGGCGATCAATGCATCTGGATGCAAATGATCGATATGATTGAAGGGCAATAAGCCGTGGAGGGCCGTGTCAATGGAAGGCGCACGGCTATCTAAGTCATATAGGCAATGATAATATAGCGGGACGATTTCGTCCTCAAATTCGAGTCCTCGATAGACATTTTTTAAGTCGTGCAATTTGTTGACATAAAGACCTGCAATGCCGTCACGCTTGAGAGTGCCGATGTCTCCACCAGAACCTTTGATCCACATGACTTCAACTTCTTCTCCGGTCAAAGGATCCTTTTCGCGGGTTTTGGTTGAGGTATTGCCTCCTCCGTAATTGGTGATCCTAAGATCTGCTCCCAAGCAATTGGAGCGATATAAAAACAGGGCTACTTCATCTCCGGCTAGTTTAGCCGCTTTGGTATCATCCCAAAGGTATTCAACATGATTATAGGATCTTACTTGCATTTTTTAGTGATTTTTGAAAAGTCCGGAAAGACAATGACTAAGTGTATGAACTAATGAGAAATTGGCTCTAAAAAGCTTTTTCTGTGGAAAAGAGAACTTTCTTATCCAAATGTAAATGAATCGCTAAGCCCAGTCAATACATTATTTGTGCTTTGACTTGCACTTTTTGGACCTATATTGTGGACTGTATTTAGTGCCTATGAAAGAGTTTTTTAAATACCTATCCGTAGGGGAGGAAGACAAAAACTGGGGTTTGTATCTCAATGTTGCCGGTAAAGCAGAGATTGCTCCCAATAAGATTTACCCTTCTCCTGATCATCCTTCAGGATACTTTTTTCAGTGGCAGAATGGGAGAGTTTTACAAGAGTTTCAGCTCATCTATGTAACAGAAGGAGGAGGTGTTCTCGAAGATGAATCGGGTAAGTATCAAATCAAGGCTGGTACAATCATGATTTTAAGGCCGGGTATCAGCCATCGCTATCGACCCGAAAAGAAAAGCGGTTGGATTGAAAGTTATATCGGATTTGAGGGCGAATTGGCCCATAGGTTTTTAGCAAAAAAAACTTTTGCTGATGCCTCGATTATCAACTGCGGAATTAGGGGAGAATTAATCGATACCTATGACAAAATATTCAACTTAGTCAAAGAGGAAGAGCCTGGCTTTCAGGCAATCGCTTCGGGCTTGATTATCAAACTCCTAGGATACTTAATCTCCTTTGAAAAAAGGAAGGACTTCTCTGGGAAACCCATCGAAAAAGTGATACAAAAAGCGCGTTTTCAGATGCGCGAGCAATTTGACCAGAAAATGGACCTCCGGCAGTTTGCCGAAGCTAATCATGTTGGCTATGCTTATCTGCGTAAGATGTTTAAAAAATATACCGGTCTCCCCCCACATCAATACCATCTGGAGTTGAAAATCATGAAAGCCCGCGAACTGATCTTCACTACCGAAAAAAGTATCAAAGAGATTTGTTTTGAATTAGGCTTTGACTCACTCCATTATTTTAGTCGCCTCTTCAAAAAGAAAACTGGCGTCAATCCTTCTGAGCTAAGAAAAAACGCTTCGCAGAAGATCAAAACGGAGTAAAAGAGCGGGCGCTAGCGTTCTCCGAAGGAGTCGAAAAGCGGATCTTATTAAAAGCAGAATGTCCAATGTAAAAGGCTTCAAGCCCTCCTATATTGGACATTCATGATTGCTTATTCAATATTTCTACGGTGTCCAATTGACTTGGCACTTCTCGTTTGCCAGCGTTTTGAGAGCCTCTTCTACTTGAAAGGATGTCTTTAGCTGTGTACGGGCCAGACTGTATTCACGTTTGAGTTGGCGGCGCGCTCTGCCTTCTAAAAACCTGCGTAGTTCCGAACGAGTATTGAGGATCAGTCCTGGTGCCGGAATCGGTTTGCCATCATCGCTCATGGCTACCATTGTAAAATAAGAGGTGTTGGTATGTCGCGTTTCGCCGCTTTGGATATTGTGGGCCTCAGTGCGTATGCCCACTTCCATCGAAGTATTACCTACAAAATTGACCGAAGCATACATCCTGACCAAGCGTCCCACTTCGATAGGCTCCTTAAAATCAACTGTATCGACCGAGGCCGTGATACAGTATTGATGAGCATGTCTGGAAGCGCAAGCGTAGGCGATTTTATCCATTAATGAGAGGATCAAACCTCCATGTACCTTCCCTCCAAAATTTGCGTAAGCCGGAACCATGAGTTCCGTAATTTCCATTTTTGAGTCATCAATAGTACGGTAATCCATCATAAATTATTCACTAATTTCGATGCTGTATTGGGCTTTGAAGGTATCGCCCGGAGCAAGGGTTAAAATACCAAATTTGGTTTCGATTTTTTGATCTGTATCACTATGATCGGCGATTCCCAACCAAGGTTCTATGCATACAAATGGTGCTTTGGGTTTTGACCAGACCCCTAGATACGGCCATCCTTCATAGCTGACGGTGAGGGCCTGATCTGATTTGTGGCTTTTGAGACTGACCCTGCGGGAACGCATCGACTTAAAGATGAGGGCGTCATTATCAAACATATTGGGTCGTAGCGGCAAGATATTGGTATTGTCCAATACCAAAGGACCTTCCTCTGAGATCAGACCTGCACGATCTAGGAGCCAAGTCTTTTCGTTTTCGACTTCGTCGAACTCCAAATAGTAATCGGAGTATGCTTCATCCTCATGTAGCGGACAGCGAAACGCTGGATGCGCTCCCAAGGAGAAGAATATGGGCTTGTCGTCTAGATTATGGACCTCGTGTTTGACCGTTAGACGATTGTCTATCAACTCAAACTGTATCACAAAGTCAAAGGCAAAAGGATAGACCTTTTGGGTGTCGTGATTATTGCTCAAGCCATAAGTAAGGCGGTTTTCCGTTTGAGAACGAAGTTCGACCTGCGTATTGTAGCGGATAAAACCATGGCGTGGCAAAGGGTAAGACTTACCCTCGTAGTGGTATTCCCCATTTTTGAGGCCACCAACGATTGGAAAGAGTACTGGAGCATGATTGCCCCAAATTGCGGGTTGAGCATCCCACATATACTCCTGCTGGGTTTTGAAAGAACGGATACTGCTGAGTTCAGCGCCCGTACTTTGGACGCCGATCTGCAAGAGTTGATTTTTTATGTATTGCATATTATGCTTTGCGTAATTCCTTTTTGAGAATCTTTCCTGTTGCACTCATTGGTAATGCAGGCAAAAATTCTACCACACGCGGATATTTGTAACTCGCAATGTGTTCTTTTGTCCATGCACTCAGGCTTTCAGCATCTAAGCTATGCCCTTCTTTGAGTACCACACAGGCTTTGATTTCTTCCCCATATTGATCATCTGGCACGCCAATCACGGCAACCATAGATACGGCTTCGTGTTTCATGATCACGTCTTCCACCTCTCTCGGATAGACATTTAAGCCACCACGGATGATCATGTCCTTAGTCCGGTCCACAATATAAAAATATCCGTCTTCATCTTTGATAGCAACATCACCCGAATGCATCCAACCGTTCTTTAATGTTTTAGCGTTCGCCTCAGGCTTATTGAAATAGCCTTTCATGACGTTATGGCCACGGTAGAGGAGTTCTCCTTTTTCTCCGGTGGGAACTTCTTGGTCATTTTCGTCCACGATTTTGACCTGTACGCCCCAAACTGGTGTACCGATTGAGCCGGGCTTGCGCTCTTGATAAGGATGATTGAAGGTTACTACTGGAGAACCCTCAGACATACCATAACCTTCGAGGATTGGCACTTGAAACTTAGTCTCAAAGTCTTGGAGCACTCTCAATGGCAATGAAGCCCCTCCCGAAAGTGCAATGCGCATATCTTTTTTGATTTGCGCTAAGTCAAAACCTTCGGTATCAGTATTGAGCAGTCCCCAGTACATAGTCGGTACGCCCGCGAAGACATTGACTCGGTGCTTTTGGAGCAAACCCAGTACTGTTGGACCATCAAATCGAGGCAACAATATGCTATGAGAACCGCGATATACGCCTGCATTCATCAATACTGTCATGGCAAAGATATGAAAGAGGGGTAGCACGATCAGTTGAGTGGTTTCGGTATCAGCATGAGATAGGTCTGCTGATATCACGCCATTGAGCATGAGGCCAGAATGCGTCAATTCGGCACCTTTGGGGCGGCCAGTAGTACCGGAGGTATAGATAATCACAGCTGTATCTTCAGCTTGAGTATTTACGGTTTCAAAGCTAGGGGATTGTCCACCCATCAGTTGACCCATTGTCTTGGTACCCTCGATCGGGGAGGGATCGTTCGGCTGAGCCGTGATCACATAGAAATGCTCACAAGCGTCTACTGCATTGAAACCAGCAAAGCCTTCAGTGCCCATTGGCAAGTCTGGAGTGCCTTGAAAGCAGAGATATGCTTTGGCTTGAGAGTCTTTGAGGTGATATTCTACCTCATCATGTTTGAGAAGGACGCTGAGCGGAACGACTATTCCCCCTGCTTTGAGGATGCCAAAGTATGCGATAGGGAAATAAGGAAGGTTCAAACAACTCAAAGCCACTTTGTCACCTGCTTTGATGCCTGCCGCAAGGAGTCCGTTGGCTAATTGATTGGCGGCCCCATTGATCTGCGCAAAGTTGAGCGTAGTGTCCATGAAGGTAAAGGCAGGCTTCGCGGGGTAGCGACTGGCACTGTCTTCCAAAATGACTGAGAGATTCAACATCCTTTTTGTATTTTTTACGAGTAGTAGTACAAATATGGAAAAAAAGCGTGAAGACGACCTAAAAACATTTTATCCCGCATCACAAAAAGTGTAACTGCGCTTTGCAAGTCGCAGCTGCATAAATCTACGATCTATAAGCGGCTATTCTTGTAAGCCGAAGAAATCCTCCACCTATGCCCAAAATCCTCCTCCTCGAAACCATCGAAGCCAGCGCTGAAAAACTGCTGGCTCAACAACATAGCCTCATCCTCTCGCAAACGCCTGCCAGTGGTTTAGAAGAGGCCGATCTCAATCAATACGTTGCGCTCATCACTCGTGGCAAGGGCCAAGTAGATCGCGCTTTGCTTGAAGCTATGCCCAATCTACAAGTCGTAGCGCGTTGTGGCGTAGGTTTGGACAATGTGGATGTGGCCGCTGCTAGCGAACGCGGTATTAAAGTGTTCAACGCTCCAGGTATCAATACTCATACCGTGGCTGAACATGCCATGAGCCTGATTATGATGCTCTTACGCAATCTCCTTCCTAGTATTCTTGCGGTCAAAGACAACAATTGGAGCGTTCGCCAAGGGCTAAAAACCGATGAACTCCGTGGCAAAAAACTCGGGATCATGGGCATGGGTAATATTGGACAAACGCTCGCTAAGATGGCGACTGTGTTTGGGATGGAAATATGCTATTGGGACGCGCGTAAGCTGGATTTGCCCTATGAGGCTTTGGATAAAGAGTCCTTGATCCGACAAGCAGATGTGATCAGCCTGCATTTGCCGCTATTGCCCGATACTCGTGGCTTGATCTCTGCTGAAGCTCTCGCTATGATGAAGCCTGAAGCAGTTATTGTCAATACGGCTCGTGGGCAATTGATTGATGAGCAGGCATTGACGGAGGCATTGGTGGCAGGGCGTTTGGGCGGTTTTGCTGCAGATGTTTTAGCCGTGGAGCCTCCGGCGAACGCTAGCACTCTGCTCCAACTCCCCAATGTTTTGGTAACTCCACATTCGGCGAGTTTGACGGCGACTACCTACCGAGAGATGTGCGTCAAAACCGTCAATAATGTTCTTGCCTTGCTAAGTGGGGAAGCATTTGATGAAAAAGCTTGGTTCAACCGAGCCTGATAGACTAAATTAGTACTGAGTATTTAGATAGAAGTACTAAGTATTTAGTACTCTGACTACTGACTAAAATTCACGACTACTAACAATTAACTATGAATAAACTAAGGATATACGTCCTGCTCATGGCGAGCTTGGGCTTTTTCTATTTGCCAAGTACGGCACAAGAGACGCAAGACGATCCGTCCATGTTGACGATAGATCGTATTTTTAATAGCCGCGAATTTTCGGGTGAGTACTTTAGAGGCGCCAATTGGGCTGATGATGGGGAGAATTTTAGTCAAGTAGTTACCACCAAAATGGAGACGGGCATCT
>JBGCFA010000248.1:0-5321 GCA_045106675.1 Bacteroidia bacterium
CACACAGGCCGCAACCTCTTCCAAGCGGTTTTTGCGCATGCCTTTTCCCAAATCTGGCCTAGCGCGCGTACCTTTGAAGGGACGGAGATTGGGGCGGGGGATGTTCAGAGAGTCAAAATGGTAGCACTGTATTTTGATGCATTTAACCTAGCTAATCAGTAGTTTACAAGCTATTGATCAGGTATAGCTTCATATTAAGCTTCAAATCCAAAATATGGAAGCGAAGTTTGAACGATTGATTGCAGGACTGGTGGAGGAGCATTTTGGCATCGTTGGAAATTTCCTATCACCTGAGCTTTATCAACAATTAAGATTGCGACTCAATGTGCAAAGAGATGCACTTCAGTTTCATAATGCTGGCATCGGTAAAAAAGAGACGCAATCCATCGATCAGAAGGTAAGAGGCGATCAAATCTGTTGGCTTGACAAAGCAGCAGGCAATCCAGCAGAATTAGCTTTCCTCGCGATGATTGATGCATTTATCTTGTATCTCAATCGAACTTGCTATACTGGCATTCAAAGCTCAGAATTTCACTTTGCCATCTATCCAATTGGGAGTTTTTATCGCCGACATCTTGATCAATTTCGGCTTGATGACAAACGAAAGTATTCGATGGTGTTTTATCTCAATGATGATTGGGAAGCGGCAGATGGTGGCGAACTCCTGCTTTTTCTTCCTCAATCGACTATTACCATCAATCCTACCTTAGGTAAGGTAGTTTGCTTTTCTAGCGGTCAACTTGAGCATGAAGTCAAGATCGCGCATCACGAACGTTTGAGTATCACAGGTTGGCTCAAAGTTTAGGTTTGATTATCCTAACCTATAGGTTTGATTATCCATAGGGGGACCACTATCTTCGTGGCTTTCCAACTAAATATAATATATGTCCCGACATACCTACAATCACGGCCTCATCGGCAATTGTGCCTACCTCGCCCTCGTAGACACCCACGCCAACGTCAGCTGGCTTTGCTGGCCAAAATTTGACAGCAGTTTTTTGTTTGGTAGTCTATTAGACAAGGAAAAAGGTGGAGAGTATAGCATTACTCCTGCAGATCCCAATTACACCAGCGAACAATATTACCTTCCAAATACTAACATTTTGGTAACGGAGTTTCATTGTGAAGATGGGAGTTATAAAGTAGTTGATTTCGCGCCCCGCTTCCTTAATTACGATCGCTATTATAAGCCTCTTTTGATGGCTCGTCGGATTATCCCTCTCGAGGGAACGCCTCGTATCAAAGTGGTCTGTCGTCCACGAGGAGAGTATGGTGAACTAGAACCCGAATTGCTTTTTGGCAGTAGCCACATCCGCTATATGGGTCTTGAGCGTCAAGTAAGGCTTACCGCCAATATCCCGCTCAACTATATCGCAGAGGAAAAATACTTTACCCTCACAGGGCCACGTCATCTCGCTTTGACTTGGGGGATCCCATTGGAGGCAGAACTCGAAATCACACTCGATTCTTTCTATACCAAGACCCGCAAATATTGGGAGCGTTGGGTACGCAGAACCTCCATCGGTCAGTTTCACCAAGAGGCAGTTATTCGTTCGGCCTTAGCCTTGAAACTACACCAATACCAAGATACAGGAGCGATCATTGCCGCTACGACTACGAGTTTGCCAGAAGCACCCGGTAGTGGTCGAAACTGGGATTATCGCTACTGCTGGATGCGTGATACTCACTATACTCTCAAAGCCCTTACCAATCTCGGCCACTTTGGCGAGCTTGAGCAATACGCCCATTATGTCGAAAATATCGCGCTCAACTTAGATGAAAATGATCGTTTTCAGCCCCTATACTCCATTACAGGAGACGCTGATCTGGTCGAAAACATCTTACCGCTAAAAGGCTACCAAGGTAATAATGCGCCCGTTAGAGTTGGAAATCAGGCTTATGAACATATCCAAAATGATGTGTACGGCCAAGTATTGACTACTCTACTGCCATTGTTTGTAGATGCACGCCTACGTCAAGAGGACAAACGTCATATGTTGCCTTTGGTCATGCGCATCTTAAAGCAGATCGAAAGAACCATGACTCAGCCAGACGCAGGCTTGTGGGAGTTTCGTAATCGTGCTCAGTTGCACTCTTATACTTTCCTCTTCCATTGGGCGGGTAGTCAAGCAGCACTCAAGATCGGTGAATACTTCGATGAGCCAGAGATGATCGAACTCGCGAGCAGCTTAGTGGACGAAAGCGTCAAACAACTAGAAGCTTGCTTTGATACAGAACGTGGCGTTTATACCCAGGCCTTAGGTTCTAAAAACCTTGATGCCAGCCTACTCCAGTTGATCACTATGAGCTATCTCGATCCGACTAGCGAAAAGGCTCAAATACACGTTCAGGAACTGGAAAAGGAACTCAAAACCAAAGAGGGACTCTTCTATCGTTATAAGCATGCTGATGATTTCGGTGAGCCAGAAACAACTTTCTTGATTTGTGCCTTCTGGTATGTAGAAACACTTGCCTACTTAGACCGAGTAGATGAAGCAGTCGAAATCTTTGAAAATCTCATGAAGTATAGCAACCATCTTGGCCTATTGAGTGAAGATGTCGATCATCGAGACGGTAGCCAATGGGGCAATTTCCCACAGGCATACAGCCACGTTGGTTTGGTAAACGCCGCTTTTGCGATTTCACGTAAGTTAGATACGCAGCCGTTTTTGTAAGCGCGCGTTGATATAGCTGCTCCAATTGCAGCATCATGGCTTCGGCACTAAAATTCATTTTTGGTGCCGAAGCTTTTTCTTTTTTAGGGATTCGTACCAACCCGTTTTCCTGTCCAGTTGGAGAGTTCTTAGGATTTTACTTCCTGCTTCGCAGAACGCTGCGGAGCGTTCTGCGAAGCAGGAATGATGTCTCAACTGTCTCTGACTCGAGATTAAAAACTGATTAAATCGTTACGAAACTGAAAAAATAGTTGTATAACTGAATTTTCAGTTATACTTTTATGCTATGAAACGATTGACCCGCAAAGAGGAGGAAGTAATGCAGATTCTTTGGGAGCTTGAAAAAGGCTTTGTCAAGGACATCATTGAACATTTACCCGAAAAATCGCACTATAATACGATTTCATCCTTAGTGCGCTTGCTAGAAGAAAAGGGTTATGTAGGACATAAAGCCTATGGCAAAACGCATGAATATTTTCCAATCTTAAAAAAGGAAGAATATCGCAAGCAGTTCATGGGCAATGTCGTCAAAGACTATTTTGCTAATTCATATCAGAGTGTAATCTCGATGTTTGCCCAAGAAGAAAACATCAGTATCGACGAATTGAAAGCACTCATCAAGCAGATCGAAAACGAAAAAAACGCCCAAAATGACTGAAGTACTGATTTATCTCGCCAAAGTCAGCTTGGTCATTAGCCTTATTTACGGGCTTTACCAATTACTGCTAAAAAGAAGCACTCATTTTGCGTTAAATCGCGCCTATCTGATCGTAGGGATATTCGCCTCTATTTTGCTCCCTTTCTGGCCAGTAAGCAAGACCATCACTTTCCCGACCGTCTTCACGCTCAATCTTGATCCTACCGCTTTTGGTGCGGGTTTAGTTCAAGTTAGCGGCCCTGCCGAACGCTGGGATCTCAGTCTTTGTCTCGGTCTAATATATTGCGCGGGTTTGCTATTTATGCTTTTTAGAATGGCTAATATCCATGCTAGGCTGCGCAAGTTGATCTTCAACTCTAAAAAAGAAAAACATACCGATTTCACCTTAATCAGCGGCAATTCGATTCAGTTTCCCTTCTCTTTTAGGAAATACATTTTCATGCCTGCAGCTCTCAAAAATGATGAAGCTACCCACATCATCCTGCAGCACGAAAAGGCTCATATTGATGGCAAACATTCGCGAGATATATTATTGGCAGAAGCTTTTTTACTGCTACAATGGTTTAATCCACTCGCTTGGATGTACAAAAAAAGCCTGCTGGCTTTACACGAATATCTCGCTGATCAAAGCCTGATCGATGCCGGTGTCAACAAGACAGATTACCAATTACTACTACTCAAGCAAAGCGCTGGAAATCAACGCTTTGCCCTAGCAAATGCATTCAATAAATTTACAACTATCAAACGGATAAACATGATGAATCAAAACAAATCTAGCAAGTGGAGTCGTATCGCTTATCTTCTTCTGATACCAGCCCTCAGCTTAAGTCTCTTTAGCTTCAGCGCCTTTCCAAGCAGCACCGAATTGGTGGCTAATATCACAGGCAACAAAGTGATCAAAGGCCAAGTTGTCAATGCCGAAGACCAAAGTCCTATCGCAGGTGCAACTGTCCTCGTCAAGGAGTCAAACATTGGCGCCCTCACTGACGAAAATGGTTATTTTGAAATCAGTGTGCCTGAAACGGAGTCGCCGACTCTCGTGGTCAACTTCCTTGGTTTCGCCAACTACCAAGTCAAATTGGACAATAGCGGAGTACTCAAGGTTCAGTTAGGCAAGACTATAAGTAGCAGTAAGCATAGTTTCTTTTCGCCTGACAAAATTGAAATTGACCTTAACAAAGAAATCAAACTTACAAGCATAGAGGCTGCAAAACCCTTGATCATAGTTGATGGTAAAGAAGTCAAATCAGGTTTTGATATGAACTCAATAAGCCCAGATGACATCGCTAGTGTCAATGTTGTCAAAGGCGAAAAAGCAATCGAAAACTATGGCGAAAAAGGCCGTAATGGAGTGGTAGAGATTACGACCAAGAAGTAATAAAATTACTCCTAAGCAAATCAGTAATCAGTAGAGGCGCAAAATCTGTTGCGTCTCTACTGATTTTACAAACCTAATTCAGCCAAAATCGCTGCAGTATTTTGTCCCAATCGAGGTGGTTCGCTCAGCCTCAATTGAGGATGCTCACTGACAATGGACCGAAGGCCGGTAAATTCATTTCCTTTAAGCATCATTTCGGCTACTAAGGGCTGCCCCATCACTTGAGGCATTTGATTGATGGCTCCGGCAGGGACATTAGCGGTGCCTAGCTGCGCTAACAAATCGTCTCTTTGCCAATTCTCAATCCGTTTGGCTAGCCATGTTTCTAAGATTTGGCGTTGCGCGAGGCGCTGCGTATTGGTCGCAAACTCAGACGGAACGTTCTCGGAGAGAATCCCACATAAGGCCGCAAATTGAGCATCACTGCCTACTGCTAGCACCATCAAATCTCCACCTTGACAGCGAAACTTACTCCCATAAGGCGCGATATTAGGATGAGCGGAGCCCATTGCCTGCGGCACCTTCCCTCCTACTAGCCAATTGGTAGCTTGATTGACAAGCGCACTGACTCCAGATTGTAGAAGAGAAACCGTTAGGCGTTTGCCTTTTG
>JBGCFA010000249.1:0-4948 GCA_045106675.1 Bacteroidia bacterium
GAGGCTCTTTTCCCATTCCTTTTGCAAAGGAACGAGTAGTTTGGGATCTATGGTTTGATGAAATTGATATTGACTTGGGGCTGCTTCCATGCTGCAAATTAAGGCTAAATGCGCCCTAATAAAACCATCCATAATGCTCAATTACGCTTGAAGTAATTGTCGCAGTCATCTACATAAGAATCATTAAAAAGCACTCGATCCTCACATAATAAAACACGTCCGTAGAGGTATGTAATTCGTGGTTCACTGATTAATTCAAACAAACCGCTGTCTCCTTTTTTCAGTTCCCAAGTGGCAGACTCCAAAAAGGTATTATCTAATTTAACTGCTAATCGTCCGTTGGCATCAAAATAAATCGAGACTCCATGTGAGCTTATATTACTGGCCTCTTCGGGTGCCCAATAGCATTCGACATATTCCCATTCCCACTCACCCAACAAAGCGTTCCGCAAGGCGAGAGAGTCTAGATTTGAGCTTTGATAACAATCCCAAATAGCCTGCATACTCACAGGCGGCTCAGGAGGGTTCATCTCACGACAAGCCAACACCAAACTACTAACAATCAAGATTGTCGCGAAATACAATAAAGGGCTTTGAAGCAGCTTCATAGTCATCCTTTTTATAGGTCAGCAAATTGATCTTCAACCAATTAATTTATCAGTGTGAGCATTCAGGTATAAGTCGCTTACCAACAAAAAGACAAGCTCTATTTACAAAGGCTGCACTCAATCGCCTAGCCTCCGCTCACAAACTGATTTGTGCTATTATGACTATCATGATTAGAAAAAGTCTCTCTTTACTCTACTTGCCGCCCAATTTGTCTCGCCAACAAACTAGCCCACACATATAGCGGATCGGTATGCTTACCACTCAATTGATCTTCATTGACCATCAGCGCGATAGTGAATTGTTGCTCAGGATAATGCAATACCACCGTTTGAAAACCGGGCATAAAGCCTTCGTGCCCATAATTGGCACCTAAATCATCTTCCCTGACCATTATCCCTAAGCCATATTTTGCCTCCCCCGGCAAACGCGTCGGATAAGGAGCCGTGCTCAACATTTGTTGCATCTGGGCTTTGGGCAATATCTCCCCGCTATACAAGAGCCTCGCCCATCTAGCCAAATCTGCGGGTGTACACATCAATCCTCCACCAGTCCATTCAAATTGGGGGTTGATGGCGTAAACGCCGTCTTCACTCACTTTGGCAGGCACTTGAAAGGGATTGCCCTCTGCGGTATAGCCAGCCACCAAGCCAAATAATGCTCGCTGATCGGATGGTCGGGTATCTGTTAATCCGTTGGGCAAGAGTAAGCGTTCTGCGAGCAGCTCATAAAAGGTCTTGCCATTGATCGCCTCAAGGATCATCCCGAGTAACAGATAATTGGTATCAGAATAGGCCCAACCCTTGCCCGCAGGATGCAAAGCAGGATCTCCTAATATTCCCTCCAATCGATCTTCATGAGACCAAACTTTATTGGGATCGGCTTGCATAGATTGCCAAACGGCTGGTTTGAACACCCAACGTGGCAAACCGCTAGTATGATTGAGCAGCATCTCTATGGTGATCTCAGGCGCATTGGCAAGACTGTCGTACCAAGGTTTCGTACTAAACCATGCAGCAATCTGATCATCGAGCTTGAGAGTACCCTTTTCGATCTCCTGCAATACCAAAGCAGACACATAAGTCTTGCCGACGCTCCCCATCAATAAGCGATCGGAGGCTTTGAAGGGAGTTTGACGTTCGCGATCAGCGTAACCACTAAATAAGTTGATCAACTCTCCATCTTGCGGGATGATTGCGACGGCAATGCCGGCTAGATCGGTCGCTTCGCGCAAGGAGTCTAATTGTGGCTGCAAGCGCTGGCTGATTTGGGTCGAGGGAGCAAGCCGACACGAGATGATAATACTAGCAAATAAGAGAAGGAATAGAGATTGAGATAAGGCTCTCTGGCGATGAGTCATCTGACATTTTTTTGCTCTGGGTACTAATTCCATAATATAAGCTAAGAGATTTTTTTCACTGCCAAAAAAATGGCTAATTGCTAGCACAGGGTATATCCCGATCAAAATAGAGAGAATATTTCGTGCTTCCCCAAATCTCTGTCAGTGCGAGCTGAATAGAGTAGTTCTTTATTGTTTGCTCTAATCCATCTTACCAGTCTCTTATGCAAGATATTTACCGTCTAGCAATATTGGGATTGTTGCTCTGGGGAAATTGTTCCCTCATGGCGCAAGACCCTATTCTTTCGCAGTATTATACCAATAAGATTTACCTCAATCCGGCCCTTACGGGATACGAAGGAGGTACTACCTTCAATACCAATTACCGTAATCAGTGGTATGCGATTGCAGGAAATCTCGCCCAATTCACGACCAATAGTGCTGCTGTCGATGTAGAATTGCCCTGTATTCAATCTGCCTTTGGATTGATCTATGTGGACAATATGGAGGGAGAAGGTCGATTGCGCTGGCAAAGTATCGGCTTGAGCTATGCTTGGCGCTCTCGTCCACAACGCCAGCAATTGGCCAATGATTGGGAACTCAGTTTTGGCTTGAAAGGAACCTATGATTGGCGCAGTCTCGATTGGAGTCAATTGGTATTTTCGGACCAATTAGATGCGATACAAGGCATACTTGGGCCTTCTGGGGTACCAATGCCTGCAAATGGTTTGTCTCTAGCGCAATCTTTTGATCTCGATTTTGGGACCGCATTTGTTTATCAGTTTGGTGATGACAGATTGCGAACGGGCCTCACGCTCAACCATATCGTACGGATTGATCCTTCACCGCTTTTGTTGGAGGACACTTTGCCCGTACGGGCCACGCTAGATCTCTCCTTTGTCAAAAACATCGAATGGGGCGGTGCGAGCTATCATCTCGTGCCGATGTTGAAATTTGATCTCCAGCGTTCCTCAGCGAGGTGGCGAGATAGTACAAGTTTTTTTAATGGCCTACTCAACAATCCTTTTGATGGATTTTGGTATCGCTCCTTTCAATATGGAGCCGCTTTTAGCTTTCAAAAAGCACCTGGACTATGGGGCGGAGTTTGGATGCATAGCCGCTATGGACAGGACAATCGCTTCAACACTAATTCGCTCATTGTCGCTTTAGGGATGGAGTTTGCCAATGATCCGGTATTTAAGCATGCTGACAATACCTATCGCTTTGGCCTGAGCTATGACTATAATATGTCAGGCTTGCGCAGTGAAGGCGGTGGCACCTATGAGGCCTCCTTGGTCATCAATTTTGGCAAAGCGACGCTGATGAATTGTGATCCCGTTCGGCGCAGACGCTATACTTGTCCTAAGTTTTAGTTTTTCTCTTTGAATTCAGAATCCTCCTATTGTGAATAAATCCTTAGTCTTTCTGCTATTCCTATTGCCGAGCTTGGTCGCTTATGGGCAATGTGACGCCACATTTAGTGTTGCCCCCGGCGATAGTCTCTGTCCGGGTGAGGTTTTCACTTTTACCGCCAATGCTAATCCGGGAGTCGCGACGACATATGTATGGGACTTTGGCGATGGCAATACCGCCACTGGGCAAACCGCAACTCACGCCTACGGATTCAATGCCGTAGCGAGTACGTTTACGGCGAGTTTAACGGTTACGGATACGATAGGTGCCCTCCCTTGTTCTCAAACGCGGACCATTACGGTTCCCGCAACGCCAAGTGTAAGCGTTACCAGTACCTCTTCCAACTTTTGTACGGGCGATACCACGATCAGTCAGTTTACCGTTTTCTATACCATAGATACTTCCCAGACGCCTTTGTCTGCGGGGCCCTTTACTTGGGACTTTGGCGATGGGACAGTTGTAACCACAAGTTTGGATACAATTTCGCATACCCTCAATTGTTTTGGCACCTATGATACAAAGCTATTTTTACCAGGTAGTACATGTCCAAGCTATACACAGATAAAGACATTTTATAGACAGCCAAGATCTGGCATTGGCTTTCCAGCAAACGATGCTTGCGAAGGTGCTCCAATTACAGTCCTTAATCTGAGCGATACCCTAAGCTGTAACAATATTGACTACTACGAATGGGACTGGGGTGCTAATGGCCCTACCTACAATGTAACTACGAATGATGATCAGACTTACACCTTCAATATAGATTCCGCGACCACCTGCTCTCCCAATTTGGGATTCTTTGGAATTTCAGATGTAGTCAAAATTACTGCCTTCAATGCTTGTTTAGCAACTGGGCATTTTAGCACCACTCAGATTACTATACAGCCAAAGCCTATTGCGTTTTTCCCTCCTATAGATACACTATGTTTTCCAGGTACTACTACAATCACCCCTCTGAATGAAAGTTGTCCGAATCCTACCTTTGGGTATTCTGATCTCCCGACTTTTCGATGGACCTTTGGAGAACCATCCCTAGGAGCAGCTGACACAAGTCTTCTTTCTTCTCCAGCCCATACTTATGGCGCACCGGGAAAGTATACCATCACACTTATCGCGACAAATTCTTGTGGTGCTGATACATTTAGCAGAGAAGTAGTCGTCATCGAAGCGCCAACCGTATTTGCAGCCGCAGACACTAATCAAGTTTGTGCTGGCGGCTGCGTCAACTATACCAATTTCACCATCCCAGATACGGCCATTGCTCGCACTGACTTTCAATGGACCATTACACCTAATAACGGTTTTAGTTTTCCGATGGGTTCTAGCGCCACGCAGCATTCACCGACGATCTGCTTCAATCAGCCCGGTACTTATTTTGTGCAACTCCGAGCTGAAAACGTATGCGGAGTAGGCTTTTGGCTTGATACTATCACAGTTTTTACACGGCCTACCCTAGCACTCGATACCCTCGTTGACACCTGCGGCGTATTTATTCTCGATACGCTTTCATATACTTTCAATGACAACGGCGCGCCGATCCAAAACTTCAATTGGCAATTTTTGGGTGGTGTACCTGCGACCTTCAATGGG
>JBGCFA010000025.1:0-32340 GCA_045106675.1 Bacteroidia bacterium
TCGTGAATCCCTTGAGTAGCTTTTATGCTTAGTTCACTAGTATCAAAGTTACCAGTGGTTTTGTTTGGTGCAAAAGTACCCAATAAGGGGCCATCCGGACTGTCAATTCGTACTTCCAATCTCGCATCAGCGAACTTAGTCTTATACCTAAAACTCAGTTTACTGACATCGCTAAGATCGAAATTTCGCATAATCCCAATACCATTAACTTTTAGAGCCCCGTAACGGATATTTTCGGGTCTTTTAGTACGCATGCTTACATTTTTGCTCGCATACTCATCCATTTCTTTAAATGAAACCTGCGCTGAACGGAAGGTATAACTTTCATAAGCAGTCAATGGTCCGACAACTTCGCCCCCTTGATCTTGGTAGGAGATTTGGAGATTATAGCTACTCCCCTCCCCTTGACCTTTGTGTTGATTCATTAGCAAACTCCCTGAGGGATCAAGACTTGGTGGCAGCGGTTCTTTGCTCGCAAGTGAAAGTAGGTAAATAGCGATCTTCTCGGCATCTCCTTCTGAAACTTGTGCTTGTGCAGGCATTGCATTTGCCCCCCATACGCCGCTACCTCCATTGATGATTTTACTCATCATATAGCTCACCTTATCAGCTTTGTCTTGATACTTTTCAGACACATCTTGATAACTCGGTCCCAAGACTACTTTATCGATCGCGTGGCAAGCGATACAACCATATTCGCCAATGAGATCCTTTCCAGAGGCAATGATACTAGCGTTCGCCAAGGCGGCATGATCTTGAGCCTCGATGGTACGGTCCTCACTATTGCCAAGATAGCTAAATGAGATCGCCACGGAGCCGTCTGCCAGAGAACCAGCCTTCAAACTCCCATCTTCTTGATCTACCACATCGATATCATAATCAAGCGCTTGCCCGCTCCAGAAAAAGGTTTTGTTGCCTTTCAAGTTAGCCTTGATAACTGGTGGTTCGTTCCCGACTTGTATGGTGACAGAGCGTTCGCCGAGGGCGCCATCCTTATCACTTACCGTGAGCATGACCTCATAGATACCGGGCTCCTCAAAAGTATAGTCAGCATTGATGCCTTTACTGCTTTTCCCCTCGGGGAACGTCCAACTATAGCTAAGCTTTTCTCCTTCATCGTAGTCATAAGAGTTTTCGGCAGAGAGCTTGACCGTCAATGGAGCCGCACCTATTTTTTTATCGACCTGAATCTCAGCAGTTGGCGCTCTATTGCCATCTTTATAATTGATTCGAATCAAGCGAGCATCTTGGTTTTCAGCAAACCAACGTGTACCATATTCGAGGATGTACATCGAGCCGTCAGGGCCGAACTCCATATCTACTGGGCTAGAGAGTTTGAGACTAGGCAGGAAAGGTTCGATTTTTTGTAAATCACCATTTTTAGCCATCGTAACCGCAAATACCCAATCCCGCATAAAGTCATAGATAAAGAGCTTCCCATCATAATACTTAGGAAATTGACTGGCTTTACCCGCAAATAAATCATGGTAGAAAACAGGTCCTGCCATTGCATTACGTCCTCCTTCACCTACTATCGGAAAGTCAGGAGAGGCGACATATGGATACCAAATAAAAGCAGGCTGGGCAGCTGGTAATTCTTGCTTGCCTGTATTGTTGGGAGAATTATTGATCGGTTTAGCCGCATCATAAAATCCCGCATATGAGTTATCAGTAAAATCGACTTCACGATAAGGATAGTTATTGCCAACAAATAGTGGCCAGCCAAAGAAGCCCGCTTCACGTGCTTGATTGACTTCATCATAGCCTTTAGGTCCACGACTGCTATCGAGACGAGCATCGGGTCCCACCTCTCCCCAATAGAGGTATTGCGTTTTAGGATCGATCGAAATACGATAAGGATTGCGACACCCCATCACATAGATTTCAGGACGAGCTTCAGAATCATCGGTCGCAAAAAGGTTGCCTTCGGGAATTTCATAGCCGCCATCATCGGTCGGGCGAATACGCAATATTTTCCCTCTTAGGTCTTTGGGATTTGCCGAAGACTTCTGTGCATCCCAAGGACCACGGCCTGGATTTTCATCAATCGGAGCATAGCCAGTGTCAAATGGATTCGTGTCATCTCCAGTAGAAAGATAGAGCAGGCCATCAGAGCCAAACTGAATCGAACCACCGGTATGGCAACATTGCTCCCGCTGGACAGGAACTGTTAGTAATATCTTTTCAGAAGCCAAAATCAAACTATCGTTTTTGAAGCTAAAGCGCGACAAATGTTGAATAGCTTCATCTCCGGCTGGTGAATAATAGAGGTAGAGATGATCATTTTGGGCGAAGTTGGGATCAAGGGAGAGTCCCATCAATCCATCTTCAAACTTAGTGTGAACGTTTAGCTGCCCCACCACTTTGACCTCACGAGATTCGGGATCGTAAAGTTTAAGACTTCCTTTGCGCTCAGTGAACAACACCTTACCATCATTAAGAACATGGAGTTCAGAAGGTTCATTAAGGTTTTCAGCGAGGACTTGAGTTGCAAAGCGGTCTTCAGGAGGAACGCGTTCGCTTTTAGCGAGACTATAATTCAAAGCTAGGTTTTCACCAATCGCATAATTGATACCACCTAATAAGTGTTTTAAAAATTCGGGTTCTTCAAAAGTTTCATCGGTATGCCCAAAGTTGGTATACCAAGCACGGCCGCCATCAAAATCATGATACCATGACATCGGATGAAAATCACCATTTTCCCCTCCTTCATAGCTATTCTCATCTGCTTGGACAAGGGTATTAATATCAGGATTGATGTTTTTGAAGTTGTAAAACTCATCAGTACGTACCCATTCATCTGCGAGATGCTGAGTAGAGATATGCGTTTTATCGACCACTTTCATGCTTCCTTCCAGTACATTAGGATTGCTGGGGTGACTCTTGAAGTATGCTCCAACCAATTTGCCGTACCAAGGCCAATGATACTCAGTATCAGATGCAGCGTGAATGCCGACATAGCCACCTCCTGATTGGATATAGCGTTCAAAATCAGCTTGTTGGCGATAATCTAATACGTCTTTAGTCGTACTGAGAAATACCACAGCACTGTATTTGGCGAGAGATTCTTCGGTAAAGAAATCGGCGTTTTCAGTAGTGTCGATTACAAAGCCATTTTCCGAGGCCATTTTAAACAGAGCTACTTGGCCTGCTGCTATGGATTGGTGTCGATATCCTTCGGTTTTACTAAATACTAGTAGCCGCTTCTCGGAACGCTTTGTCTCGCAGCCTACGCTCAAAATCAGTAGAGTCATCAGGCTCCAAAGCGTCATTTTTATCTTTAATTTCATTATAGTAGGTTAATCCTCTTCGATTTCAGCTCAAATCTACAAACAAAGCGAAATCATATCCGGCTAATTGTTTATCTCTTCCAGTCAGTTTTACTAATTGGGGCCACTTTTATTGGGAATCTGGTTTAGGGTATACCATGCTTCTGGGTTAAGGATCATATTACCCGCTTTGCTAAGCAATAAATCATCGAGTTTAATGTGAACCACATGGCCGGATTTCATTTTATCTGTCTGGATAAAGATCGACTCGCGAGAATCAGAGAAGCTGATTGAGTCTACTGAAATCGTTTCTACCGTAGAAATGCTCCCATCCGCTTGATAATGCCATTGCTCCAATTTCAAATGTAAAGCAGTATCCGCTATAGCTTCGGCGAAGGGTTCAGAAAAATTGAGGATAAAACCATTTTGGCGAGCTTCTACTTTGCTGAGTTCAAATGCATTGGCCTCTTGCCATTCGACATAATGTAAAGCGATCCGTTTGGATCGAGGAAAGCCCCAATTGCCAGTACCATCAAGGCCTCCAATGTAAATCTGGCCATCAGCACCTTCGATGATGCGAAAAACACCAGCATCAAAGCCACGACTAAAGTTATATAGACAAGCTTGGGATTGACCGTTTACTTCTTCGATAGTCGCTCTAGCTAATCCGCCACCAACGACATCTCCAAAGACGATTTGGCCTTGGTAAGGCCCCTTTTGTAAGAGTATCGCTTGTCCAGGTTTTTCAAATTTGTCATTGCGGGGTATCCACAACAATGGAGAAGCAGCTTCAGGACTTAGCGTTCCAGCATGGAAACCCGCATCATCGCCTTCTCCCAGCAAAAGTAAACGCGCTGCTCTAAAACTTCTTCCTAACTGATCAGTAACTAATAATTGCTCATCCATCGCAACGCTTAAACCAGATGGCGTATTCAATCCGGTGGCAAATACCTCAGCGACCCCAGAATTGTTGATTTTCATGATCTGCCCACGTCCTTCGGCAAGCTCATTTACTAGTTCACCACTTGATTTAGTAGCGAGAGATAGACCAACAAAAAAATGCTCCCCAATCATCGGTAAGCCAAAAGCGAGTTCGTGGAAATTGCCACTCTGCGCCCAATCATCGTAAATCGTCTCATATAGATCAAAAATGCCATCATTGTTCAAATCTCTCAAACGAGTTAATTCTTGACGTTGAATCACATATAGATCTCCCTGATAAAACTGAAGACCCAAAGGTTCGGCAAGGCCGGCAGCGACCCGAACAGCGGTGGTGTCCCCTTTTTTGCCACTGTGCTTAAAGATGGAACCAGCAGTAGTCCAGGTACAAACATATAGCTGGCTTTTGTTGTCGAGGCAAATGCCTCCTGCTCTCGGTTGGAAATCTCCTCCTTTGAGATTACTGATCTGTAAACGGGGATGTACTTGGTCTGTCCCAGCTCCCTCCTTCGTATTTTGAGCCTGCATAAACAAACCCAAACCCACAAAAATCAAGACCAAAAGAATGCGCATATCGTGTGTATTTTTCTTTAAAAGTAGTAAAAAACCTTAAGGCAGGCGCTTTTCGAGTTGAGAAGGCACACTATCTATCGTAGTTAAAAAGGCTTCTGCCTTCAACATCAATGAGTTAATAATTTCAGGTTTCTCGTCCGCGAGATCATGGGTCTCACTAGGATCATGCTCCAAGTGATACAATAAAGGAGGATCGTGTACGACACTCTTTTCGCCCTTATATGGCGTAAAAGTCTTAAAATGAATCTTCCAAGGGCCTTCACGGAAGGCGTACAGCTCTGCTCCGAGGAAATAAGGAAAGGAATCGTGTAAATTTGATTCTTCCCCTTTTAGTATTGGCATAAGGTCTAGGCCATCTATAGTTCTATCGTTCGGCAAGGCCGCTCCCCCTAAAGCAAAGCAAGTAGGCAACAAATCCATAGTACTTGTGATCGCGCTATTGACGCTAGCAGCAGGAATCATACCGGGCCATTGGGCGATAAAGGGTTCTCTTTGACCACCTTCCCAGCTTGAGCCTTTGCCTTGACGCAGCAAACCTGCTGAGCCGCCTTCCTCTTTCATGACGAGCCAAGGACCATTATCGCTGGTAAAAACCACTAAAGTATTTTCACTTAGTTCAAGTTCCTCTAACTTATTAAGAATCTGCCCGACGCTCCAATCCATTTCCTCCACGACATCTCCGTATAGTCCTCGTTGGCTTTTGCCAATGAAATCTTCGCTGGCATATAAAGGTATATGCGGAAAGGTATGGGGGAAGTAAAGGAAGAAGGGTTGAGCCTGATTGCGATCGATGAAATCTAGGGCTTTCTCTGTATAGCGCTTAGTGAGTTGCGTCTGATCTGGTCCTGTTTCGATGATACTATCACCTTCCATCAGAGGGATACTAGGAAAACTGATCGCGCCTTCCCATACGGCTTCTTTGGGACTCATATCGTTGGAATAAGGAATGCCAAAGTATTCATCAAAGCCATTATCAGTAGGTAAATGAGGATGTTGATGTCCTAAATGCCATTTACCGACACAAGCAGTCGCATATCCGACCGATTTCAGCCCCTCCGCAATCGTTTGTTCACTAACAGGGATACCACCATCAGAATCAGGAAAAAGCACTCTACGCTTGGAGCTACACATGCCCGATCGAATCGGCAAACGGCCCGTCATCAGACCTGCCCGGCTAGGAGTGCAAACAGAAGCAGCAGCGTAAAACTGAGTCAATTTCATGCCCTTACGAGCCATTTGATCTAAATGGGGGGTTTGAATGGTCGGGTGTCCAAAAACTCCCGAATCTCCATAGCCTAGATCATCGGCAAAAATGATGATAATATTGGGTTGAGTTCGAGCCTCTGACCTATTGGAAGTAGGGGTGCATGCCCCGATGATTAGAAGCAGGCTAATCAATCCTAAAACGTTTCTCATTGGGTTTAGTAGTAGTAGTTTTCCTATTTTCGCAGGATGAAGCTACGTAATTTCTATTTTATTTTGCTGGGGGGAGGTTTATTAATGGCATGTAGTCTGCCAAAGCCTTGGCCCCAATTGAGCATAGAAAGCGTAACCACGCCAACATCAACAAATTGTGTTTTCCCAACTTTATCTAGCAATCAAGACGCTATCTGGATGGGCTGGCTAGACGAAAGCAAAGACAGTCTAAATCAGTATAAGGTGGCTGCTTTTGATGGGCAACAATGGTCTTCTCCCGAATTAGCCGCTGCGGGGCGGGATTGGTTTGTTAATTGGGCAGATTATCCTTCCATTACTGTCGGACCTAAGCAAAATATTTACGTCCATACTCTCGAAAAGTCAGGGGTGGATGTGTACGCATATGATATCAAAGTCCGCAATCGAAGTCATATTGGAGCTTGGAGTACCGCCATTAAGCCTTACCAAGATACTAGTGCTACTGAGCATGGCTTTCCTAGTTTTGTACCCCTATCCGGGGAACGTTTGGCCGCGATCTGGTTAGATGGGCGAAATTATATAAAAGGCGGCAGCGAGGAGATGATGCTTGCGTATACGACAATCGAAGGAGGTCAAGCCTCTCAAAAAGTACAGTTTTTGGATCGTAGGATCTGTGATTGCTGCCAAACCGACATGGCGATGAGCAGTCAGGGCCTTGTGGCCGTTTATCGAGATCGTTCTCCGCAGGAGGTAAGGGACATATATATAGTGCGTCAGATAGGCGAAACCTGGACAGAACCCAAACCCATCCACAATGACCAATGGAAAATCAGTGGTTGTCCTGTAAATGGGCCCGCTATCACAGCGAAAGGAGACACCTTAGCCGTAGCCTGGTTTACTTCAGCAGGTGGAGAAGCGAGAGTTTTGGCGAGTATGTCTTTTGATGCAGGAGAAACATTTGGTAATCCAGTATTGATTGATGCGGGACAGGCTCTCGGTCGAGTTGATATCGAATTTGACAATCAAAATCAAGCTTGGGTTAGTTGGCTACGAAAGGAGGCTGATACTGGACAAATACGCATCTGTACCTTTAGAGCAGATGGCAGCAAAAGTGAGGCTATAAAGGTTAGTGAAATCAACCCACGACGGAAAAGTGGGTTTCCACAATTGCATTATTGGCAAAAACATTTGTGGTTGGCTTGGACGGAAACGGAGCCTCAAAATCAAATTCAATTTGTAAAAATCTCTATTGATGGATAAGCGTGTATTGGTAACTGGGGCAGATGGCCTACTAGGCAACAATGTGGTGAGGCTGTTACTCTCACAAAATTATACCGTAAGAGCTTTAGTGCAAGAAGGTCGCAAGTTTCCAAGTTTGGACGAATTGCCCATTGAGCAGCAAAAGGGCGACTTATTGGATGCTCAATCTCTGGATAAAGCCGTTGAAGGAATGGATTATGTGATCCATGTGGCGGGACTGACTGATGTATGGCCAGCCAAAGGCGAAAAGTACTTTGCAGTCAATGTCAAAGGGACACAAAATTTAATCGATGCTGTGCTAAAGCACAAAGTGCAACGCATGGTTTGTATCGGTAGCGCTAGCTCTTTTGGCTTCGGTACCGAAGATACCCCTGGCAATGAAACGACAGCATGGAAAGGCGAGAAATATGGCCTTGACTATATCAATAGTAAGCTGAGTGGGCAAAATGAGATCATCAAAGCCGTCAAAGAAAAGGGCCTTCCTGCCTTGGTCATCAACCCTACCTTCATGATTGGGCCTTATGATACAAAACCAAGTTCGGGTGCTGTACTTGTAGCGGCTTGGGAGAATCCCCCCCCCTTTTGTACCAACGGAGGTAGAAACTGGGTAGCAGTCAAAGATGTAGCCATTGCTACCGTCAATGCCCTTCATCAAGGGCGTATTGGAGAATGTTATATCGCAGGAGGTGAAAATATGAGTTATGTTGATGCTTTTGGTCTACTAGAAGAACTCACTCAAAAATCACAACCCAAAAAGACACTTCCAGATTTCATGATCCTTGCCACAGGCTGGTTTGCAAGTTTGTTTGGTAAGCTCACTGGCAAAGCTCCTAAAATCACCTACGAGATGGCCAAGGTAGCCTGTGATTCTCATTTCTTTTCGCCAGCTAAAGCAATTGCGGAGCTAGACATGCCGCAAACGCCCATTAAAGAAGCCATGCAAGAAGCATTTGACTGGTTTTTTGCCAATGGATATCTCAAAAAATAAGCTTCATGCATCCACACTTCAACGATAAAGTCGTCATCATCACCGGTTCCAGTATGGGGATCGGAAAAACCTTGGCGCTTCAATTAGCCGCTTCAGGTGCCAAAGTAGTCCTCAACGGACGTAATCAAAGCCGACTCGACCAAACCGAGTTAGAACTAAAAGCCCTCGGCTACGCCCCCTTAGCAATCCAAGGAGATATAAGCGATTGGGATGATGCGAAAAGATTGATAGATGATACAGTAGCGCATTTTGGCAGGCTTGATTTGTTGATCAATAATGCTGCGATGACTACAAGAGGTAAGTTTGAGTCGGTAGAACCTCAAGTGTTTGAAAAGCTTTTTCAGGTAAATGTGATGGGTTCCATCTTCACCACCAAAGCCGCGATAGAAGCACTCAAAGCGAGCAAAGGAGGAGTAGTGATGATCGGTAGTCTAGCCGGATTATATGGCTTGCCCTTTAACAGTCTCTACTCAATGACAAAAATGTCCCTGACAGCGCTTTGCCAAAGCTTGAGATTAGAATTCAAGCAATACGGCATCTACGTCGGTCATGCTTATGTAGGCTTTACCGAAAACGATCCTAAAAAAGAATTACTAGATGCCAATGGAGTAAAAGCTTATCTCCCACAGCGAGAAGGCATCAAAAAACTTACCCAAGACCAAACGGCTGGTCTTATTCTTAAAATGGCTGCAAAGCGTAAAAGCAAAATCATCATGACGCCAGTTGGCAAGCTGATGGGCCTAATGGCACGCTTTGCCCCAAGCTTTATGCATCGCTTTATGCTAGGACGCATGGATCAATTTAGAGAACAATCGGAAGGAGAGCTCAAATCAGTTCAATCTTCTTAGATTAAGTCGCTCAGGCTTGAGTAAAAAAACCTTCTCTGAAAGCAAAATCCGTTTCCTCTAGCAAGAGGAAACGGATTTTCAGATTCACTTATATGGTGAATAACTTAGGTAGTACCTATTCAGAAACTTCATCGTCTTTTTTACCGCGAAGAAACTTCCAAATACTGCCACCAACACCCGCGATAGCAATCGCGATTATTTTCCAAAACTTAGCGATCAAAGCAAAGAATCCTACTTTGGCTAAGACTTTTCCGGCAACTAGCCCACCAACTGTCCAAGCAGCAACCTCATCCACATCAGGATCAAAGTCGCTATAGCGGCTGCCTTCGGCAAACGATACGCTAGTGATGACTTTATCGATATTTTGCTCAACTTCTGGCAATTCGCTCATGCTAGCTACCGCATTAATCAAAAAGATGCCTTTACGACCTAGTACTCGAAGATTATAGTTTAGCGTGTTTACGCTATCCCCACCAAAGTTGAGCTCCTTAGCCCAATGCAATACCTTATGGTTTTTGTCATAATAAGGGCTAGCAGCCCAACCGATCAGTGCTACCGTTTCGTAGCCTAATTTCTCCCGCTGCTCATTTGAGGCTCGGGTGTCAGTTTGTTGCTCTTCGAGCAAATCATCATAGTCAATGTCTTCAGCATCTTCGTCTTCGACATAGCCCATTTCATCATAGTTGATGGTAAAAACCCAACTATCTCCAGCGAGAACGCCTTTGTTTTCAGGTACGAGTAGGCCAAGGATCGCATCATCTTCAGGATTTCCCCAAAGACTACTGAGAACAAAATTGGCTTGCTCAGGATCAAGGTAACGGAAACCCGCAGGCACATTCAAAATAGCATTCCCCTCATCTAGTTCAATTGTTCCTGTTTGGTACTCCAATGAGTTTTCAATAGAATCGATCACCATCTGATCGTCATCCTTCTCTTGAGCGAATAGCGCACAAGAGTACATGGCGGCAAATGCCGCTAACATAAAAATTTTCTTCATTTTCTTAAAAAGTCATGGTTGCAAATAAAACGATTGCGAATATACGGAAAGTCGCATAACTGGCAAACATTATTAGCAATAATGAATCCTGTACAGGAATACCTTCAGGTTCAAGCGACTACTAATCAAAAATGATAGTTTCTGTCGTGGATCCCTTGCGTAGCAAAGCACTCTTTTTTTGGTTTCCAACCTTGATCTGAACAACGTTTTGCTGCTCTTCAAACATCTCGATGAGTAAGGTATTTTTTATCTCTAATTGCTTGAGTTCTGGCACAGACAAAACCTCAACATAACACCATACCACATCCAATTCTACTTCCTTGCCGAGAAACTCATACTCGAGCAATTGGCCATCCGTTTTGAGTTCTAGATGGTCTCTTAGGTATGTTTCTATATACCGATCAGCTTCACCCAATTCTTTTTCGGCTCCTAAATTCAATCGTCCTGTGCCATTGGCTTCCAAAGCTTGTTCTATATCAGTAGTAAATAACTTTAGGGTTATTTCTAAGGATTGTGTTTCAGGATTGTGGTCAATCTGTGTAAGGCTAAAATAAAAAGGATGCACAAAGCCGGAAAGAGCTAGGATAAGCAAGAAAAACAAAGCTGTCCGGACGATAATAAGTTTCATTCTCAAAGTTAATCAATTATTTTTGTCAGATTGTCAAAATAGCTTCTGTGAGTACATTTGAAACATATCTACAAATTGGATTCCTTCACATCTTAGATTGGGGAGCGTATGATCATATGCTTTTCCTATTGGCGCTCTGTGCGGTTTACCAGCTGAAACAGTGGCGTAATCTATTGGTGTTAATAACTGCTTTCACTATTGGTCATAGTGTTTCACTAGTCTTAGCCACTCTAAATGTGGTAGATATGAATCACACTTTTAGCCTAAGAGAAACGAGTTTTAGCTTAGGCCAAGTAATAGAGTTTTTGATCCCACTCAGTATTTTAACGACGGCTTTGCTAAATGTATTTCGTAAACAAACCGAAATTACCCAACAGGGAATGCGCACTCAATATCTGATCGCGCTTGTATTCGGCTTAGTACATGGACTTGGTTTTTCTACACTTTTGCGTTCCATGCTAATGGGAGAAGAAAGCCTATTTCAGCCATTATTGGCCTTTAATCTTGGTATTGAACTCGGACAACTGGCAATTGTTGCGGGTATAATTCTGCTTTCTTTTGTGATCGTCGGCCTATTGCGGGCACCACAGAGGGAATGGAATATATTTGTATCTGGCGCGGCAGCAGGAGTCTCATGGCTTTTATTGCGATCCGCCATTTTCTGGTGATATTATTTTCAATCAAGCTTGCTATGAGAAAATTTAAACTTATTCCATTGGTACTTATGGGTGCCTTGATGCTTGGCAGTCTTATGACTCAGGCACAGGACGCTCCCCGTACCAATCAAAACAAATTCCGTCAACTCGGCGAGGATATCCCCACTCCTAATGTTTACCGCAATGGCGCAGGAGCTCCCGGACATGCCTATTATCAGCAACAAGCTGACTATGATATGGATATCCGCCTCGATGATGAGAATCAACGTATCTATGGTGAAGAAACCATCACCTATACCAACAACTCTCCTGATCGGCTGACTTACCTTTGGTTACAACTAGACCAAAACCGTAGAGCGAAGGATTCAGACACTTATACAACTTCCCCTAGTCAGATCAGCGATAAAGGCGTTTCTTTCAATCAGCTCAAAAGGTGGGAGACTCTGGCAAATTTTGACGGTGGTTTTAAAATTGACCATGTAAAAGATGCCAATGGTAAAGCGCTGTCTTATACCATCAACAAAACCATGATGCGTGTTGACCTACCGACTCCTTTGGCAGCAGGTGGTAGTGTCAGTTTCAATATCAAGTGGTGGTACAATATCAATGATCGCATGGCGATTGGTGGTCGTTCTGGTTACGAATACTTCGAAACTGATGACAATTACCTCTATACTATAGCCCAGTTTTTCCCACGTCTATGTGTCTACAATGATGTATATGGCTGGCAAAACAAGCAGTTTCTTGGCAATGGAGAGTTTACCCTAGTGTTTGGTAACTATAACGTAAACCTTACCGTGCCTTCAGACCATGTCGTTGGTGCAACCGGAACCCTACAAAACGCTAGTAAAATCCTCACTAGCACTCAAAAGAAGCGTTGGGCGCAGGCCAAAACCGCCGAAAAGCCCGTAATGATCGTAACCCAAGCGGAAGCGGAAGCTGCTGAAAAAGAGAAGTCTTCCAAAACTAAAACTTGGACTTTCTACGCTGAGAATGTACGTGATTTCGCCTTTGCTTCTTCTCGTAAGTTTATCTGGGATGCCTTGGGCGTCAAGTCGGGCAAGCAAGACGTGATGTGTATGTCTTACTATCCAAAGGAGGGCAACCCACTTTGGGAACGCTACTCCACACGGGCCGTAGCCCATACTGTAGAAGTTTACTCTAGACATACCTTTGATTATCCTTATCCCGTCGCGATTTCGGTTCACACCAATCGTATCGGCATGGAGTATCCAATGATTTGCTTCAACGGAGGACGACCAGAGGCAGACGGTACTTACTCTGAGCGTACCAAACACGGTATGATCTCAGTGATCATTCATGAAGTTGGACACAACTATTTCCCTATGATCGTCAATTCTGACGAACGCCAATGGACTTGGATGGATGAAGGCCTCAATTCATTTCTACAATACCTTACAGAGCAAGAATGGCAGCGTGATTATCCTTCCCGTAGAGGCCCAGTCGCCAATATCACCAGCTATATGGGTGGCGACAAATCCAATATCACGCCTATCATGACCAATTCTGAATCAATCTATCAGTTTGGCAATAATGCTTATGGTAAGCCCGCAACGGCGCTCAACATCTTACGCGAGACTGTTATGGGTCGTGAATTATTCGATTTTGCCTTCCGTGAGTATTCTCAGCGCTGGATGTTCAAACAGCCTAGTCCTGCAGACTTTTTCCGTACGATGGAAGATGCTTCTGGTACCGATCTTGACTGGTTTTGGAGAGGATGGTTTTACACTACCGATCATGTGGATATAGCCATCAAAGACATTAAATGGATTCAGATCAATTCGCGTAATCCTGAGACAGAAAAGCCATTGGCCCAGACGCAAGCAGAAAGCAAGCCAATGACAGTTGATGCTCAACGCAATAAGGAGGTAATTTCTCAAACGGTCATGGAGAAATATCCTGAGTTACAGGATTTTTACAATAAGCGTGATCTTTATGCAGTGTCTGTCCTAGACAAAAAAGAATATGATAACTATTTCGCAAAATTAAGCGATGAGGAAAAAGCAGTTATCGAATCCAATAATAACTACTATCAGATAGACTTTGAGAATCTTGGTGGTTTGGTAATGCCCCTCATTGTCCAGTTCACTTTTGAAGATGGTAGTACAGAGATCCATCGTATCCCTGCTGAAATATGGCGGACAAACGCCAATCAGGTGAGCAAAGTGTTTATCACTGAAAAGGTTGTTGCAGGTGTTTCTCTCGATCCATTCCTCGAAACGGCTGATGTTGATACTGAAAACAATCATTGGCCGCCACGCATGGCTCCAAGCCGTTTCCAGCTCTATAAGCAGGATTTTAGTCGTTTCCGCGGTTCAGGTCAAAACCCTATGCAGCGTCAACAAAAAGTTGAAGCAATGCAAAACGGTAGCGACGATTCAGAGGATTCCTCTGGTCGTAACGAGTAATCATCATTATTCATAAAAAAATAGGCGCGCATTATATTGCGCGCCTATTTTTTTATAAACAAATCCATTTAAGTGCATAAGTCGCTCGATGGGAGATTTTAGATTTCTCCTCGCTTCCCTCGCGTTTCACAAAGCGAAGAGTACTCTTAAAGATGCTTCGGCGATCGCTCAGCAAGACAAAAAATTTCACGGGACATTGAGCCTGTCGAAATGCCCATAAAGGAAAAGCGTTCTGCGAAGCGGAGGGGAAATCTATTTACAATCAGGATTAATCCCTGATACATAATTTGTGATCACATCGATAGCAGCGGCAGACTCTGCACCGGCAAAACCTTTAATCATATCTATACTGATATGCTGTTGATAGGCTGCGAGATAGCGTTTTGCGAGGGGTAAATAAGACCAATGCCAGCGTTCTTCTTCATAACCAGTTGATCGGGCAGGAGATTCCCCTTTCTCGGTATAAGGCTGACCAAAACCATGTTTACTCGCGTTTTTCACGAGCCAATCATATTCAATTTTGCCTTTACCGGACTTGAAATAGGAGTTTTCGAAAGCATTTAAATCGATATCGGTGCCCCAATGATGGCGCGAGGTTCCCGGCATAGAACTGGTGTGGAGTATTTTCAAAGCTCGTTCTTTGGGATCAGCGGTGGTCTGAGCCAGGTTTTCGCCGCCTTGCAGCCGCTTGCCGGTCCATTTCCGTTCCCATATGCCTTTTTGATAGTTGAAGTTACGCGTCGCGGAACGTATCGTCAAAGTGACACCCTCTGCCTTGGCTGCCTCATGCATATCAATGAAAGCGCGATAAGCTTCCTTATGCAAATATGCGCCTCTGGCAGAACCAGCACTGTGTGAATCAGCAATACGCGCAAAATTAGTATCCTTGGATTGCTCAAATTGTCCCAGAAGATAGGCGACATCAACAGAGTCCGTTTGTGGCATAAGCGATTCAGTAGAGACGATATTTTCTGTTTCTGAGATAGCAGCCAATGCATCTGCAGACGCATTGGAACTAGTAGTGCAACCGATGCCCACAAAAGTCACCAAAAGCAGGGAGATAAATGGATTCATGGTGGTAAGTATATGCTTCAAGAGCTCAGCTCTGAAACCAATTCAGGACTCAAGCCACACATCACCAATTGTATCTGTTGCGCCTGATCCATATACAAATATAGCGGATAAGCGTAAAAGTCCGTATTCTGCCAAGTATATTTTCGCCCCAACCAAAGTCCATCTTCAATTTGACTGAGATCGTCATCAGTAAGTAGAGTGCGATGCAGATCATCTTCCCCATAAACTTTGAATAATGCCGCGACCATTTCAGCAACCGTTTCCTCTAGCATCGTCGGTTTATGCGTATGCCGCAAGATCACATTATAGGTCTGATCCGAAAATTGTACGATCTCAAGTTCATTGAACAAAGAGAACTCTAGTAAACCCAATCGGCTTTGAAACCTTTGCAAATGTTCGCCTTCTTCATTGGTTTCAGTGCCAATAGACTCGCAATAGTCATTGGGCAAGTTTTCAAAATCTAGCTCAAATAACTCCAAAATATCTTTTCGACCCTTATTGATCTTGGGCCTAGACAGAGAAGAAAGTTTCAAACTAGGGTCCAGATTTTGGACAAGATCAATCTCTTGTATTTCCAAATCCTCCCCTACTCTGCGAGAACGCCACATCTTAGCGTCCTCAGTAGATTCATTCGTATAAAGCACTAACTCATGTGAAGGCAATTCCTGGGCCCAATCAGCATCAAGCAGTTTAGTTGATGCAGTATCGAGATGAAGGCCTTTGAGATGTTTTAACATCCTTAAAAAGCGCACATCCAAGCCCTCAATATTTTCTAAATATAAGCGACTGATAAGCGGGAGTTCCCAAGCATTTAGCTCCTTGAGCGAACGCTTCGTTTTGTCATAACGACTGCGATAAGCACCTTTCCCTTTATAACTTTGGAAAAACTGCAACCAAGTCATCTCCAAATAAAAGGTTCGCGCCAATGGCAAACCAGTAAATTGAGTCAAATTTGGCTTAAGTTCATCTCGATAAGCCGCTCGACTAAGGAAGAAACTCAAATACGAGATATGTCTAAATACAACCACTCCCCCATCAAGAATCATAAGAATTTGAAGCTGTAAGGCCCGCCAATCCAACCCGAAAATCGTTGCTAATGACTCAAGCTCCTTCACGTCAAGCTGCGATGGGCGTCCGTCTTGCCAATGAATCGCCATACTACCTGCAACAGCCTCTAAAAAGCGTTCTGCAGCTTCAGGCTGTGTTGTCTTTCCATAAAGACGACTTAACTCGGCCTGCACTCGATAGCCAAACAATTGATAATAATAGCGATCGGTTTCCTTTACAGGACTGAGTCGCAAGCTTTCCAACCAAAGGGGCGTCTCTGCTATTTCGGGCCAATTTTGCATCAGCCTATCTTGCGTCTTTTTATATTTTTTTACGCCTTGGCGAACGCTTGGCCTGATCGATTTTGTCCCTTCAATGGGGACCAATTCGCAAAGGTTAAAACGTACAGATTGTTTAGGCCCAACAAAAGTATAATGTGCTTGGTCTAAGTTCTCGAGTTCCGCGAAGCGAGCATGACTACAGGCCAATATTATCTTGCGATACTGCTGCGTATGCAAAATAATATGGTCCAAGCGTTCCCCGAAGTGGCCATACGCCAAAGAATCTTCATCTAATCCATCAAGCAGTAAAACCGTATTCGCGGCATCTTCAAGCTTAGCTAAACTTGACAAATCGGTCATTTGAGACAATGAAACATATTTCACCCGCCGCTTAAATAGACCATTATGGCTAAACTTAGCATAAAGTCGAAGCAAAAAATGTGTCTTACCACTACCCGACGGGCCAAGCAGTAGATAAAAATTTCGTTCCAATGCTGGCTGTGTGTCAAAGCGTTCTACGAAGTAGTCCAAAAGAGGAAGCATGCCTTGATCAGGCAAAAACCCCCAGCGAGCGATAGGTTTTTTCCATACATTTTGGAGATAAGCAGCATCAACAAATGGTGATAGGTGCGGATAAACCATCCGGGTTTTGACAAGCGAATAGACGGCTTGGGCGACCGAAAACAAAGCCCATAGACAAAAAAGCCCCCCTAATAAAAGAAGCACTATTTGTAGGGATGGTGGTAATTCTTGCCAGTACAGGAGCAAGGCGTTGAGGCTGGTAAAGCGATTCACGCCGTAGTTGAATTGATATTTCTTACAATAAAATAACTATTTGAATGGAATATTTCAAGCAGAGCGCAATTTCCACGCCAATATCGCGGTTGCAATAGCTACATTGAGGGATTCTCCCCCACCATGACGAGGGATAGTTACGCGATTGAGGCGATCAATTGCCCGAATATCTTCAGAAATACCATTGGCCTCATTGCCAACGAGTAACCAATCCGAAGTGCCCATCACTGCATCTCCCAAGTCAGTGCCTTCCATATCAGCGACCCAGATCCGCGTTTTTTGCTGCGACAAAAACGAAGGCCAATCACTGATTTGATGGAACTGTAATCGAAAAATAGACCCCATCGAAGCACGCAGGCATTTATAATTCCATACATCTACCGTATCTGGCCCAAACACAATGTCTTTAAAGCCTAACCAATCGGCCGTCCGCATGATGGTCCCTAAATTGCCGGGATCTTGCAGACCAGCGATAAGTAAGCCGGGTCCCTCAGGCAATAATTCGTTTTGAATGGATTCATGAGTAGATTCGGGCATAATGAGTACACAAATCGGCCCTTCAGGCGAGACTTGACTACTCATACGCTTAAAAACAGTCGGAGGCGTTAGATATACCGGAGCGGGAGCTTTATCAGGATCAATCATCGGTTTTTCACCCTCAGGTATGATGATTGCCTCGATCTCCCAAGCTTCATGGATCGCCTCCTCATAAAGTTTTTTGCCTTCAATGAGAAAGCGTTTATGCCTTTCGCGATATTTTTTCTGCTGGAGGGAGCTGAAAAGTTTTATTTTTGCCCGAGATAGGGATTCCATGCCAACAAAGCTAATCAAATACCTCTTCTTATTATCACTGACTGCCAGTCTATTTAGCTGCCGTTCGACCCGTTATGTCCCTGAAGGCCAATCCCTGATCAGCAAAGCCCCCAAATACGAGGGTAATATCGCATTGGATGATTACAGCTTGGATGATGTGGTGAGAACCCAACCCAATCAAAATCTTTTGGGCCGTCCATTTTATCTCTATGCCTATAATTTTGGAAAAAGGATCGAAAGAGATAGTGTGAGCAAAGGACTACGAGCATGGTTTTCACGCCAATTGATCCAAGATGTAGGAGAGGCACCTCAAATTCTTGATACGACAGTTTTACAGCAAGATCGGATCAATATTAGGAATGCTTATTTCGCAGCTGGCTATTTTTATCCCAAGGTGAGTTATAGCATTGAAAAAGCGGGTAAAAAAGAAAAGGAGAGCAATAAACTCGGGGTAGTTTTCAGCATTGATGAGGGAACAGCCTACCGCTATCGCAATGTGATCCTACAGTTGAGCAATCCTAGTGACAGTGCTTTTTTGACTGCCTATGCAATGCCCAATAGCGAAATCAAAAGAGGTCAAAACTATAGCCACAAAAAGATGGCTTTGGAACGGGCAAGAGCTACCATCGCCTTGCGGAACGCTGGCTATTTTACTTTTACGCCGACCATGATCGATTTTGAGGTGGATACTTTGATTGATGTTGCGCCTGAAATAATGCTACCAGACAGTAATCAGGTAAAATGGATCGACATTTACATTCACGTCAAGGAGCAGCCAAAGCCTTACTTCATCCGCAATGTTTTGATGGAGATCCAGCCACCTGGCGGCTTTCAAAATGCCCCCGAAAGCGATATCATTTCCTTTCAAAGTGCGGACTTAGACGAGGCAATGAGGGATAGCCTACATTTGACGGAACGTAAATTAGCCTCTAATGTCAATCTGCTCTTCCGGACTAGTAAAAAGCATATCAAGCGACTCAACTTCAATTTTTTGAGTAGAAGAGTGATCGTTCGCCAAGGCGAACGATATAGCCTTAAACGCAGTCGTCAGACCCTACAGCGCTTGCAAACTTTGGGCATGTTTCGTTTTGTGGTGATCAATTATCAACCGATTGATTCAAGTAATTTGGTTGACATCAGGATAGAAACACAACTCGCTAAAAAATATCAAATTAGAATTGGTACAGAAGGTTTTTCCAACGATATCATCAGCACCAATTTGCCTAGTATTGGTTCAAATATTGTATTTAGAGATCGTAATGCATTTCGCAATAGTGAGTTTTTGGAAATTAGTCTCTCGGGCAATTTAGGCCTCTATCAAAGTATCGAGGAGGAAAACAATCGAGCGCTATTTTATGAGCTTGCGGCCAATACTCGCTTAAACTTTAACCGCTTTCTCCTCCCCTTCTCGACTAAAACCGATCTCAGTCAATTGAGTCCCTATACCACGATTTCGGCAAACTACCGATTGGAGAGTCGCCTTGAATTCAATCGAGTTACCACAGGTGGGCAATTGACTTATCGATGGAATCATATTCCCTTTAGCGATCAAGCGGTAAGTCGTTTGACGCCTATATTTGTGGATTTAATTGATGTACGCAACGTTAGCGACGCCTTTCAGGAGCAGATCGACAATCTTCCGATCATTATTCAGCGCGATTACGAACGCCGCTTTGGTTCGAGGATGCAGTATAGCTTCACCTATCAAAACTATGGCAAGACTCGCATTAGACCGACCTATTGGTATCGCACAGCCGCAGAGATTGGCGGCAATTTGCCTTATCTGATCGATGCAGCCACCCAAGGCAACAACAATGATGAAAGTCTGAATGACAATCTACTTTTCAATCGGATCTTTTATGGACAATACCTCAAAGCTTCTTTTGAAAACAAATGGCTATTTCCGATTGATCAACAATCAGAAGTGGTCATGAGAGCTTTTTTGGGTGCTTCCTATACTTACAACAATACACCGACCGTGCCCTATGAAAGTAGATTTTTCACTGGAGGTACCAATAGTATGCGCGGCTGGATTTCGAACACCCTAGGACCCGGTAGATCTAGTCTCAGTGATTTTCAATCAGCGGCTACTGGGGACAGTGTCAATTTGAGTTTGATTGCCCCCGGAGGAGAATTTATCCTCGAAGCCAATCTGGAATATAGAGTTGATGTGTGGAGCTATTTGGAAATGGCCTTCTTTACCGATATCGGTAACGTTTGGTTTCATGAAGCAGAACGTACCAGAGAGCAGTTGGGAGATGCCAGTATCATTGCACCTGAAAACTTAGCTTTGGGTTGGGATGCCGGTATTGGCTTTAGATTTGACTTTTCCTTTTTGATCCTGCGCTTTGACTTAGCCCAGCAATTATTTGCACCTGATCTAGCCAGAGGTTGGGTTTTGGGCAATCCAGATGCAGCTGACTCTAAAAGGTGGCAGTTGAATGTAGGGATTAATTATCCGTTTTGATGTAGCCGACGGTTTGCAAACTGATGATATTCTTATTGGCAGATTCCTCACATTCTCAGCCCATCCACCACTTTGGTTTTAGCAGCGACTCGCGAAGGATAGATACCCGCGAGATAAGACAAAACCGTTACCGTAAGGATCACCAACACAAAATCACTCATCTCCAAAGCGATCGGAAAAGCTTTGACTCTGAAGCTATCTCCTCCTTCAAGTTTGACTAAGCCATAGTTTTGCTGCAAGAGCCCTAAGGTAGTAGCTACAATGACCCCAAATAATGCACCTGCACCTCCGACGAGAATGCCTTCCACTTGGAAGATTTTGCTAATCAATCTATCAGAAGCTCCAAAGGACTTCAAGACCGCAATATCATGCACCTTTTCGATCACAATCATAGAAAGACTCCCCACAATGTTTACAGCAGCGATAGAGAGCATTAAGACCAGAATCAAATAACTGATATATTTTTCGTTGCGCATCACCCGATAGAGTGTACTATGTTGTTCAAACCAAGTGAGAACTTTATAATCTTCTCCTAGGAGAACGCGCAATTCTGCCTGCACTTTTTCGGCATCATCAATATTGGCTAAGCGCAATTCGTAAGCGCTAAGTTTACCCTGCGAATCCAGAATATCTTGTACCGTTGCATAATCAGATATGACGAATTTCTCGTCATACTCCAATTGCACACTAAAGAATCCAGAGGGAAACAAAAAGTCCGTCTTGATCGCATTAGGGTTGGTCAGATTAGACTCCTGCGGGATATATAAGACCCTGACGGGTTCTACCTCATTGAGAATATTTGCTTTGAGCTTAGCAGCAACACCATTACCAAAAATAGCTTGCGGTATGTTATTGCGTTCGGCGAAGTCGTAATTGCCTTCATAGACAAATGTGTCAATCTGATTGACAGTATTGAAGTCTGGCTCAACGCCTTTCAATACAGCAATCGCCTGATTGTCAACATAATCCAGCACCACTTTACCCTCGATAGTACGCGTAATCGCTACTACACCATCGACTTCTTGCAGGAGCCGATACATCTCATCATCCTCCTCCATGTATTGGCCCACTGTAGCCACGACTTTGATATCGGGATCCATAGCGGCAAAAAGGTCCTCAATAAAATTGGTCAATCCGTTGAATACAGAAAGCACTAAAATCAGTGCCGCCGTACACACACCGATCCCCAATACCGCCACGATGGTGATGATATTGATGGCATTGCCAAAATTGCGAGAGAAAAAATATCGTCTAGCGATGAAAAGGATAAATCGCATGCAGCTTAGATTCAGTCTTGATTATCGCCTTCTTCAGGACTATTGTCCGGAATTTCGAGTTCTTCCATCAGTTTATTGATGCGTTCTGCTTCCACAAAGGAATCATCCGCAAAAAAGACTAACTCTGGAATTTTACGCACCTTATTGCGAATCCGTTGCCCAAGGGCATAACGTACTTCCCAACTATTATCGCGTAAAGCCTTAATAGTTTCTTCTAATTTGGCATCTGGTAAAGTGGAAATGTATACCTTCGCTAAACTTAGATCTGGTACTATACGTGCCGTGGTCACCGTAAGCAGGATACCCGGTACGTAGGTGAGTTGCCGACTCAAGATTTCGCTTAACTCCATTTGGATTAAGCTGGCAATTTTCTTTTGAACAATCGTTTCTGACATATACTTTTGACTGCGAACCGGCCAAAGGTACGAAATGCACACTTACTATAGAATAATAGAGTTTGGAAGAGCCTGGTGGGGCTGGGGAGCATGGGCGCTAGTCGCAATGCTGGCCTATACCATATTCAGCGCTGTTTCCTTGGTCGCAGTGATTCCTTTTTTGGAAATCCTCTTCGATCAGAGCGCCCCTGCTCCGACAGAGACTATGGTTTGGTATGAATCTTCTTCTGTTAAAGCCCATGCCTACTATCAACTCAGTCAATGGATGCTCCAATATCCTGCGAGTAGGATATTATTAGGCTTTTGCTCAGTGCTCCTAGTCGCGATTGTGATCAAAAACATCGCACGCTATATGGGCAGTTATTGTATGGCTCCCTTGGAGAACGGTATCGTCCAAGAGCTACGCAATCGGATGTTTGCACATTTGACTCAACTCGACTTAGGTTTTTATACCCGCCACAAAAAGGGAGATATTATCAGCCGTATGGTAAGTGATGTCAATACCGTAACGGAAGCGATCATCTCCACTCTGCAAAATTTATTTAGAGAACCCTTGACCGTATTGGTCTTTTTGGCGGCTTTGCTGTTTATCTCTTGGCAGATGACCCTTTTTATCCTGATTATCTTGCCATTGACCGCCATTGCCATCAATGCGATTGCTAGACCCTTGAAGCGAGATACACGCAAGGGGCAAGCCGTTCTCGGAGAGTTGACTTCTACGCTCGATGAATTTTTGAGTGGGATGCGGATTGTCAAGGCTTTCCAGCGCGAAGATTACGAAAGAGAAAAGTATGCCGAGCAAAATCAGCGCTTTACTCGCTTACAAGTCAGTATTTCCCGCCGCCTCAATCTCGCTTCACCCGTTACTGAAATCGTCAGTATTGGGATCATCTGTGTGGTGATCTTTTATGGAGGTAGTTTGATATTGGCGGAGGAGCCAACACTCAAAGCTTCTGAGTTTATTGGCTTCCTAGCAGTTTTTACGCAATTTTTAGCGCCAATCAAATTGATTTCAACTGCCGTATCCAAAATCCAAAAAGGCAATGCTGCCTTCGCTCGTATAGAACAACTACTAGACGAACAGCCAGTCATTCAAGATAGTCCTACAGCTAAAGCCTTAGCCAGTTTTGAAAAAGAGATTGCCTTTGACAAGGTTAGTTTTGCTTATGATGAGGAATTGGTATTGGCAGACCTCAATTTCAGCTTACGCAAAGGCCAAATGCTCGCATTGGTAGGACCAAGTGGCGCAGGTAAATCAACCCTTGCTGATTTGTTGCCTCGTTTTTATGATCCGGTCTCCGGAACGATCAGTATCGACGGCCAAGACATCAAAGCGACAAAATTGACGGATTTGAGGGCGCTATTTGGGGTCGTAACCCAAGAAGGTATCCTCTTTCACGATAGTGTCTTGCAAAACATCGCCTATGGCCTCCCCGAGGCCGATCCAGAAGCGGTCAAAGGTGCTGCCCAAATTGCCAATGCGCATGAATTCATCATGGCTCTGCCTGAAGGCTACGATACCATCATCGGAGAAAGGGGCACTCGTTTATCAGGCGGACAGCGACAAAGGATAGCCATAGCCAGAGCGATCTTGCGCAATCCTCCGATATTGATCCTCGACGAAGCCACTTCCAATCTCGATACCCAATCCGAAAAAGCAGTACAAGAAGCGCTGGACCGTTTGATGCGAGATCGGACTTCTATCGTGATTGCCCATCGCCTTTCTACGATCCAACAGGCCGATCAAATCTTAGTTATCGAGGAAGGCAAGATCGTAGAGGCAGGCAAGCATGCTGAGCTTTTAAATAATGATGGTCTCTATCGCAAATTGCACGACATTCAATTTGCATAAGTCTTAGACGCAATCGTTCGGCAAAGCAGAGAGAAGTGCACTGTCCTTCGAGAACCTCAGGATACAGGAGAAGTACAAGCGTTCGGCAAAGCAGAGAGAAAGTGCTGACCCTTCGAGAACCTCAGGATACAGGAGAAGTACAAGCGTTCGGCAAAGCAGAGAGAAAGTGCTGCCCCTTCGAGAACCTCAGGATACAGGAGAAGTACAAGCGTTCGGCAAAGCAGAGAGAAAACTACTATAGATGCTTACTCTCCCTATTGTTCGAGGCAAACTAGGCTCATGACAAAAAATCTCACTGGACATTGAGCCTGTCGAAATGCCCATAAAGTACAAGCGTTCTGCGAAGCAGGGAAAAAGTGCTGGCCCTTCGAGAACCTCAGGATACAGGAGAAGTACCAGCGTTCGGCAAAGCAGAGAGAAAACTACTAGAGATGCTTTCTCTCCCTACAGTTCGAGGTAAACTAGGCTCATGACAAAAAATTTCACTGGACATTGAGCCTGTCGAAATGCCCATAAAGTACAAGCGTTCTGCGAAGCAGGGAAAAAGTGCTGGCCCTTCGAGAACCTCAGGATCCAGGAGAAGTACCGGCGTTCGGCGAAGCGGCAAAAATGCTCACTATCATATATCAAAAAAAAGGTTGACAGGCTTTTCGCCTATCAACCTTCTTATCATATATAGAATATGATTTATTTTTTTCTAACCGATCCGAGACCAGAAATACTCTTTCTCACTTCAGGATCGCCTTTATAGCTCACAGAACCAGCACCCGAAATCTTTACATCTAAAGACTCTGTAGCATAAACATCTGCAGCTGCGGCTCCACTCAAGTCGATTTTAACAGAACTACTTTTTAGATCATCTGCATCGATATGCCCTGCTCCACTTACTGAGTAACTAGCAGATTCTGCGCTTCCTTCAAGTTCTGCATTAGCAGCGCCCGAAAGTCCTACTCTCAAATCATCTACTGCTAGATTCAGATCAAGATCAGCTGCACCAGATACATTGATTGCTAAAACATCCGATTCGATTGTGTTTTCTGTTTCCAACTCGACTCCTCCACTAACGTGAATAGACTCAAATGTTGGGGAAGTAATATAGAGGTGGATTTCATCATCAAATTTCCAAGTACCATCCTCTGAATATACCTTCAATTTGTCTCCATTGACTTCGTAGCGCAATCTATCTAGATCGTCATCATTGCCTTTCGCTTCTAGCGTATAGCCATCACCTTGTGTTAAGTGCACTTCATAGGCACCGCTAACACTCAGTTTGCTAAATGATTCCAAAGTCTCTATTTCACTCGCATGAATTGAATGGCGATGCCCATCAATATCATGTCCATGTCCATCGTGGTCATCATGGTGTTCTTCAACATGCTCAATGCTTACATGTTCATGATGCTTATCATTATCATCTGAGCCGATCCAGTTGAAAAAATAGTACGCACCGGCAATGACAAAGAGGTAAACAAAAAATCGTACTAACTTTCTCATATCTTTAGTTGGTTTGATGTAACAAAGACTGACACTAAATAGTAATAGTTGGAAGGTTTTTTAAATTCGCTTAATTATAATCAAAAAAGCAGAAAAATTCAGTGCTAAAAGTTGCTTGGTCTCCTCTATACAAACATCCTCTTCCAGACGGCCATCGTTTCCCGATGGAGAAGTACAGTCTTATACCAGAACAACTTATCTATGAAGGTACCCTCACCCAAGAAAACTTCTTTGAGCCTGGTCAGGTCTCCGAGTCGGTCATACTAAGCACTCACAAGGCCTCCTATTGGCAAAAACTCAAGACTCAAAGCCTTAGCCCAAAAGAGATTAGACGTACCGGCTTTCCACTTTCTTCCCGACTCATCGAACGCGGCATCACCATCGCCCAAGGCACTATCGACAATTGCCTTTTTGCTTTAGAGCATGGAGTTTCGATGAATATCGCTGGAGGCACGCATCATGCTTTTACAGATAGAGGCGAAGGATTTTGCTTACTCAACGATTTTGGCATTGCCGCTAACTACCTTTTGGATCACGGCCTTGCCGAACGCATCCTCATCGTGGATCTAGATGTCCATCAAGGCAATGGTACAGCCGAAATTTTTCGTTCCGAGCAGCGGGTCTTCACCTTTAGCATGCACTGCGAAGCCAACTATCCGCTCCAAAAAGAACAGTCGGATCTCGATATTGGCCTGCCTTTGGGCACCGGAGATGATGAATATTTACAAAGACTGCGTAACACACTGCCAAATTTGATTGAAAAAACACAGCCCGATATTATCCTTTATTTGGCAGGGGTAGATATACTTGAGACAGATAAATTAGGACGGATTGCCTGTACCCGTGAAGGTTGTAAAGAGAGAGATCGATTTGTGTTAGAGGCTTGTTACCAAAACGATATTCCAGTTGCCGTTTCTATGGGAGGAGGCTATTCGGTTGAGATAAAAGATATTATTGAAGCGCATTGCAATACCTTTCGATTGGCACAGGAAATTTGGTTTTGATGATGGTTTCCAGAACGAAAGATTAGATAGGCCAGGCTTTAGATTACTCTGTCGATACATCGGCATCCGAAATGGCGCGTTCCGCGAAGCGAGTCTCATAAAAAAGAGTGTCTGTCTTGTGGAAATCGATAAAAAATCAATCCTATTCCTAAAACACCCAATGAAACAAATCGCAATTCTCGTATTCACGCTATTGCTTTCGCTATCTATTTCCGCCCAAGAAATCGTCAAGGGAAAGGTGATTGATGCCAATGCCTATAGCCCAATAGTAGGAGCCACTATTATGGTCAAAAATACTTCCAGAGGCTCCATCACTGATAATACAGGCCAATTTAGTATTCAAGCTGCTTTATATGATACGCTCGTTGTCAGTTTTCTAGGGTATAAACGGCAAGAATATATTATCACTTCTAATAAGAGCATCATAATCCCGATGCAGTCTGATCAGGCTACTTTAGAGGAAGTCGTCGTCACAGGCTACGGTTCTACAAGGAAGGAAAACATCAGCAATAGCGTACCAATAAGGGCCAATGAGAGCCGTGCACCAGCAAAAGCACGAAAAAAAATCTATCGTGGCGCAGCAGACGGCCTACAAAAGGATAAAACAAGACCGGAAGGCTATAATCAAATCAATGAAAATGGAGATCTTGAAACGAAGGATTCTCCTATATCTACTTTGAGTATTGATGTGGATAAAGCCGCTTACGCGAACGTCAGACGTTATTTGATCAATCAGCAGCAGCCACCAAAAGATGCAGTACGGATCGAAGAACTGATCAATTACTTCCCTTATGCTTATGACGCTCCCAGCCCTGACAATAAGCATCCATTTGCCGTCCAAACTGAGATCACCGAATGCCCGTGGAATTCAGAAAGGCAGTTATTGCACGTAGCGATACAAGGACAACGCATCCCTAAGCAGGAAAGTCCGGGCAGCAATCTCGTATTCCTAATCGATGTATCTGGCTCAATGGAGAGTCCTAACAAACTACCTCTATTGAGAGAGAGTTTTTCCTTATTAGCAGACCAATTATCGGAAGCGGATAAAGTAAGTATTGTCGTTTATGCTGGCGCTGCTGGTGTAGTACTTTCCCCTACAGCGGGGAACGATAAAACGACTATCAAGGCAGCTTTAAACTCGCTTAATGCGGGTGGGTCCACTGCCGGAGGAGCAGGTATCGAGCGCGCATATCAATTAGCGGAAGAGAATTTCATCACAAATGGCAATAATCGCATCATATTAGCGACAGATGGCGATTTCAATGTCGGACTCAGCGATCAAAACTCATTAGTAAAATTGATCGAAGAAAAGCGCAAATCAGGCATATTCTTGACCGTTCTTGGCTTTGGTACAGGTAATTATCAAGATGGCCAAATGGAGCAAATCGCTGATCATGGCAATGGTAATTATTTTTATATCGATGGTCAAAGAGAGGCGCGAAAAGTCTTACGTGATGAGCTAAGCGGCACCTTATTTACCATCGCAAAAGATGTCAAGATTCAAATTGAGTTTAACCCCGGCAAAGTAAAGTCCTATCGTCTGATTGGATATGAAAACCGCCTCCTTGAAGAGAAGGATTTTGAAGACGATAAAAAAGACGCAGGAGAACTTGGATCAGGACATAGTGTAACTGCTCTCTACGAGATAGTCCCCCAGACAGACCCGAGCGTTGCGCGAAAGCGGAAAGATGGAGAAACCCTCGCCTATGTCAGGCTTCGCTATAAACAACCCAAGGAAACGAAGAGTATTTTGATGGAAACCGAGATCAACGCTCGCATATATCCGTTGGAAAAATGCTCTGAAGCCTTCCAATTAAGCTGTATCGTGGCAGAATTTGGACTTTTGTTGAGAGATTCTGAACACAAAGCAGAGGCTTCTTACAATTCGATTATTCCGAGACTCGAATCATTACAAGAGGCTGATCTTAAAGCAGATAGAGACGAATTACTGCAATTGATAGTAAACGCAGCGGTTCTTGAAGAAGCGGCTCTGGAAAAGTAGGGCGAAAAAAAATGCACCTTTTTTAAAAGGCAAAGGCAACCATTAACAAGAATTTAACGGTATGTATTCGTATAGATTGAGCTACTCACTCATCTATAGACCGTCCTGAGAAGCGGTCCAGAAAAAAACAAACTACCAACTACTATTACATTTGGTCCCGAATTACTAGCGTAATTCGGGAATTTTTTTGTACCCATGTTTTCAATATTGATTTACCAACTTGGTGCTAAGCGTTTCAAACTACATCAACCATAATAATTTAATAAGAGGTGGATTTTTGAAATATGTCCCTACCAGCACCAAACACTTTGCATCTAAGCTGACCATATGCACAACTGTATCTCCTTTCCAAGTCCAAATCAGTGATTTTTGACAAGCTCAACCTTACGAATTTGACGATTCACTCATGCCAAAAATCTATTGATCAATTGGACCTAGGGAGGGAGTTTTATTTCAGACTATGACAATAGCGATCAATGTCTAAACATCTTGCCCATAGATGCGTTAATCTTATGAATAATTCGTAATTTTAACGAATAAATTAGAATCTACGCATCATGATATATACGGAAATAACGCCTAACCCCGCATCTCTAAAATTTGTTGTTGGTCAAATGCTAATGGCACAGGGATCGGCTGATTTCCCTACGGTTGAGGATACCACCGAAGCCCCAATCGCACGCAAACTATTTGATTTCAAGTTTGTAGAGCGCGTTTTTATCGGACATAATTTTATCACAGTCAGTAAAGGAGAAGACTTTCAATGGGAGGAAATTATTCCCGTAGTCAAAGATTTTCTTAAGGCGTATTTTGCCTCTGGCCAAGATATTATCACGGGTACATTAGCTGAAGAGAGTCAAGCCATTCCTTCTGGGGATGAAAACGAACTCGTCGGTCGTATAAAAGAAGTGCTCCAAAACTATGTTCGCCCAGCGGTAGCGCAAGACGGTGGCGATATTATTTATGACTCCTTCGACGAAGGAACGCTAAAACTTCGTATGCAAGGAAGTTGTTCTGGATGTCCTTCTTCTACCTTGACTCTCAAGGCAGGGATCGAAGGTTTGATGTCTCGCATGGTGCCAGAAGTTAAAGTGGTAGAAGCAGTCTAAACAGGCTTTTTTTGCTAGCTTTGGGCTATGCTTTTCACCAGCCCTGTATTTATATTTCTCTTTTTACCGCTGGTAATCTTATTGAGTTTGCCTCGCTCTTTGCGATGGCAAAACGGTTTTTTATTGTTCGCAAGTATCTTCTTTTATGCTTGGGGTGGAGTCAGCTATAGCGCCATTTTAGCAGGTTCAATTTTATTGAACTATGGCATAGGCCGCTGGCTCGGTACAAGGCAAAAGCCCAAAACAAAAAAAACCATCCTTGGCTTAGGAGTTGGAGTCAACTTGGCACTTTTAGTGCTTTTTAAGTACGCCAACTTCGTCGTCGAAAACCTTAACTACTTCCAAACTCCTGATGAAGCCATTCCTTGGCAAGGCATCATCCTACCGTTAGGCATTTCCTTTTTCACCTTCCAAGCGATTTCCTATCTCGTAGATGTTTATCGAGGCCAAGTTATAGCGCAAAAAAACCCAGTCAGGCTAGGCCTTTATATCGCCTTGTTTCCGCAATTAATTGCAGGACCGATTGTTCGCTACAAAGATTTGGCGTTACAACTGAGCCAACGAGAGCGTAGTTTGAATTCCTTTGTACAAGGGATCGAACGCTTTGTCTTAGGTCTCAGTAAAAAACTAATTTTAGCCAATAGCATCGGTATTATTGCCGATAATGCTTTCGCAGGTCCTGCCAATGAGCTAAGTGCCGCATTAGCTTGGTGGGCTTTGTTGGCGTACAGCTTACAGATTTACTTTGACTTTTCTGCCTATTCGGATATGGCCATTGGCTTAGGGCGTATGCTGGGGTTTGAACTACCCGAGAATTTTGACTTCCCCTATATGGCGCGCTCTGTGAGAGAGTTTTGGCGTCGTTGGCATATCAGTTTATCAACTTGGTTTAGAGATTATCTATATATCCCGCTTGGCGGTAATCGCGTCTCGTCAGGCCGTCTCTATTTCAATCTAGTCTTGGTGTTTTTCTTAACCGGATTTTGGCATGGGGCCAGTTGGAACTTTATCGTTTGGGGCTTGCTACATGGAGCTTTTATGCTCTTTGAGAAAAAAGTCAGTCCTACAAAATGGCCGATTGCTTTACAAAGAGCCTATACATTACTAGCCGTTGGACTAGCTTGGGTGTTTTTCAGGAGTGCTGATTTAAGTGAAAGTTTGATATATCTTCAAGCCTTAGCTGGTTTTGGAACTCAAAGCAGTAATTGGCTTAGCTTAGCGCCATATTTCACACTTCATAACGTACTCTTTGTTGCATTGGGCATCCTAGCCTCCACTCCTGCTTTGCAAGCTCTCTGGCGTTCCCTGCAAGGGAAAATAAATTGGAGTCCATACGTCAAAAGCTTCGGAATCTATTTCTTATTGCTGCTAAGTGCAATCTATGTTTCAGGTAGTCTTTACAATCCCTTTATCTATTTTAGATTTTGAATAAGCACTCACATATCGCCCAGATTCTGAGCCTTGGGGGCTTTATCTGCTTTATGGGATTTGCGGCTGCATTTTATTTTCTCCGTCCCGGAACGCCATCACCTAGCGCAAGCTTTCCAAAGATAGAATTGGCTTTATTGGACCCAGTGCCGCAACAAGTCGATCTCTGGTGGGGCAACAATTTTGGCGCTAAAGACTGGCTCAGCAAACGCTATCACCAGCTCAATCCCGATCTCAAGCGGTTGTCTCCCCTACCCCAAAAAGTCATTATGGGACAAGAAGGATGGCTCTTTTATGGCACAAAGCCCATCGCCCAATACCGTAAACAAGCAAGATTTACGGATTACCAATTGAGCGTTCTGCGCAGCAAGCTAAGCAATAGAATCGATCGCTATCGACAGGCTGGGATTGACTTCCAACTTTACATTTTGCCAAATAAATCGCAGGTGTATCCAGAGTATTTGCCAGCGCATTTCCAAGCGGGAGAGGGATTAACGCAGGCTGAGCAAGTCGTACAGATCGTAAACGAAATTGCTGCTGCGAAAGCCACTTACTTATTGTCAAGTTTGAATGAGGCAAAATCTCTGGGCCGTCTCTATGACAAAACCGATACGCATTGGAATGATAAAGGAGCCTGGGCTGGATATCAGGTGATTATTGACAGTCTTTCACATTTTTATCCCTCCTCGGGAACGCCCAAACCCATCAGTGAATTCGACGAACATAGATTTGAGGATGGAGGCAGGAATCTAGCAGGTATGTTAGGGATGTCGGATCAATATACAGAAGAAGCCATCCGTCTATTGCCGAAGTCACCGGCTACGGCTGAGTCGCATATGCCCTACTCTATCACCAGTCCGAGGGATTTTGTCTTTGCGGATCAATACTTCATCGGTTACCGTAATCCACAAGCTAAGGGACCGAGAGTTTTGTTTATCCGAGATAGTTTCAGCACCCAACTGATCGCTTGGCTGAGTGAGCATTTTAGGGAGAGTTATTACCTCTGGGACCAGTGGCGATATGGAGCGAATCACGCAATTGTAGATCAAGTCAAAGCTGATATTGTGGTAGTAGTCATGCTAGAGGAGCATCTCGACAATCTGTTGCGCTGGGAATAGCCCTTTGAACTCAGGCTAGCCAAATTTCATTCATCAAGACTGAGAATAAGATTTTCCTCTCCTAGAGAAAAACTAAGCTTTCGCTTCCAACTGAAATCCGCCACAAATCAATCTATTTTTCCCCTTTCAAGTATCTCGACTGAACTAAAGGATCTTTGGTAAGTTCATATAGAGTATATGCTTACCTAGAATTAGTTGTTTT